>JANOHV010000268.1:0-3132 GCA_031406795.1 Candidatus Rokuibacteriota bacterium
GCCTGCCGTAGCGGATGCTCGCGCCGATCACGAGGGTGTCGAACGCCTGCAGGTTCGTCTGGCCCGCCTCGTCGATCGAAACCAGCGTGACCCGGTTCCCCCGCTGCTCGATCACGTGCTGCAGATGCTGGCTAATCCGGAGGGTGTGGCCGTCGGTGGTGGAATAGAGAATCAGGATGCTGGCCATGGCTTGGCGCCGCTTCAGTCGAGCGGAGAGAGCTCACCCGATGCGTCGATCATCACCCTGAAACTGTAACCGTGCCGCTCGAAACCGAGTGATTCGTAGAAGGCATGTGCGCGCTCGCGCGTGAGATTGGACGACAGCGCGACCTTGTAGCAGCCTTTCTCGCCGCACAGCCGAAGCGCGTGCTGCATCATCGCCCGGCCGATGCCCTGCCTCTGCCAGTGCGGGTCGACGGCCACATCCTCGACCACGCCGGAAGGCGTACCCCGGTGTCCGAGGTTGTCCATGATCAGTAGCGACAAGGTGCCCACGATCGTGCCATCGCACATCGCGACATAAGTCCGGTAGTCGGGATAGCGCGCCATGCGGTCGAACATGCGTTCGGCTTCAGCCAGCGCCAGCACCTGGCCATCGTCCAGATCAGGCTGCGCATAGAGGCGGAGAATTTCTGGCAGGTCCGCCCTGGACGCTTCACGGAAAAGGATAGGTGTGCTCATCTGACGTGTGGCCTGGGTTCAAGATGGATTGAATCAGCCGGATAACGGTGTCTGACCCCATATATATATCTTAAGAGTTAGGTTGTTCAGTCCGCAATTGGCACCAACCCCTGAAAGGCCATTGCGGCTCGGAAGTTGTCTGCCACACGTTGCTGCTCAGCAGGGTTTGTGTCCCAACCATTAAAAGCAGAACGCGAATAACAAATTGCAGGCTGGGTACCGACTATCCCGTCCTCAACCTCCACTACGAGGGCGCGACCGCCCTCGCGATACTCTGCAGTGAAACGTCCAGTGAATTGCACAACAAAGCCGGATGCATTCTCAACGCCTTGCTTGTTTAGCCAGTGAAAGTCAGACATATCAAAGCGACCTAACGTAGAGCTAACCGGCGGCGCTTTAGCGCCGTCCAGCGACCGAAGGGAGCGAGGTTGAATGATGGGATGGACTCCCCCCGCTTTTTATCGCCATAGTTGGCGTCACTGGTCTTCATGGGATGGGGATCAGATGTCTTCAACGAAAGGAGTCCGACATGAAGTCTACTACCGTAGCCGTTGACCTTGCCAAGTCCGTTTTCCAGCTGGCCGTTGCCGATGCTTCCTGGAAAGTCATCGAAACTCACCGTCTCACCCGCAGCCAGTTCGAGCGCTGGTTTCACAACCGCGACGTCTCGCTCGTCGTCATGGAATCCTGCGGCTCCGCCCACCACTGGGCACGCTGGCTTTCCGGCCTCGGCATCGAAGTGAAACTGCTGCCGGCCAAATACGTTCGAGCCTACGTCAAGCGCAACAAGACCGATGCCGCCGACGCAGCGGCGCTGCTCGAAGCGCTGCGCGCATCCGATATCGAGCCCGTCCGGATCAAGTCGCTTGAACAGCAGGCCCTGCAAGGCCTGCACCGCACCCGCTCGCTGTGGATGTCCACCCGCACCAGCCGCATCAATGCGCTGCGCGGCTTCTGCCGGGAATTCGGCCTCGTTATTCCGCAGGGCGCGCGCACCGGTGTCGAAACGATGGCCCGGGCACTGGCCGATCCCCGCAGCGCCATCCCCGAGTTGATCCGGGGTTCGATGAAGCTCTTGATCGAGGAGATCCGTCTTCTGGAACAGCGCATTGCACAGCTGGAGCAGGAACTGGCCGCGCTAGTCAAACAAAACCCGGCCTGCCAGGAATTGCTGACTGTGCCCGGCATCGGTCTGTTGACCGCCACCGCCATGGTCGCGGCGACCTCGGGCGAGGTGAGCCACTACCGCGACGCCCGTCATTTCGCCAGCTGGTTCGGCCTCACGCCCAAGGAATACTCCTCGGGCAGCACGCGCCGTCTGGGGCGCATCTCCAAACGTGGAGACCGGTATCTGAGAATGCTGCTCACCCACGGTGCGCGCGCCGTGCTGCGATCGGCCGTCGTAGCGAAACAGGCAGGCCGGCAGGTTGACGGCCTGAAAGACTGGGCACTCAGGGTGCAGGGCAGAACCAACCACAACAAGGCCGCCTGCGCGCTGGCCAACAAGCTGGCGCGCATCTGCTATGCCGTGCTGCGGGATCACGAGCCTTACGGCAAGCTCAGTGTCCGGGAGGAAAACAAGAAAACGAACCGCACGGCGTACGCCGTGGCGGGCTGAGGCAAGCTTGAAATTTGAATGACCACCCTGCGTTTGCGAAGAGACTGATCGCCCATCATGGCTCGAACGATTGCATCATCACGGACTGACGCCGGTAACACTGCCGGCACCCAAGCTGCCGCTTGTAACGATTGGCGCGCCGTGAGCAGATTCCATGTCGGCACGGGTCACACAGAACCCACTTCAGATGCCGGATATACGACTGCACGCAATTCCGAACAGCCACAACTATCGATCTGGTTTCTTGCTATTGGGGGGAGTCCATATACGTCATTGTTATTTTTGCGGAATCCGTCATGCGCGCCTTGTTCCTCCTGTTGATCGTTCCTGCACTCGCTTTTGCCCAGGCGGGGGGTCCGCCCTTCATTCCGGTCAACATGATGAAAGTCGCTCCCACCCCGGTGTCGAATACGGTCAACGCGGTGGGCGCGCTGATTGCCGAAGACAGCGTGATGATGCGCCCGGAAATCGATGGCCGCATCGACAGACTGCTGTTCAAGGAAGGCCAGCCGGTAAAAAAAGGCGCGGTCCTGGTGGTGCTCGATTCCGCCGAGCAGCGCGCGCGCCTGGCCGCAGCCCAGGCGGAGATGAAGCTGGCGCAAAGCCGTTTCCGGCGCAGCGAGGAGCTGGTCGCACAGAACTTCATTTCCCGACAGGCACTCGACGAAGCCCGCGCCAACCTCGACATCCTGCGCGCGCGCCTGCGGCAGGAGCAGGTTGCGCTCGACAAGACCGTGATCCGTGCGCCGTTTGCCGCGGTGGCCGGTTTGCGCCAGGTCAGCCCCGGCGCCTACGTCAACAAGGGCGACGACCTGGTGCGGCTGGACGCGCTC
>JANOHV010000018.1:0-39402 GCA_031406795.1 Candidatus Rokuibacteriota bacterium
TTCGGCATCGAGGCGAACGACTACCGCTTCGCGAAGACCTCGGGGTTCGCGCCGGTCGAGACCTCCCGCCCCGGCGCTGCCCTGCGTCACGGTGTCAGGGATGTCCTTGGGGCCCTGGTAGGTGCCGGTGACGAAGACGCCGGGGCGGGAGGTCTCGACCGGCGCGAACCCCGAGGTCTTCGCGAAGCGGTAGTCGTTCGCCTCGATGCCGAAGATCTCCGCGAACTGCGCCGCGTCCTTGTGCGGCTCGAAGCCGACCGAGAGGACGACCATGTCGAAGACCTCGTCGACCAGCTTGCCGTCCTCGAGCGCATGGCGCAGCACCAGGTTGCCGGTCTCCGGCTCCTCGCGGACCGCCGAGATCATCGCTCGCTGGTACTTCACCCCGTACTCGTTCTTCGCCCGCTCGACGTATTTGTCGAAATCCTTGCCGAAGGCGCGCATCTCCATGAAGAAGATCTTCGGCTCGATGTGCGCGTCGTGCTCCTTGGCGATGATCGCCTGTTTGGTCGCGTACATGCAGCAGACCGAGGAGCACCAGGGGTTGGCGTTGTGCGGGTCGCGCGAGCCGACGCACTGGATCCAGGCGACCTTCACCGGGTGCCTGGCGTCCGAGGGGCGCTTCACGACGCCCTTGGAGGGGCCGGAGGCGGAGAGAATCCGCTCGAACTGGATCGAGGTCACCACGTTCGGCCAGCGCCCGAGGCCGAGTTCGCCGCGCACGCGGCCGTCGTAGAGCTGGGCGCCGGGGGCGAGGATCACCGCGCCGACCTGGAGTTCGACCTGTTCCTCGTAGGGCGAATCGTGCACGATCGCCTTGGCCAGGCAGGCGTCGACGCAGAAGTAGCACTCGCAGCAGCCGGCGCAGTTGAGACAGCGCCCGGCCTCCTTGACCGCCACGGCCTCCGGGAAACCCAGTTCGGTCTCCTTGAAGTTGCCGCGGCGCTCGGCCAGCGGCAGTTTGGGCATGCCCGCCTTCGGGCTGGTGGCGACTCCCGCGATATCCTTGATGAATTTCGTGCGATCCTTGAGCTTCGGGCGGTTCTCGTGCATGTCCAGGCCGCGCAGGTACCGGTGGATCGACTCCGCGCCGTTGCGGCCCATGCCGATCGCCTGCACCACGGTGCTCGGGCCGGTGACCGCGTCGCCGCCGGCGAAGACGCCGGGCCGGCTCGTGGCCAGCGTCGCCGGGTCGGCCTCGAAGCACTGCCACTTGTTGGTCTTGAGGTTCTCGCCCTCGAGGCCGGCCAGATCCGGCTCCTGGCTGATCGCGGCGATCAGCACGTCGCAGGGGAGAACGTAGTTGGAGCCCTCGATCGGAACCGGACGGCGACGGCCGCTCTTGTCCGGCTCGCCGAGCTGCATCTTCTGGACCTCCAGCCCGGTGACCTTGCCGTTCGCCCCGATGACCCGGACCGGGGCCACGAGGGTCTGGATCTTCACGCCCTCCTCCTCGGCCTCCTCGATCTCCCAGGCGTTGGCGGGCATCTCGGGGACGGTGCGCCGGTAGGCGATCACGACCTCGGCGCCGAGGCGCAGCGAGGTGCGCGCCGAGTCGATCGCCGCGTTGCCGCCGCCGACAACGACGACCTTTTTGCCGGCGTAGTCCGGCTTGTTGTCGAGGTTGACGTCGCGCAAGAATGCGATGCAGTCGAGCACCTCGGGGAAGTCCTTCTCGCCGGGGATCTGCAGCTGCAGCGCCTTGTGCGTGCCGAGCGCGACGAAGACCGCCTTGAAACCGTCCTTCTGCAGCGAGTCGATCGTGAAGTCCTTACCCAGCGCCTGGTTGACCTTGAGCTCGACGCCGAGCGAGCAGATCTGGTCGATCTCCTTCTGGACCACGTCCTTCGGAAGGCGGTAGGCGGGGATCGAGACGCGCAGCATGCCGCCGGCGACCGGCAGCTTCTCGAAGACCGTCACCCGGTAGCCCTTGAGCGCGAGATCGCGCGCGCAGGTCATGCCCGCGGGACCGCTGCCCACGACCGCGACCTTCTCGAGCTTTTCGGCCGGGAGCGCCGGGACTTGAAAGCCGCCGTGCCCGTCCTCCCAGTCGGTCAAAAAGCGCTTGAGATAGCAGATCTGCACCGGCGCGTCGACGTCCCCGCGGCGGCAGGCGCTCTCGCAGGGGTGCGTGCAGACACGGCCGATCGACGCCGGGAACGGGTTCGTGCGCCGGACGACCTCGAGGGCCTCCGTGTAGCGGCCCGCGGCGGTCAGCGTCACGTAGGCGTGCGCGTTGACCTCGGCCGGGCAGTCGACGCGGCAGGGGGAGATCCCCACCTTGTCGACGGTCACGATGCCGGGCACGGCCTGCGCGTAGCGCCGGTTGATCGCCGTGCGCTTGACAAGGCCCTGGTCGTACTCGCTGGGCACGAAGACCGGGCACTTCTCGACGCACGCCATGCAGCCGGTGCACTTCTTGGGGTCGATGAACCGGGACTTCTTCAGGACTTTTGCCGTGAAGTCCCCGGCGGCGCCGGCGAGCGCCGTGACCTCGGACTGCGTCAGGATGTTTATATTCATGTGGCGGCCCGCCGAGACCATCTTCGGCGAGATCATGCACATCGCGCAGTCGCCGGTCGGGAAGGTCTTGTCCAGCGAGGACATCGTCCCGCCGATCGAGGACTCCTTCTGCACCAGATGGACCTTGAAGCCGCTGTCGGCCAGGTCCAGGGCGGCCTGCATGCCGCCGATGCCGCCGCCGACGACGAGAACCGACCCGCGCTTGCCGCTCGACGAGAGAACGCTCATGCTGACCTCGTGCGGGAGGGGATCAACCCCTCCCCTACGTACGTGCCGACTGCAGGTGCGGGATTCATTCCCGCCCGAAAGAACGAAACGACCGAAGTCCGATTGTTCATGCCAATCTCAATTTCTTAAGCAACTCGACGGCCTCCTCGAGATGGCGGTCGATCTGCAGCTCGACGGGGTTCATGCCGAGAGCGATCCCGAGCAGTTCGGTGATCAGGTAGACCGGGAGCCGCTCGCGGATCCCGTGCTTCTCGCGGACCTGGTCCTGGTAGGCGTCGAGATTGAGCTGACACATCGGACAGGTCGCGACGAAGCAGTTCGCGCCCCGCGCGATCGCGTCCCGCATGATCTTCGCCATCAGCAACAGCGCCTGGTCGGTGTCGTTCACGGACGCGGAGGCCCCGCAACAATCGGTCTTCAGGCCCCACTCGATCGGCTCGGCCCCGAGCGCCCGGCAGACGATCTCCATCCCCTGCGGGTTCTCGACGTCGTCCGACACCGGGACCTCGCTCGGAAAGCGGGACAGCAGGCAGCCGTAATACGCGGCCGGCTTCAGGCCATCGAGCCGCTTCTGCACCTTGCGCGCGAGCTCGCCGGAGCGGACCTTCGGCAGCAGCACCTCGAGGATGGTCGAGACCTTGATCCGGCCGGAGACTTTCGCGCCGAGTTCGGCGTTGATCTCGGCCGTCAGTTTCGGGTCGGCGGCCAGACGCTGCTGGGCCACCAGGGTCCGGCTGTAGCACGAGGAGCAGGGAATCATGATCTCGGCGAGGCCGGTGGCGTCCGCGATGCCGAGATTGCGCGCCGGCAGCGCGAGCGCGAGGAAATCGTTGATCTTCGCCGCCGAGGTCGCGCCGCAGCAGTTCCAGTCCTCGATCTCGCGCAGCGCGATGTCGAGCTTCGGCAGCACCGTCTTGCACTGCACGTCGTAGAGCTCCGACGAGGCGTGCAGCGAACAGCCCGGGAAATAGGCGACTTCCATCTGATGTCCTCTCTCCGACGCGTCCGTCGCTACGCGCCCGACTTGCGGAAGAGCGCCTTGATCTCGCCCTTGTTCTTCACCGACTCGTACTTGAGGTGCATCCGCTTCTTCTGCATCATCGCCTTGCCGAGCTTCGCCTGGGACGCGACCTCTTCGATGGCCGCCTTGAGCCCGCCGCGCTTGAACTCGCCGAGCGCCGCCTGCATCTCGTACATGCCCATGCCAACCAGTTCGTTGAACCGCCCAGCCTGCCCCGCGGCCTTGACGAACGCGCCGTGGAACGCCGCGACCTTCGGCAACAACGGCTCGAGGTGGGCCTTCTTGCCCATCTGCTTGAGCACCTCGGTGATGCGCGCGGTCTGGATGTTGTTCGGGCAGCGGGTGCCGCAGGTGTAGCAGGCGACGCATTTCCAGACGAGCATGTTCTCCAGGGCGCCCTTGGTGTCGCCGAGCAGGATCATCCGGATCAACCGGTCGGGCGTCACGACGCTCTCCACGCCGACGGGGCAGCCGGCGGCGCAGCGGCGGCACTGGTAGCAAGCCAGCAGGTTCTGGCCCGAGCGCTCAGCCACCTCCTGCGCGAGCGACGGCGCGGCCTCGACCTTCAACGCCCCGGCGGTCATTCCGACACCTCCCGCAGTTGAACCTCTGATTGTTTCGGGTGCGATTCTCGAACAGTCTCGCCGCGGTGTCAAGAACTATAGATCGGCGGGAAAATGGCAGAGAATTTGCCGGGTTCCCTCAGGTCCCCGCGGGGATCGCCGCACGATCCCGGCGGAGTGGATCCGGTGAATGGGGAGCTTGACAAACCACCGCCGATGGCAAATATTGTGAATTGTAGAGCAAGCCTCTTGTCGCCGGTTCAACGCGAAGCACGGTACGAGTTTTTGTCGCTGGGCGATTGGCAGCGTTCCCACGCCACGGGAGGTGTTGCCGTGTACCGCACCATGCAGCGCGCAATCGCGACAGCGGTCCTCCTCGCGCTGCTCGCTGTGTTCCTCCCGGCCGCAGCGCTCCCCGCCTCGCCGCCTGTCACCGTCAGAATCGGCGTTCTGGTCAACCGCAGCCCGGGCGAGACCGTCAGGATCTGGTCACCCACTGCGGAGTACCTCGGCGCGCAGATTCCCGGTTTCGCCTTCACGATCGTCCCGCTCGAATTCCGCCGGATCGTCGCCGCGGTCGGCCGCGGCGAAGTCGATTTCGTGCTCGCGAACCCCTCGATCTATGTCGAACTCGAAACCCGGCACGACACCACGCGGCTCGTGACGCTAAAGAACGCGGAAGCTTCCTCCCGATTCGGCGGGGTGATCTTCTGCCGGGCCTCCCGAAACGACATCCGCGAACTCGGCGATCTGCGGGGCAAGTCCTTCGCGGCTGTGAACGAGGCGTCGCTCGACGGTTGGCAGGTCGCCTGGCGGGAGTTGATGGCCGACGGCATCGACCCGCTCCGCGACTTCTCCGCGCTGGCCTTCCTGCAGACGCACGACGCCGTCGTAAGCGCCGTGCGGGACGGCAGGTTCGACGCCGGCACCGTGCGGACCGACATCCTCGAGCGCCTGGCCAGGGCCGGGCTGATCAGCATGGCCGACTACCGCATCGTGAATCCCCAACGGCGCGCCGATTTCCCGTTCGTCGTCAGTACCCGGCTCTATCCCGAATGGCCATTCGCCAAAGTCTACGGCACCCCCGAGGCGCTCGCGAAGAAGGTGGCCGTGTCGTTGTTGAGCATGAGCCCCGACAGCCCCGCCGCACTCGCTGCCGACCTCGCGGGCTGGACGACGCCGCTGGTCTACCAGCCCGTTCACGATCTGATGAAGGAGCTGCGCATCGGCCCTTACCGCGATTTCGGCAAGATCCCGCTGCGGGCCGCACTGCTGCTGTACTGGTACTGGGTCGCCCTGGCCGCCCTCGCACTGGTCGCGATGGGGGGGATCACGACCCACCTCGTCCGGCTGAACCGCAGGCTGAGGCAATCGCGGGAGGAGTTGGAAGATTCCCGACGGGGGCTCGAAGCGCAAGTTCTGGCGCGGACCGCCGATCTGGAGCGAAGCAATGCCGACCTTCGACACGAGGTCAACCAGCGCAAGCAAGCCGAACTGGACAGCCACCTGGCGCGCGAGGAATGGGAGCTGACCTTCAACAGCATCCCGGATCTGATCGCGATCATCGGCACCGACTACCGCGTTCTCAAGGTCAACCGTTCCCTGGCGGAGAAGGTGGGCAGACCCCCGGAAGCGCTTGTCGGTGAGACCTGCTCCGTCATCATCTGCGGCGCCGGGAAACCGGCCGCCCTGTGTCCGCACCCGCTGACGCAGGCGGATGGCGGGATTCATTCCAGCGAAATGCACCTCGTGCATCTCGGGGGCGATTTCCTCGTGACGACATCGCCTCTCAACGACGCGGAGGGGGGCTCGATCGGGGTCGTTCACATCTGCCGCGACATCACCGCCGCGGTTCGCGCGCGGCAGGAGCGGGAAGAGGCGCGGCGATTTCTGCAGGCAGTCATCGACGGGGTCAGCGAAGAGATCATGGTCATCGCGCCGGATCACCGGGTCGTGCTGATGAACCTCGCGGCGCGCGAAGTCACAAGCGCCGACACCTACTGCTATTGCCTCTCGCACGGCAGAGACACGCCGTGCGAGGACGACCACCCCTGCCCCCTGCAAACCGTCATCGAGACGAAGAAGCCGGTAACCGTCACCCACACGCACCGGCGCCGCAGCGGCGCCGCGTTCCAGGTCGAGATCCTGGCCTCACCGATCTTCGACGCCCACGGCGAGGTCAAGTTCGTCGTGGAAGCCTGCCGGGACGTCACCGAGAAGCTGGCCCTGGGAGCGCTGCAGCAAAAGGTGCAGGAACAACGGTCGCAGGAGCAGAAGGAGCAGTCGATCGCCACGCTGGCGGGAGGAATCGCCCATGATTTCAACAACATCCTGATGGGGGTCATCGGTAACGCGGAACTCCTCGCGCTGATCTCCCCCGCCACGGAACCGCAACAGGAGCGAATCGGCACCATCATCGAACTCTCGAAACGCATGGCGCACCTGACCGGGCAGCTCCTGGCCTACTCGCGACAGGGCGCATACGAGCGCCGGGAACTCTCGCTCAATGACGCCGTGGCGGAGGCGGCCGGTCTGGCGCACCCGCGACCAGCGAGCGCGGTCGAGGTGAAGGCGCAGTATCAGCAGGACTTGTGGCCGGTCCTGGCCGACCCGAGCCAGATCAGTCAGGTCCTGGTCAGCCTGCTGACCAACGCGTTCGAGGCCATGGAGACCGGCGGCGGCCGCCTGAGCATTCTCACGGAGAACATCCGCGGGAAGGCGGCCTGGGAGTGCAGCCTCAAGCACCACCACCCGGGGGGCGATTTTGTCCATCTGAGGATTGCGGACAGCGGTCACGGCATTCCGGCCGACATCCAGCCCCGGATCTTCGACCCGTTCTTCACGACACGATTCATGGGCCGCGGCCTGGGCCTGTCGGCCGCATTGGGAATCGTCCGGAATCACGGCGGCTGCATCTCGGTCGAGAGCGCGCCGGGACGGGGCGCTTCGTTCGACGTCTATCTTCCGGCTCAGGCTGCGGCAGCAACCGACGGGGAACCGCAGCGTCGGCCGAAGGCGTACCCGGCAAGAAAGATCCTGGTGGTGGAAGACGAAGCGACGGTACTCGCGCTTCTTCAGACGCTGCTCGCCCGATTGGGTTTCGAGGCGATCCCGGCCGAAAGCGGCGCCAGGGCCCTGGCGCTCTTCGCCGCGGAGCGCAAGGACATCGCGCTGGCCATCCTCGACATTCAGATGGAAGGCATGGACGGCAAACAACTCGCCCGGGAGCTGAAGACGATCGATCCCGACCTCAAGGTGCTGATCTCGAGCGGCTACGACGAACAAACGGCGCTGCTGGGTCTGGAGCGGCGCTACTTCGAAGGCTTCATCCACAAGCCCTACGGCCTGGACGGACTGCGAACCGCCCTCTTGCGGCTCCTCGGGGACTGATCCGGCAGCGGTCCTAGCGCGGGCTTTTTGCCCGCAAGACTATGCAGGCTTGTCAATGAGAACGTTTTTGATTCGGCATTTCGATCGGCACTGTTCGAAAAGGTTGTTTGAAATCGTCGCGCCGCGCGATGATTTCCGGGAATAGTAGATCAGATCCCGGTGTTGCCGAGCACCTCCGCGATCGCATTCGTGAGTCTGGAGAGATCGCGCGCCGTGATCACATACGGGGGCATCAGGTAGATCAACCGGCCGAAGGGGCGGATCCAGGCCCCGCGCTCCACGAAGGCGCGCTGCAAGGCCGCGACGTCCACCGGCCGGCGGGTTTCGACCACGCCGATCGCCCCGAGCACCCTGACGTCGGCGACGCCCGGCAGCGCGCGGCACCGCGCAAGTTCCCGCTCGAGCTGGGCCTCGATCCGCCGAACCCGGCGCTGCCACGGCGACGCGAGGAGCAAGTCCAGACTCGCGACGGCGACGGCGCAGGCCAGCGGGTTGGCCATGAAGGTCGGGCCGTGCAGGAAGGTCCCGGGGCGGCCCGCGGCGATCCCCGCCAGCACCCGCCCGCTCGCCAGCGTCGCGGCCAGGCTGACGTAGCCGCCGGTCAACGCCTTGCCCAGGCAGAGGATGTCCGGCGTCACGGCGGCGTGTTCGCTGGCGAAGAGCTTGCCGGTGCGCCCGAAGCCGGTGGCGATCTCGTCGAGAATCAGCAGCACCCCCTCGCGGTCGCACAGCTGCCGCACGCGCCGGAGATAGCGGGGGGAGGAGAACCGCATCCCCCCCGCCCCCTGGACGATCGGTTCCAGGATCACGGCGGCAATGCGCCCGCCACGCGCCGTCAGCAGCTTCTCGAAACCGGCGATGGCGCGTTCGTTCCAGGCCGCGCCGAAGGCCGGGCCCGGGCGCGGCGCGAAGAGCTGCTCACGGAGGAGCCCCCGGAAGAGCCCGTGCATGCCGTTCACCGGGTCGCAGACCGACATCGCGGCGAACGTGTCGCCGTGATAGCCCCCGCGGACGGTGAGCAGGGTGTCACGACGCTTTTCACCGCGCCCCCGCCAGAACTGGAAGGCCATCTTGATCGCCACCTCGACGGCGACGGAGCCGGAGTCGCAAAAGAAGACCTGTTCCAGACCGGCGGGCGCCAGATCCAGCAGGCGCGCCGCGAGTTCAACCGCGGGCCGGTGCGTGATCCCGCCGAACATGACGTGCGACATGTGGCGCAGCTGTTCGCTCGCGGCCCGGTTGAGCACCGGGTGATTGTAGCCGTGGATCGCCGCCCACCACGAGGACATGCCATCGATCAGCTCCCGCCCGTCCTCGAGTCTCAGCCGCACTCCGCGGGCGGAGTGCACGTGATAGACCGGCAGCGGGTGCGTTGGCGAAGTATATGGGTGAAGGAGATGCCGACGGTCGAAGGCGACCGGATCGGCAACTCGCATCACCACTTACTTCCCCTCAAAGAGCGGCGCGAAATCCACTTCTGGCAGCGCGGCTTCGTCCCGCAGCTCGGGTATCTCCACGATTACCGGTGGGTACCCATGCCGAAGGAGCGCGTCGGCGAAAACCCGCTTCGAGTCCGCCGCGATTTCCGGCGGCGCCGGGTGCCGCATGTTCAGCACCAGTCCCCGCACCTCGACCCCGCGCCTCTGCGCCGCCTCCAGCGTCAGCAGCGTGTGGTTGATGCTGCCGAGCCGCAGCGAACCGACGACGATCAGGGGGTAGCGGCGCCGCGCGACGTGATCGAGAACGGTCCAGCTTCCCGCGAGCGGCACCAGCGCGCCGCCCACGCCTTCGATCAACACATATTCAAACCGGGCCTCCAGCCGGTCGGTGGCGCGATCGATGACATCGGCGTCCACCACCCGGCCCTCGAGACGCGCGGCCAGCTCGGGCGAGCCGGGAAAGGCGAAGATCCAGGGACAGGTCGTGCCGTCATGATCGTCGTCGAGCAGCCCGGTCCCCATCAACCGCCGATGCACGGCGATGTCTTCCGCCACCGGTCCCCGGCAGCCGGTCTGGACGAGCTTCTGGGTGATCACCGTGCGGCCGCGCCGCGCCAGCCAGCGGGCGATCAGCCCCGTGGCGACGCTCTTGCCGACGCCGGTGTCAATGCCGGTGACGAAGAGAATTCCCATGCCGGCCGGCTGCCTCATCGTCATCCCGGCGCTGCGCCACCAGGAACAGGGGATGGTAGGTCAGCGTCACGTCGCCGCCGCTCGCGAAGCGCTCGCGGTACTCCCCCGCGAAGGCGCGCAGCGTGCCGCGGGTCCACCCGGCCCGTTCCAGGCCGTTCGCGCCGGTGCGGCGCAGGTGCTCGAGCACGCGCCGCGGGGAGGAAAAACGCAGCACTTCGCGGCTCTGCCCGCGTTCCAGGATCTGGAAGCGTCGCTCGAGCAGCGCGGCCACCTCGTCGAGCGTGCGGTAGGCGAGGCCCCGGCCCCCGACGGCGGACACCTCGCGGAGATTGTCGGGCCCGAAGCTCGTGAACGCCAGCAGCCCTCCGGGCCGCAGCGCGGTCGCGAGGCGCTCGAACAGTCCGGCCGGGTCGTCGAGCCAGTGGAAGGCGGCATTCGAGAGCACCAGGTCGAACATCGCCGGCGAAAGATCCATCCTCTCGATGTCGCCGGGGTGGAAGCTGAACGCCGCCTCCGGCAGCCGCTTCATGACGCCCGCCACCCGGGGCCCGCACTCCTCGACCAGATCGTTTGCGGCGAGCTTCCTGATCTGCAGACGTCGGGCCACCCCCCGGCTCAGCAGGCCCGTGCCGCAGCCGATCTCGAGGACGCTCTCGTACTGCTCGCCCCCGTGGCGGATGACCGCGTCCAGCAGCCGCTCCGCCATCCCCGCCTGGACCGCCGCCTCGGCGTCGTACCCGGCCAGGCTGCGTCCGAAACGCTGCCGCACCAGTTCCTTGTCAGGGCTCATCCCTCTCCCCGAGAAGTTCGCGCCAGCCCGAACGGCGCGAGAAGGGCAGATGCGGTAGCGGCAGCGCCCGACACGGGATCGTCCCCTGCCAGTACCGCTTCTGGTTCTCCGGCGGCATGATCCGGTCGCGCGCGCCGACGACGGCACCGGTGAACGGCCCGGGAGACGGATGCCCGGCGCCCACAGCCCGTGCAAGCGCGAGCAGCTCCCGGCGCTGGTCATCGGCGTCGCGAAGCGGGGCATGGGGGAGAAACTCCCCACAGGCGTCCCGGCCGTCGCACATCCTGCGGAAGAAGGAGTCCCGCGTCCGCTCGGAGTAGTTGTCGAGCGTCGCGCGAAAGAGCCCCGCCGGTATCCCGTACTCGTCGTCGATCGGCTTGCCCGTCCCGTTGACGGCCACGGCCTTGTCGAAGCGCATCGGCGCGCTTGCGAACACGGTCGCCGCGGCCCAGACTCCCATCGACCAGGCCACGAGATCCGCCGCCGGGTAGTGCGCGACCGCCGCCCGCACCGCGTCCGCGCCCCGCAGGTCCGTATAGTCGCAGACCGCCAGCAGATCCCGCCCCGCCGGCGGTTCGATCATCGCGAGGAGGCGCTCGTCCATCCCCCAGCCGTTGAAGAACAGCAGCAGCCGGGGGCGCTCTTCACGGACCTGCCAGTGCAGCCTCACGATCGCGGCGCCCCCAGCGCCGCCGGCAGGGCGCGCAGCTGCTCCTTGTCGAGCGCCGCCGTCAGCGAGAGCCGCACCCGCGCCGTCCCCGCGGGGACGGTCGGCGGGCGGATCGGCAGCACGAGATACCCCGCCTGCTGCAGTTTGAGAGCGAGACTGACGGCCGCTTCGTCCTCGCCCGCGATCACCGGGACGATCTGCGAGTCGCCGCCGGTGACCCAGCCCAGCGCCGCGAGCTCGCCGCGAAGCCGCCGCCCGAGATCCGCCAGTTCCCGGCGCTCGCGCCCCATCCCCTGCATCCGCCGCAACGTCAGGCGGCTCCAGCAGAGCACGGCCGGCGGCAGCGCGGTGGTGTAGATGAAAGGGCGCACGGTGTTGACGAAGTAGTCCTTCAGAGACGGGGCGGCCACCGCAAAAGCGCCGACCGAGGCCAGCGCCTTGCCGAAGGTGCCGACGATGATGTCCACCTGATCGAGCACGCCGCAGACCTCCGCCAGGCCGCGCCCCTGGTCGCCGAAGACGCCGACCGCGTGCGCCTCGTCGACGATCAACGTCGCCCCGTAACGCTCCCTGAGCCGCGCCAGGGCCGCCAGGTCCGCCAGGTCGCCGTCCATGCTGAAGACCGACTCCGTCACGATGAACGTCCGTCCCGATCCGCCGGCGGCGGCGCGGAGCAGCTCCTCGAGGTGCCCGTAGTCGCGGTGGCGAAAGCGCCGGAACCCGGCCGCCGACAGCCGCAAGCCGTCCATGATGCTCGCATGGTTGAGCCGGTCCGAGAGAAAGAGATCCCCCTTGCGCCCCAGGGCGGTCAGGATGCCGAGGTTGGCGTGATAGCCGCTCGAGAAGACGCAGCACTCCCGGCCGCCGTAGAGCGCCGCGACCTCTTCCTCGAGCGCGGCACAGGCCGGGCCGGTCCCCGTCAGCAGCCGCGACGAGGAAGACGTCATGCCGCGCTCGTCGAGGAGCCGCTCCGGCGTCTCGCGCAGAAACGTCTTCAGCAGCTGTTCGTCCGCCCCGAGGCCGAGATAGTCGTTGGAGGAGAGGTTTAGCAGGCGCTGCCCCGCGCGCTCGACCTGCGCCCCGGGACCGCGGGAGAGGACCGCGAGACTGCGGTGCCGACCTTGGCCGCGCAGGCGCTCGAGCTCAGCGCGGCAGGTCGCGGTCAGATCCGCCGTCATCCCCGAACCGGCAAAGCTCAGCCAGCAGCGCCGTGTCCTCGCTCGTCTCGCGCCCCCGGGTCGTGAGGTAGCCCCCGGTGAGCAGGCCGTTGGCGCCCGCAAGCATCAGCAGGGCCTGGAAGTCCTTCATCACCGTCTCGCGACCCGCGGCGAACTTGATGACGGCGCGCGGGTGGATCAGCCGGAAGAGCGCGAACGTCTTCGCGACCTCGACCGCCGGCACCGGGGCGCTGTCCGCGAGCGGCGTGCCGGGGATCGGGATCAGCACGTTGAGCGGGATCGTTTCGACACCGAGTTCGAGCAGCTCGAAGGCCAGCGCGACACGGTCCGCCATCGTCTCGCCGACGCCGATGATCCCGCCGCAGCAGAGCCCGATGCCGTGCCGCCGCAGCGTGGCCAGGGCGGCGAGGCGATCCGCCGCGGTGTGGGTGTCGCTGATCAGCTCGCGGTAGCGGCCGGTTGCGACCTGGAGATTGAGGTTGTAGTGCGAAACGCCGGCGGCCGCCAGCGCCCGCGCCGCGGCGTCGTCGAGAGCGCCGAGCGAGGCACAGACCTCCATCCCCGGCAGCCGTTCATGGATCAGCTCGATTGCCGCGATGACGGAGCGCACCTCGCCTTCGATGCCGGTGCAGCCGGTTCCGGCGGTCACGATGCCGAAACGCCGCACCCCGTTTCGCCAGACCGCCTCCGCCCGCGAGAGCAGCTCCCCGGGGTCGAGGAGTCCGTATTCCGGCACCTGCGCCGCGTGGTGGGCGGACTGGGCGCAGAAACGGCAGTTCTCCGGGCAGGCCCCGGACTTGGCATTGACGATGGAGCAGGCGTGCAGGCCGGGGGCGTGTTTCAGCCGCACCTTGTGGGCCAGAGAGACCAGATCGAGGACATCCTCGCCGGGAAGTTCCGACAGGCGGGTCGCCAGGGGCAAGTCGATCGGCGTCCCCGTTGCGAGAACCCCGTACGCCTCCCGGATCGCGGGGTGCAGCGCTGCCGCGGCTGTCGTCGCGCTCGGGACGGGTGCAGCTTCACCTTGCTCGGTCATCTCGCTCCTCGACGCAGTTTCGACGTTTCAGCACCGGAGGGCGGCGCCATCCCCATCCGGCGGCAGAAGGTGCACGTCGCCGGCCAGCAGGTGCACCAGCGCCCCGCCCGCCCTCTCGATTACCAGCTCCCCGGTCGGGGTGATGCCGCGAGCGATCCCGCGCACGACCCCCGTGAGGTTTTCGGCGGCCACCGGCCGACCGTTCAGCGCAGAATGCCCTTCGAAATAGCCGAGCAGCCCGGAAAGGCTCCCGTCCCGCAGCCAGCCCTCGTATCTCACCTCCAGCTGGTTGAGCACCGCACCGAGCAGCGCGGGCCGCGAGGTCTCCCGCCCGCCGGCGATGCGCAGCGTTGTGGCGCTGCCGCGCAGTGCTCGCGGGACGCCCGCTCCGTTCACGTTGATGCCGACGCCGAGGATCACCCGGTGCACGCGATCGGCCTCCAGGCTCGCCTCGCAGAGGATGCCGGCCAGCTTGCGGCCGCCGACGAGGATGTCGTTCGGCCATTTGATCAGCGCGGGGATGTCCGGGCAACACGCGGCGAGTCCTTCGTGGACCGCGACCGCGGCGACCAGCGCCAGCTGCGGGACGCGCGCGGGCTCGACGCTCGGGGTGAGCAGCACCGAGAAATAGAGATTCTCCCCCGCGGGCGACTCCCAGCGCCGCCCCATCCTTCCGCGACCGGCGCTCTGCGCATCGGCGACGACGACGGCACCCTCGGGGGCGCCCCGCAGCGCGAGCTCCGCGGCCGCCCGGTTCGTCGAGTCGACCATCTCATGGTATTCGAGAACCCGTCCAAGGGCCCTCGTCTTGAGGTGCGGTGTCACCTCGGCTGCGAGAGGCACATTGGCGACGGTGCGCAAACCGTAGCCGATCTTCGGGGAGGAGTCGATCCCGTACCCGGCCTCTTTCAAATCACGGACGTGCTTCCAGACTGCACTGCGGGAGATGCCGAGCCGGCGGCCGATCCGCTCTCCGGAGAGGAACACGCCGCCCCCCTTGAGCAGTTGCAGAACCCTCTGGGTCGTCTCGTTCATTTCGTTCACCGCGCGGCAGTATCACGGGCAAGCCGGCGATTGTCAACCTCGCTGGAGAGACGGGTCAACAATACGCACGGTCAATACACGTTCAGTCGAACTGGCCGGCGCAGTTGAGGCGCCGGACGAGGCTGAGCGTCGGCACGGCGTTCTCCCCTTCTTCCTGCACGACCCGCTTGTAGAACGAGCACTCCGAGCAGTTGACGAGCTTCTTGGCCACGGTGCCCACCACCTGTCCCGAGCAGAAGGTCCCGGCGAGGACCCAGCAGGTCCGGCCGGAATTCTTCCCCCCGTGCACGCCGTCGAGGGTGGTCTCCACCGCCGCCGGACAGGGGCCATGCTCGGCGACGGCGTGCCCCCCCGGCTCGCGGCCGCAGTTCTGGGCTTCCCAGCAGTTGAGCTTCTTCATGAGCGGGATTCTACCCCCATTCGCACGCGCGATCACCCTTGCGCGCGGCGCCGCGATCGTCCGGCAGCCGCACCCTCACGTACGCGGGATCTCTGCAGGCGCCGGCGCTGCCGCCGGTGGCAGCTGCTGAACATACTCCTGGGAAATCTCTCCGGTCAAATGGCGGATTGTCAGCCCCCTGCCGCCGGCAATCCAGTCCAGCTTCCCGGGCGCCACGCTCACCCCTTGCCCTTCCTGGCGGCCTGCCCGACAATGATGCCGGGTGCGGGCGTGCCGACTGCGGCCGGTGCGGGCGCGTCGGCGATCGAACGAGTGGAGGTAGCCAATTCATGCACGTCATCGCGTTTCTGGGCAGCCCCCGGAAGGACGGCAACACCTCGATCCTGCTGCAGGAGGCCATCCGCGGGGTCGCCGAGAGCGGGCAGAAGGTCGAAAGCTTCAACCTCGCCCGGATGAACATCCGCCCCTGTTTGAACTGCGGCGGCTGCGACAAGACGGGGGTCTGCGTGATCGAGGGCGACGAGATGCCCGTCATCTACGCCGCGCTGCGCAACGCCACCCGGATCATCCTCGCCAGCCCGATCTTCTTTGCCGGCCTCTCGGCCCAGTCCAAGGCGATGGTCGACCGCTGCCAGGCCTTCTGGTGCGAGAAGTACCTGTTGAACAAGCCGCTGCCCGAGGTTCCCGAGGGGAGAAGAGGGCTGTTCATCACGGTGGGCGGCATGAAAACCGGCAAGGGCGTCGAGTGCGGCGGCGCGACGGCGACAGCCTTCTTCAGAACGCTGAGCGTCCCCGTGCACGCGAGCCTCGGCTTCCGCGGCGTCGACGCCAAGGGTGTGATCAGGGAGCACCCCACGGCGCTGCAGGAGGCCTTCGAAGCCGGCCGGGAACTCGTGCGCGTTTGACTTCGATCAAGGCAAGCGGCGCAGTTGACGGGTATTCTTCAGCATCAATAACGACGAAGCAGCGACGAAGGAGGAGACGACGATGCCCACCCCCAAATGCCCCGGCCAGGATACGCAGAAATGGGGTCCCGACGCGGTTTACGACGTGACGTGCAAGAAGTGCGGCAACCAGCTCGAGTTCTTCAAGGACGAGCTCAAGCGCCGCTGCAAGGGCTGCGGCGGCACGGTGTTCAACGAACGGATGGACATCGGGTGTCTTGCCTGGTGCCCTTCCGCGGAAGCCTGCGCCGGCCCGGACATGGCGCGGGCACTGGAGCTCATCGCGCAGGGCAAGGCCCGGGGTTGCGCGGACGCCGAAGCTCCCGGGGAACGCCCCGCACCGCTGAGCACCTGAACCTTGACAGGCTAATGAACACTCGGAACGGGCAGGTCGCTCAAAAGGGCCCAGCTGCAAGGCGGGCGAGTTCTGAGGAATGAGGCGTACGAGCAGTACGCCGCAGTGACGAAGGGCGAAGCCCAACGCCGCAGATGGGTCCTTTTCAGCGGCCTGCCTACTCCTTGGCCTTTTCGGCCCGGTACTGCAGATAGGCGTCTCGCGTCGCCAGGTAGGGATCGATCGAGGCGTCCTTGAGCGACTCGTAGTCGCCGATGCGGAACGAGGTGTAGTTGACCAGGCTGTAGGTGCGCGTCCCCAGCGAGGCCGGCAACGGGTTGAGGTAGGAGACCGGGTCGAGAACCAACCCACCGGCCCAGCCGACCGAGTCGCGCAGCGTGTAGTACCCGAGTAACGGCCAGACAATGTAGGGCCCGGGCCCGACCCCGTAACGGGCAAGGGTCAGACCAAGGTCATTGTCGGGGAGTTTCGCCTCGGGGTTGCCCTTGAACAGGTCGCCGAAGCCCAGCACGCCCCAGGTGCTGTTGATCATGAATTTTCCCAACTCGATGGTCGCCGCGCGGCCTTTGAGCTGCAAAACGTTGCTGACAAAGCGCCTCGGGGCCCCGAGGTTGTTGAAGAAATTCTCGACCCCGGTTCGGGCCACGGCGGGAACGGCCGTCCGATACGCCTTGGCGACCGGCTTGAGGAGCCAGAAGTAGAATTTGTCGTTGAACTTGAACATCGCCCGGTTCCAGGGGGCGAGGGGGTCGGAAACCGGGACGTCCGAGGTGCCCAGCGAATCGAACTCGTTCTCCCCGTCCAGGAGGTCCAGGGTGTCGTCGGGAACAGTATCCGCCGTCGGGGCGACCACGGGTTCCGCCTGCGCGGTGGCGACGGGCGCCTCCGCGCCTCCGGCGACCTCCGTTCGCGCGGGCCCCCCGCCGGGCGCGCGGGCACCGGTTTGATGGGCGCAGCCCACCGGGGCGAGGACGAGCAGGAGCCCGAGCCGCCACGCACCCTTCATCGCCGGCACCGCACTGCTACTTCTTCTCCTTCTCCTGAGTCTTGTTCTGCGTCTGGACGCGCTCGATAAGCACGTCGGGCGAGTCCTTGCTCAGGATATCATTGAACTGCGACCGGTAGTTCGCGACCAGGCTCACCCCCTCGATGACGACGTCGTAGATCCTCCAGGCACCGTCGATCGGGCGCACGCTGTAGTCAACCGGTATCGAGTCGACCTCGCGGATGATCTTCGTTCTGACGCGGGCTTTGGCAGGCGAAAGCATCTCCTGGCTCAGGAACTCGACCTTCTCGTTTCTGAAGTCCCCCTGGATCTTGTTCAGGTAGCTGTTCCCGAGCCGCGTCGTGAAGATGTCGGTGAACACCTTCTTCTGCTCGGGGGAAAAGCGCTTCCAGTTCTGGCCGACCGCCAGCACGGTGATCCCTTCGAAGTCGAAGACCTTGCGGATGATCTCCCAGAGCCGCTCCTTCTGCGCCTCCTTCTCCGAGGCTATGCGGTAGCGGGGGTCCTGAAGGATGGCGAGCGCCGAATCCAGCGGCCCGCGCAGCGCGTCGATGGGCTTGATCTCCTGTGCGCCCGCCGGACACGCCGCGAGCAGGGTGAAGAACATCGCAAGCACGAATCGTGTCACGAGCAAACCTCCTGACCGGCCCCGCGACGGGACCACCTAGACCTTGCCCATAATGAAGCGGCTGATGAGTTCCTCGAGATCGACCGCCGATTCCGTCTCGACCACGGTGTCCCCGGACTTCAGATCCGTGCTCGAGCCGCCCGGGGAGAGCTTGACGAACTTGTCGCCGATCAGGCCCTGCGTCTTGACCGAGGCGATCGTGTCGTCGGTCAGAACCACCCCCTTGTCGATCTTCATTTCGACCATCGCCGCGAAGTTCTCCGGGTTCACCCTGATCGCCGAGACCCGGCCGACCGGCACTCCGGCGATTTCCACCGACGAGCCGGCCTTGAGGCCCGCGACGTTCTGGAAGCGCGCGGTGACCACGTAGTAGTTGCCCTGCAGCAGCTCCATGCGGCCGAGCTTGATCGTGAGATAGCCGACCGCAAGCACGCCGATGAACACGAAAACTCCGACCGCATACTCCAATGAAGTGCGCTTCATGCCTCCCCCACCTCTGGACAGATGTTGAATTTCTCCAGGAGATTCGGCTCGGCACTGGCGACGCCGAGCAGGTCCTCCAGCCGGCTGCCCCGCCCAGCCTCGGCGAACCCGGCGCTGATTGCAAGACAGAAGTCCGGCACGGGCCCGCCATCGAGGATCTCGCGCCGCTTCAGGACGGCGCCCAGCTTGCCGCTGAAGGTCGCGGCCTCTTCGAGCGTGGCGCCGGAGAGGATGATGATCACCTTGTTCAGACCCACGCGCGCACAGGTGTCGGTGGCGCGCAGCAGGCCGCAGACCCCCTCCAGCAGATTCTTCATCGTCGTCTGCCCGCTCATGAAGCCGAAGCGCCGGTTGATTTCCGCCAGGTTGTCGAGCGTCAGGCAGATCAGCGTGAAGGCGCTGCGCCCCGGCACCGCGCCGTTCATCTCCCGGGAGAAGCAGCGCTCGATCACGGCGGGGTCGGTCATCGCGGTCGGCTCGACCGGGGCCGTGTCGGCCCCGCCGATGAACTGCTGGACGATCGGGTCGGGGCTCTTGCGCAGCGCCTCGGGCGTCCCCGCGAAGACGATCCGTCCCTCGTCGATCATCGCGATCCGCTGGGAGATGTAGAAGACATCGGGGATTTCGTGGCTGACCAGCACCGCGGTGAATCCGAGCTGCTTCTGGTAGTCGGTGATCAGGCTGTGCACGGCGTGCTTGCGGATCGGGTCGAGCCCGGTGGTCGGCTCATCGAAGAGCACGACCTCCGGCTCGGTCACCAGGGCCCGGGCGAGCGCCACCCGCTTCTTCATCCCGCCGGAGAGCTGAGAGGGGTACTTCTCCTCGATGTCGGTCAGATCGAGCAGGAGCAGCTTCTCGCGAACCCGCCGCCGGATCTCCTCGCGCGAGGTGCCGGAGCGCTCCTGCAGCGGCAGCGCGATGTTTTCGAAGACCGTCATCGAGTCGAGCAGCGCCGTCCCCTGGAAGACATAGCTCATCTTCCGCAGGAAGGCTTTGCGCTCGAGCTTCGTCAGGGCGTCCAGCGGGCGGCCTTCGATGAGGATGCGGCCGGAGTCCGGCTCGATCAGGTTGATCAGCAGCTTGAGCAGGATGCTCTTGCCGACGCCGCTCTTGCCGATCAACGTCAGGATCTCGCCGCGGTTGATGTCCAGGTCTACGCCCCGGATGACGTGGTTGTCGCCGAAGCTCTTGCTCAGCTTCTCGATCCTGATGAACGGCTCGCTCATCGGCTCATCAGAGCAGAAAGGAGGTCATGATGTAGTCGGTCACGAGGATCAGCACGCAGCAGGTGACGACCGCCGACGTGGTGGACGAACTGACGCCCTTGGCCCCGAATCCGCCGGGGCGGGTGTGGGTGTAGTACCCCTGATAGCAGCTGATCGTCGAGACCACCACGCCGAAGACGACCGCCTTGACGAAACCGCCGGTGACGTCCTGCATCTCGACGCTCGACTCGACCCGGGAGAAGAACGTCCCGGAGCTCAGGCCGAGCAGCACCGAGCCGGAGAGGTAGCCCCCGAGAATGCCGATCACGTCGAAGATCGCGGTCAGCAGGGGGAAGCTGACCACCGCGGCGAAGATCCTCGGGCTGACCAGGAAGTGGATCGGGTTGATGTCCATGGTCTTGAGCGCGTCGATCTCCTCCGCGTTGCGCATGATGCCGATCTCGGCGGACATCGCGGAGCCCGCCCGCGCGGTGATCATGATCGCCGTGAGGACCGGGCCCATCTCACGGATCAGCGAGAGGGCGACGGCCGCGCCGAGCATCCCCTGCGCGCCGAACTTCACCAGGGTGTAGTAGCCCTGGAGCCCGAGCACCATCCCGGTGAAGGCCCCCGTGAGACAGATGACCAGCACCGACCGGGCGCCGATGAAGTAGACCTGGGCGAGGAACTTGGCGATCTGCGGGGGCAGGGTGAAGATGCCGAACACGCCGCGGCCGAAGAAGATCCCGATGCGGCCGAACTCCCGCAGCGTCTGGAGGCAGGCCACCCCCGTGGCGGCAAGAGGCGCCGTTAGCACCGAGAATATTGTCCTCTTCGTCCCTGCCGGCACGTCGTCATTTGGCATGTTAGTTTATTTTATCACGATGAGCCCCCGCAGCACACCCTGTCAAGCTGCCCCCCCTGCTCTTCGTGAGCGAATCAGACTCTTCCCGGTGAGTCGAGATGCCTGCTGTTCTGCTGGATCCGCGCATACGCGCTGATCTAGACCGCGCGTGGCAATGCTTCGGTTGACCATCCGGCGGGGACTTTGTGCTAGCATGCGCAACGCGTTCAATCAATCAACCAAGATACGGAGCGACCAGATGAAGATCGCAGTCGTGGGCACGGGGTATGTCGGGTTGGTGACCGGAACCTGTTTCGCCGAATCCGGCAACGACGTCGTCTGCGTCGACACCGACCGCGCGAAGGTCGAGCGGCTCAAGCGGGGCGAGATCCCGATCTATGAACCCGGCCTCGAGGAGATGGTCCGGCACAATGCGCGCCAGGAGCGCCTGCGCTTCACGACCAGCATCGAGGAGGCGGTCGCCTGCTCCCTGATCGTCTTCATCGCCGTCGGGACGCCGCCGGGGGAGGACGGTTCGGCCGATCTGCAGTATGTGCTTCAGGTCGCGCGCGACATCGGCCGCCTCATCACCGCCTTCACGATCGTCGTCAACAAGTCGACGGTCCCGGTCGGCACCGGCGACAAGGTGCGCGCCGTGATCCGGGAGGAGCTCGCCGGGCGCGGCGCCGACGTGCCCTTCGACGTCGTCAGCAACCCGGAATTCCTCAAGGAAGGCAACGCCATCGACGACTTCATGAAGCCCGATCGCGTCATCGTCGGCTGCGAGGAGCCGCGCACCGCCGAGCTGATGAAGGAGCTCTACGCGCCTTTCGTGCGCACCGAGCACCCGATCCTGATCATGGACGTGCACTCCTCGGAGATGACCAAGTACGCCGCCAACGCGCTGCTCGCGACGAAGATCTCCTTCATGAACGACGTCGCGAATCTCTGCGAGCTGGTCGGCGCGGACATCGACATGGTGCGCAAGGGGATCGGTTCCGACTCGCGCATCGGCTACTCCTTCATCTTCCCCGGAGCCGGGTACGGGGGCAGCTGCTTCCCCAAGGACGTCCAGGCGCTCTGCCGGACGGGACAGCAGCACGGCCACACGCTGGAGCTGCTCGAAGCCGTCGAGGCGGTCAACTACCGTCAGAAGCAGGTGCTGCTGCGCAAGCTCACCGCGGCCTGCGACGGCGAGCTGGCGGGCAAGACCTTCGCGGTCTGGGGACTGGCCTTCAAGCCGAACACCGACGACATGCGTGAGGCGCCGGCGATCGTCGTCATCGAGGGGCTGCTGGCCGCGGGCGCCGCGGTCCGGGCCTACGACCCGGCCGCGACTCATGAAGCGGCGAAGATCCTCGGCGGCCGGATCACCCTCTGCGAGCACAGCTACGACGCCCTCGACGGCGCCGACGGGCTGATCCTGGTCACCGAGTGGAATGATTTCCGCCACCCCGACTTCGATCGCATGAAGCGGCTGCTCAAACGCCCCCTGGTGATCGACGGCCGGAACATCTACGACCCGGCGAAGATGAAGCAGCTCGGCTTCGAGTACCACTCAATCGGCCGAGGACGTTAACCGACCGACCGATCACTCTGAACGGGCAGGCTGCTCAAAAAGGCCCAGATGCAAGGCTTGCGAAGACCCGACGAATGAGGCGTACGAGCAGTACGCCGCAGTGAGGAGGGTTGAGCGTAACGCAGCAGATGGGCCTTTTTCAGCGGGCTGCCAGAAATGGGGCGTGGTTCGAGGTGAACTGCGGCGGATCGTTCCTGATGATCCGCGCCACCGCCGGGTGGCGTTTGAATTCGCGCTCCAGGAAGAGCCGCACCTGCCGGCGGTCCCAGCCCCGGGGATGGCGAAAATCGGTGCCGAGCGACAGGTCGCCCGCGAAGAACGGCGCCGTGCCGTAGTCGTCCGCTTCGACCGCGCCAAGCGGCATCGTGAAGACGGCCAGATTGAGAAACCCGATCGCCTCGCGGTGCCGGACGACGAACTCCAGCGTCCGCCGCGCCTCGAGCAGCGTCTCCCCGGGCGTTCCGAACAGCAGGTAGCAGTAGACCCCGATGCCGGCCTGCCGGAGGCTCGAAAGCGCCCGCGAGACGGTCCCGAGATCGATCCCCTTGTTCATCCTCTCCAGCACGCCCTGATCGCCGGACTCCAGCCCCAGCTTGAGGAGCACGCACCCCGAGCGTTTCAGCGCGCGACAGAAGTCGACATCCGCCAGCCGCTCGTCGACCCGCGCGAAACCGTACCACGGCACGCCTGGAGGGTGATCCGCCAGGGCCCCCAGGAGCGCCGGGCTGATCGCATTGTCCAGCAGATGGATCAGGACCGGCTTGGTGCTCTCGCTCAGCAGCCGCAGCTCGGCCAGCGCCTGGTGCGGGGGAATCGGCCGGTACTCGCCGCCCTCGGCCCGTTCCGGGCAGAACGTGCAGCGGTTCCACCAGCAGCCGCCGGCGGCGCTGTAGGGGAGGATCGGCCCGGGCGAGAGATACTCGCGCAGCGGCAGGCCGGCGTAATCCGGGGCCGCGTCGCCCTTCGGCGCCGCCCCGCCGCCGAGCAGCGCCAGCAGGGCACGTTCCCCCGGACCGGCGATCACGTCATCGACCAGTCCGGCGAAGGGGTCGCGCCAGCCGGGTCGCCGCATCCAGGAGGTCACGAGGCCGCCGCCGAGGACAATCCTCGTCCCGGGGTGCTCCCGCCTGAGGTGGCCGATCATCGCGAAAACGCAGAGCGCCTGGCTGAGGAAGTTGAGGGAAAAGCCGACCGTCCCGACGCCGCCGAGAAGTTCGGAGAGGCGCCGGCTGAAATACGGGTAGAAGGGATTCTGCCGAGGCTGCGCGGCCGCGGCGATCAAGTCGGCGCTGCGCACGGGAGAGAGGCGGGCATGGTGATAGTCCGACAGGCCGACCACGGCGTCGCCGTGCGGGGAGCAGACGGCAAGGATGCGGTTCAGGTCGCTGACCGCCCGCCGATAGCGGTCCGGCGACCGGTAGGTTCTTTCGTCCCGCAGCGCGGCGAGATGGCCGGCACGATTTCTGAACGCCCGGCTTGTCCACGTGTCGCCGGCGGCCGGCGGTTGTTCCAACAACCAGAGCTGCCCCTCAAGGTTGGCGTCGAGCAGCCGGCAGGAGCGGCCGTGCGCGCGCAGCGCCGCCGCCAGGCGCGCAATGCCGGCCGGCGGTTCACTCGCCTTGGCGATGGGAGGGGCGACGAGGAGGATGTCCGGCGTCGCGGAGGGGTTCACCCTCACCCGACACGGCTCCCCGCGGCGTCCGCGTCCGCGAGGAGGATTGCCCGGTCGCGCCGGACGCGACCGGCGGGGATGGCCGGGTCGCCGCGGCGCAGCCGCTCGAGCGCCAGCGTCTTGTCGGACCCGGTCACCACCCAAAGAATGCACCGGGCACGATCGAGCGCCGGGTAGGTGAGCGTCATGCGGCGGCGCCCCTGGTACGGGCCCGCCACCGTCACGTCGGCTCGCGCAACCTCGAGCGCCGGGTCGCCCGGATCGAGGGAAGCGGTGTGCCCGTCGGCGCCGATCCCGAGGTGCACCAGATCGAGCACCGCCGGGCTGCCGGCGGCCTCCCGCAACTCCTCGGCGTAGCGTGCCGCGGCCTCCTCCAGGTCGACGACGTCCACGGGCATCGCGTGCAGGTGTTCAACCGGGAGCGGGACGGCTCCCAACAGACCTGCGCTCAGCTGCGTGAGGTTCCGATCGGGATGTCCGACGGGGGCCACCCGCTCGTCGACCTGGAAGAGATGGACGGCTGTCCATGGCACCTCCTCTTCGGCGAGAAAGCGGAGCATGCGCAGGGGCGTCGAGCCACCGCTGATCGCCAGCGCGAATCGGCCGCACTGCGCGACCGACTCCCGTGCCGACGCGGCGATGAGCGCCGCCGCCCGGCGGGCCACGGCTTCGGCGTCCGCGAGGATTTCGACCTTCATCGTCCCCGCAGCAGGCGATACCGACGGATCAGCGCATTGGTCGAGCTATCGTGCGCGAGAGGCGGCTCGACCGTGTCTTCCAGCTCCGGGACGATCCGCTGCGCCAGCACCTTGCCCAGCTCCACACCCCACTGGTCGAACGGGTTGATGCGCCAGATCGCCCCCTGCGTGAACACGCTGTGCTCGTAGAGCGCGACCAGTGCGCCGAGCGCCTCGGGCGTGAGTCGCTCGGCGAGCAGGACGTTGCTCGGTCGGTTCCCCGCGAAAGTGCGGTGCGGCACGAGCGCCTCGGGGGTGCCCTCGGCACGCACCTCGAGCGCGTTCTTCCCGAACGCCAGCGCCTCGGCCTGCGCGAAGACGTTGGACATCAGCAGGTCGTGGTGCCGGCCCAGCGGGTTGAGCGAGCGGGCGAAACCGATGAAATCGCACGGGACGAGCTTCGTGCCCTGGTGCAGCAACTGGTAGAACGAGTGCTGCCCGTTCGTGCCGGGTTCGCCCCAGATGACCGCGCCGGTCTGGTAGTCGACCGCCGCGCCCTCGAGGGTGACGCTCTTGCCGCTGCTCTCCATCGTCAGCTGCTGCAGATAGGCCGGGAAGCGCCGGAGGTACTGGTCGTACGGCAGCACGGCCGCGGACTGGGCCTCGAAGAAGCTGCCGTACCAGAGCGCCAGCAGCCCCATCAGCACCGGCAGATTGCGCTCGAACGGCGCCGTGCGAAAGTGCTCGTCCATGGCGTGGAAGCCGGCGAGCAGCGCGCGAAAACGCTCCGGTCCGACCGCGAGCATCGTCGAAAGCCCGATCGCCGAGTCCAGCGAGTAGCGGCCGCCGACCCAGTCCCAGAAGCCGAACATGTTCGCGGTGTCGATGCCGAACTGCGAAACCGCCGCGGCGTTCGTGGAAACGGCGACGAAGTGCCGGGCGATCGCCTGCTCGTCCTTGAGAGCCGCCAGCGTCCACGCGCGCGCGGCGCGGGCGTTGGTCATCGTCTCGAGCGTCGTGAAGGTCTTCGACGAGATGATGAAGAGGGTCGCGGCGGGATCGAGCCCGCGGACCGCCTCGCTGAAGTCCGTCCCGTCGACGTTGGAGACGAACCGGAAGCTCAACGCGCGCTCGCTGTAATGGCGCAGCGCCTCGTACGCCATGACCGGCCCGAGATCCGATCCGCCGATGCCGATGTTGACCACCGCGCGGATCGGCCGCCCGGTGAACCCCGGCCACGCACCGCCGCGCACCGCTTCGGCGAACGCGGCCATCCGGTCCAGGACGGCGTGGACGCCGGGCACGACATCCGCGCCGCCCACGAGAATCCGGGCCTCCCGGGGCGCTCGCAACGCCACGTGCAGCACGGCGCGGTCCTCGGTGAGGTTGATCCGGTCGCCGCGGAACATCGCGTCGATGTGACCGCGCAGTCCGCTCTCCCCGGCGAGACTCAGCAGCAGCCGGAGCGTCTCGTTGGTGACCCGATTCTTCGAGTAATCGAGGAACCAGCCGGCTCCCTCGCAACTCAGGCGCTCGCCGCGGTGCGGGTCCGCGGCGAACAGCGTGCGCAGTTGCGCCTCCCTGATCTTCCCGTGATGTGCGGCGAGCGCCCGCCAGGCGGGTCGGCGGGTCACGGATTCTCGTTCGGCCATGCGCGATTCCTCCGGTTATTCCCTGCAGGCGAGGTCCACCATGTCGACCGGATTGTGCCAGCCGCCGATCGCCGCGGCGAACTCCTCGGCGGGCGCCGGCCCCCAGGTGCCCGGGTCGTACTCGTGCAGCGGCGACGCGTCTCCCAGGACGGGATCCACGATGCTCCACATCTTCTCGACCCCCGTCTCGCTGGCGAAGACGACCCCGTCGCCCCGCAGGGCGTCGCCGAGGATGCGCTCGTAGGCCAGCATCTGATCGGGGGGAGAATAGTTGGCGAGGACCTCGATGTCACTGCCGATCAGCGCAACCCCGGGGACCTTGACGCAGATGCCGATGGCGAACACCAGCTCCGGACTCAGCCGGATGCGCAGGTAATTCCGGTGGTCGATGTCGTGACTGCCCGGCTGCAGGAACGGCTCGGCCTTGAGTGTCATCATGATTTCGACGGCGCTCACGGGCAGCTGCTTGCCGGCCCTGAGATAGAACGGGACCCCCTGCCAGCGCGGCGTGTCGATCTGCAGCCGCACGGCAGCGAAGGTCTCCACGGTTGAATCCGCCGCCACGTCGGGCTCCTGACGGTACCCCCGATACTGCCCGCGCACCACGTGCGCCGGGTCGAGCGGGGGGATCGCCTCGTAGACGCGCAGCTTCGCTTCGGACATGGCTTCGACCGACCCGTCACGGGGGCGCTCCATCGCCAGCAGCGAGAGAATCTGCAGCAGGTGGTTCTGGATCACGTCGCGGATGGCGCCGGCCTCCTCATAGAACTTCCCGCGACCCTTGACGCCGAAGTTTTCGGCCATCGTGATCTGGATGCTGGCGATGTGCTCGCGGCTCCAGATCGGCTCGAGAAAGGCATTCGCAAACCTGAAGTAGTACAGGTTCTGGACCGGTTCCTTGCCGAGGAAGTGGTCGATGCGGAAGATGGCGTCCGGGGCGAAGTAGCTCCGCAGCGTGCGGTTGAGCTCGCAGGCCGAAGCCCGGCTGCGGCCGAAGGGCTTCTCCAGGACCAGGCGCGCCTGCCGCGCCAGGCCGGCGGCGGACAGAGATTTCGCGACCGCCTCGAACATGCTCGGCGCGATCGCCAGGTAGTAGAGCGGCGCGGTGGCGGCGCCAAGCTGCTGCCGCAAGGCCGCATAGGTGGCCGGCTCGCGGTAGTCGCCGTCGACATAGCGCAGCAGTTCGAGCAGCCGGGCCGCTGCAGCCGCATCGACGGCACCCTGATTGGCGGCCAGGCTCGCGCGCACCCGCTCGCGCATCTGTTCCAGATCCCAGCCGGACTTGGCCACCCCCACGATCGGCAGATCCAGCGTACCGCGCCGGATCATCGCGTGCAGCGCCGGGATGACGTGCTTGTAGGCCAGGTCGCCCGAAATCCCGAAAATCACCAGGGCATCGGCCTGCGGTGCCTCCATCGCCTACCCTTCCTTCCCGGTGGCGGGCTTTTCCGCGTGGCCGCCGAACTCGAAGCGCATGGCGGCGGCGATCTTGTCGGCCACCAAAGCGTTGCCGCGCGAGGAGAAGCGGCCGTACAGTGCCGCACTGAGCACGGGCACCGGCACTGCCTCGTCGATCGCGGCCTGGATCGTCCAGCGTCCCTCGCCCGAATCCGACACCCGGCCGGCGAACTTTTCCAGGCCGGGACTCTCCACCAACGCCTGTGCGGTGAGGTCGAGCAGCCAGGAACTGATCACGCTGCCACGTCGCCAGAGTTCCGCGATCCCGGCGAGGTCGAGGTCGTAGCGGTAGTGCTCGGGGTTGCGCAGCGGCGCGGTTTCGGCGTCGATTTCGTGCGTCTGCGCGCCGACGTTGGCATGTCGCAAAATGTTGAAACCCTCGGCGTAGGCCGCCATCAGCCCGTACTCGATGCCGTTGTGCACCATCTTCACGAAGTGTCCGGCCCCGCTCGGCCCGCAGTGCAGGTACCCCAACTCCGCCGGGGCGAGCGCCCCCTGCCGTCCCGGCGTGCGCGCCGCGGCGGCGTGGCCCGGCGCGAGCGCGGCGAAGATCGGGTCGAGGTGCCTGACGATCGCCGGCTCGCCCCCGATCATCAGGCAGTACCCGCGCTCGCGGCCGAAGACCCCGCCGCTCGTGCCCACGTCGACGTAGTGGATGCCCGACGCCGACAGGGCGCTCGCCCGGCGCAGGTCGTCGCGGTAGTACGAGTTGCCGCCGTCGATCACGATGTCGCCCTTCGCGAGCAGCGGCTTCAGCGCGTCGATTTCGCCGTCGACGACCGCTGCGGGCACCATGAGCCAGATGGCGCGCGGCGGCTTCAGGCTGGCGACGAGTTCCGCCAGGCTTCCCGCGCCGATCGCGCCCAGACCCGCCAGCTCCTGCACGGCAGCGGGGTGAACGTCGAAGACCACGCACTGCTGCCCTGCGCTCAGCAACCGCTGCGCCATGTTGGCGCCCATCCGTCCCAGACCGATCATCCCGAGCTGCATCTGGCACTCCTCCCTGAATTACGGCGGCACAGCTCCCTCGGCGACACCCCGAGCAGGCCGCACCTCACCGGCGTCAGAACCGTTGAACAACTATGATCCGCCTGGAAACCGTTTGCAATCGGGGAGGCGTCGACGGCGCGCGGGCCGCAGGGCTTGCCGGACCCGGGCGCGCGCGGTACGATAGATCCGTATCGCATGGTGGCCGCTCGTGCAGGCAACGAGCAGGCCTCCCGTGTTCGGCGCTGGAGGAACAGCCTGATGGCCGGGAACCGCACGTCCAAGAGTTTACTGCTGCCTCTGGCGCTCGCCGGCGCAGGGGTGATCGTCCTCTTTGTCGCCTTTCGGTACTTTCACGTCCCGATGCTGCTGCGGCGCTCGCTCGACTGGGTGGCCGGCCTGGGACCGGTCGGCGTGATCGCGTTCATCGCGATCTACATCCTGGCCTGCGTCTTCATGCTGCCGGGCTCGGTGCTGACCCTCGGCGCCGGTGCTGTGTTCGGCGTGGTGAAGGGCTCGGTCATCGTCTCGGTGAGCGCGACGCTGGGCGCCACCGCCGCCTTCCTCGTCGGTCGCTACCTCGCCCGGGACGCCGTGGCGCGGCGGATCGAGGGGAACGAGCGCTTCCGGGCAATCGACGAGGCCGTTGGCCGCGAGGGGTGGAAGATCGTCGGGTTGACGCGGCTCTCGCCCGTTTTCCCGTTCAATCTGCTCAATTACGCCTACGGAATCACCAAGGTCAGCCTGCGCGACTACTTCCTCGCCTCCTGGGTCGGCATGCTCCCGGGGACGGTGATGTATGTCTACCTCGGATCCCTCGCGGGCAGTCTCGCCACGCTGGGCCGTCACGGGACCGGCCGTACGCCAGCCCAGTGGGCGCTCTACGGCGTGGGCTTGCTGGCGACCGTCGTAGTCACCGTGTTCGTGACGCGCATCGCCCGGGCGGAACTGGCGAAAAACGCCCCCGCGACGACGGAAAGCAAGTCGGTCCCCGCTAAAAAGGAGTGATGGAAGATGGCGAATTTCGGCTACGACATCGGCATCATCGGCGGCGGGGCGGCGGGCCTGACCGTCGCCGCCGGCGCGGCGCAGTTCGGCGCCAAGGCGCTGCTGATCGAGAAAAGCCCGAGGCTCGGCGGGGACTGCCTGCACTTCGGCTGCGTCCCCTCCAAGTCCCTCATCCGCGCCGCGGCAATCTGGGCCCAGGCCAGACGGGCCCGGGAATTCGGCCTCCCGGAGCTGCTCCTGCCCCCGGTCGATCTGGGCGCGGTCATGGACCGGGTGCGCGGGGTCATCGAGACGATCCAGGTACACGACTCGGAGGAGCGTTTCTGCAAGCTCGGCGCCGAGGTGCGCTTCGGCCCGACGCGCTTCGTCGACGCGCACACGGTGGAGGTGGACGGCCAACGGCGCTCGGCCCGCTCCTGGGTGATCGCCACCGGTTCGCGCCCGGCGCTGCCGCCGATCGAGGGGCTGGCGTCGGTCCCCTTCTGGACCAACGAGACGCTCTTCTCCCAGCGCAGCCTCCCGGCCCGCCTGCTCGTGCTGGGCGGCGGGCCGATCGGCCTGGAGCTGGCCCAGGCGCTCGCGCGGCTCGGATCGCGCGTCACCATCGTGGAGTATCTCGACCGGATCCTCGGACCCGAGGACGCGGATGTGGCTGCCATCCTGCGAGAGCGTCTCGAGACCGAAGGCGTCACGATCCTGACCGGGACCAAAGCCGTGCGGGCCGAGGTTGGCGGCCCCGGTATCAGGTTGAGCGTGACCCCCGCGGCGGGCGGCGAAACCCGGGTTCTCGAGGCCGACGCGCTGCTCGTGGCCACCGGCCGGCGGCCCAACGTGGAGAATCTGGGCCTGGAGGCCGCCGGCGTCGAATTCTCCCCGAAGGGCATCCCGACCGATGCGCGCCTGCGGACGAACGTCCCGCACATCTACGCCTGCGGCGATGTCCACGGGAAACTCGCCTTCACCCACGTCGCCGGCTACGAGGGCTCGGTGGCGCTCACCAACGCGATCCTGCGCCTGCCGCGCAAGGCCGATTACACCAACGTCCCCTGGTGCACCTACACCGACCCCGAAGTCGCCAGCGTCGGCCTCAACGAGCAGCGTGCCGTCAAAGCGGGGGTCGCGTACCGGGTGCTCCAGGAGCCCTTCTCGACGAACGACCGGGCCCTCACCGAGGGGGAGCCCGGCGGCCGGATCAAGGTGCTGGTCAGCCCCGCGGGGAAAGTCCTCGGCTGCCAGATCGTCGGCGCCCACGCCGGCGAGCTGATCCACGAGTGGGTCGCGTTGATGAACGGCGGCGTGAAGCTCTCGACCCTCGCGGGCGCGGTCCACGCCTACCCGACGCTTGCCGAGATCTCCAAGCGGGTCGCCGGGGCGATGTTTGCGGAACGGCTCTTCAGCGATCGCACGAAGGGCCTGCTCAAGTTCCTCTTCCACCTCAAGGGGCGCGCCTGCACACCGGCGGCGGCGATTGGAGAAGCGCGTGACGGAAACCTACTATGACCCGAAGGACCTCGGCCATTTCTCCCGGATCGGCGAGGAAGCGCCCGAGCTGGCGAAGAAGTTCTTCGACTATTACGCCGCGGTCTTCGCGGCGGGAAATCTCTCGGAGCGGGAGAAGGCGCTGATCGCGCTCGCGGTTGCCCACACCGTTCAGTGCCCCTACTGCATCGACGCCTACACGCGCGCCTGCCTCGAGCAGGGTTCCAACCTTGCGGAGATGACCGAGGCGCTGCACGTCGTCACCGCCATCCGCGGCGGGGCCTCGCTGGTTCACGGCGTCCAGATGCGCAAGATCGCCAAGTCCATCTCCCTGTAACCGGCCGCTGAGAACGATTTATCTGCTTCGTGGCCTGGCACCGGAACTTCTCGACAGCCTCTTTGTTCCAGGTTTCCTGGCAGCCTGCTAGACTGCAACGATGAGCCTGATCATGGAAACCGGTTCTCCCGCAAGGCCGACGCACCGCCCGTTCGCCGACGCGCTGGCCCGCAGCGGGGTCGAGTTGCGGCGGGGAGACACGACGACGCTCCAGGTGAACGTCGGCTTCCTGTGCAACCAGTCCTGCCGGCACTGCCACCTGAGCGCCGGGCCGGCCCGGACCGAGGTCATGTCCCGTGAAACGATGGCCGCGGTCGAGGCGTATGCAGGGCGAGGCCGCTTCTCGCTGATCGATGTCACCGGCGGGGCTCCCGAACTGGTGCCGGGGATCGAGGGTTTCCTCGAGCGGCTGACGCTGCTGGCCCCGCGCGTCATCTTCCGGGCGAACCTCACGGCACTGGCCCGGCGCCCCGAGCTGGTTGCACTGCTGGCCCGGCTGCGCGTCGCTGTCGTCGCCTCGTTCCCGTCGCTGAGCGCGAGCCAGACCGACACCCAGCGGGGCGCCGGCGTCTTCGAGACGAGCATCGGGACGCTCCGGATGCTCAACGCCGCCGGGTACGGGCGTGAGGATGCCGGGCTGGAACTCAATCTCGTTTCCAACCCGGGGGGCGCGTTTCTCCCCCCCGGGCAGGCGCCGACGGAAGCCCGGTTCCAGCGCGAGCTGGCCCGGGCCTGGGGGATCACGTTCAACCACCTCTACACCTTCGCCAACATGCCTCTGGGGCGCTTTCGGGCCTGGCTCGTCTCATCGGGGAATCTCGAGGGCTATCTGCGTCAACTGGCCGAGGGCTTCAACCCCTGCACCGTCGGCGGGCTGATGTGCCGGAGCCTGGTCTCCGTGTCGTGGGAGGGAGTGCTCTTCGACTGCGATTTCAACCAGGCCTGCGACCTCCCGCTGGGCGCGATCCGCACGCACGTCTCGTCAGCCGGGGGCGCGCCCGCCCCCGGGGCTGCCATTGCCACGGGAGACCACTGCTACGCCTGCACCGCTGGTTCAGGATTCACCTGAGGCGGGACGATTGCGGCCTAGGAAGGGCTGCACAGCACGCAGAAATGGATCATCTATTGGAAAACATGCTGGACGGAGGGGTGGCGCGAAGCGGAGGTCTCCAGCGGGGGAGCGGAGCGAGGCCGATGGAGGTCCGCAGCGGCCACCCCAGCGGCGGGGTGGCAGGCAGGACCCCGCAGCCCGCACGCTAACGAAGGATCTCTTGAAAACCGTGGACCATCTTCTCCTCTTCGTCCGCTACCCCGTGCCCGGACAAGCCAAGACGCGGCTCATCCCGGCGCTCGGCCCCGAAGGCGCGGCGCGATTGCACCGGCGCCTGGCAGAGCACGCCGCCGGGGTCGCGCGCGCAGCCGGCGCCCAGGAAGATGTCAATGTCACGGTCTGCTTCACCGGGGCGGCGCGCCGGAACTTTCGCTCCTGGCTGGGGTGCGACCTCGCCTACGCCGCCCAGCCGACCGGCGATCTGGGCGTTCGGCTGCGGCAAGCCTTCGCGGCCGCCTTTCGCGACCGGGCACAGCGGGTGGTGGCGATCGGCGCGGATGTCCCCGATCTGTCGGCAACCCTCCTGTGCCAGGCCTTTGCCGCCCTGCGCGAGCACGATGTCGTGCTCGGCCCCGCTGCCGATGGCGGGTACTACCTGATCGGCATGAAGCGCAATCAGCCGGAACTCTTCGCGGGCATGGACTGGGGAACGGGACGTGTCCGCGCGCAGACCCGCGCCGCGATTTCCCGGCAGGGTCTGTCGGTCGCCGAATTGCCGCAGCGCAACGACGTGGATCGGCCCGAAGATACCATCGCGTTGCGCGCCGACGCCCGCTTCTCCGACGTCTGGACCGACCGGCCGCTGCTCTCGGTGGTCATCCCGACACTCGACGAGGCCGGCTCGCTCCCGGGGACGCTGGCGTGCGTGCGACGCGCCGCTGGCATTGAGATCATTCTCGCGGACGGCGGCAGCCGGGACGCGACCCGCGAGATCGCCGCGCGGGCCGGGGCGCGCGTTCTGGTCACCGCCGGCGGGCGCGCGGCCCAGCAGAACGCCGGGGCCGCCGTCGCCCGAGGCCGGCACCTGCTGTTTCTCCACGCCGACACGCTTCTGCCCGAGGGGTATGCGGATTTGATCCGCCGCGCGCTGGAGCGCCCCGCCACCGCAGCGGGCGCCTTTCGCTTCAGGACCGATGGCGTCGGCGCCGCCCTGCGCCTGGTCGAGTGGGTCGCCGGCTTTCGTTCCGACCTGTTTCAGCTGCCGTATGGCGATCAGTGCCTGTTCATGGAGAAGCGGGTGTTCGACGAACTCGGCGGCTTCGCGGCTCTGCCGATCATGGAGGATTACGAGCTGGTGCGCCGTCTGCGCCGTCGCGGTCCCGTGGTGACGCTGAGCGAACCCGCGATCACCTCCGCCCGGCGCTGGCAACGCCTGGGCGCGCTGCGCACCACCGGGCTGAACTGGGCGATGATCGCCGGTTTTCACGCGGGGGTGCCGCCTGCGCGGCTGGCGAGACTCTACCGCCTCGCCCGCGCAAAGACGCCTTAAGACGCCTTGAGCGCCGTCAACACCTCCTCGAGCATCTTCTTCGCGTCGCCGAAGAGCATCCGGGTGTTCTCCTTGTAGAAGAGCGGGTTGTCCACGCCCGCATAGCCCGAGGCCATCCCGCGCTTCATCACGATCGAGGTCTTCGCCTTCCAGACCTCGAGCACCGGCATCCCCGCGATCGGGCTCCCGGGATCCTCCTGAGCGGAGGGGTTGACGATGTCGTTGGCGCCGATCACCATCACAACGTCCGTTTCGGGGAAGTCCGCGTTGACCTCATCCATCTCGAAGACGATGTCGTACGGCACCTTGGCTTCCGCCAGCAGAACGTTCATGTGGCCGGGCATGCGACCCGCGACGGGGTGGATCGCGAAGCGGACGTCGACGCCCGCGTCGCGCAGCAGCCGGGTGATCTCGTTCACGACGTGCTGGGCCTGCGCCACCGCCATGCCGTACCCGGGGACGATGACGACGCGTCCTGCCTCGCGCAGCAGCTGGGCGGTCTCCGCGGCGGTGATCGGGTTGACCTCCCCGCCGGGGGTGCTTGGCGCGGCGGCCTTGCCGCCCGCCGAGCCGAAGCCGCCGGCGATCACGCTGAGGAAATGCCGGTTCATCGCGCGACACATGATCGAGCTGAGGATCGCGCCGGAGGAGCCGACGAGCGCCCCGGTGACGATGAGCAGGTCGTTCGAGAGCATGAAACCCGTGGCGGCCGCGGTCCAGCCGGAGTAGCTGTTGAGCATCGAGACCACGACCGGCATGTCCGCCCCGCCGATCGCCAGCACCATGTGCAGCCCGAACGCCAGCGCGATGAGCGTCATCGCGCCCAGCGGCGGCAGGCCGGCCTCGATGGTCCCGGCGCCGACGAACCGCCAGCCGAGCACGACGGCGCCGACCAGCAGGGCAAGGTTGAGCCAGTGGCGCGCCGGCAGCAGCAGTGGCTTGCCGCCGATCCGACCGCCGAGCTTGCCGAACGCGACGACCGAGCCCGAGAAGGTCACCGCGCCGATCAGGATGCCGAGGTAGGTCTCGACCAGGTGGATCGTCCGCTCCGCCCCGACGAGCTGAACACCGGGGTCGAGGTAGTTGGCGAAGCCGACGAGGACCGCCGCGAGCCCCACGAAGCTGTGCAGGATCGCGACGAGCTCCGGCATCTGGGTCATCTTCACCCGCACGGCCAGCAGCGCGCCGACGACGGTGCCGGCGAGCAGGGCGCCGGCCAGCAGCCCGAAGGGGGAGGCCAGGTCGCCGTGGGCGAGAACCGTCGTGAACAGGAGTCCGAGGATCGTCGCCCCGACCGCAATCGTCATCCCGATCATCCCGTAGACGTTGCCGCGCCGTGAGGTCTCCGGGCTGCTCAGGCCGCCAAGGCTCATGATGAACAGCATCATGGCCGCGACATAGCCGGCCGTGACCACGCCCTGCGCCATCGCCGCGCTCATCGTCAGCGCTCCTTCCGGAACATCGCGAGCATCCGCTGCGTCACCAGGAATCCGCCCGCGATGTTGATCGTCGCGATCAGCACCGCCAGGCCCGCAAGCAGGACGATGACACCGCGCGGGGAGGTCACCTGCAGCACCGCGCCGATCACGATGATGCCGCTGATGGCGTTGGTGACGCTCATCAGCGGCGTGTGCAGCGCCGGCGTGACATTCCAGACGACCATGTAGCCGACGAAGCAGGCCAGCGCGAAGACGGTGAGGTGCGCGAGGAAGGCCGGAGGGGCGACCAGCCCGAGGCCGAGCAGCACCAGCCCGCCGGCCCCCATCCCCAACGCGATCCGCAGCACCGGGTTCATCCCGGCCTTCGCCTTTGCCGGCACCTTCACCGCCTCTGCGGGGGGCGGGGCTGCGGTCGCGAGGCTCGCACCCGGGGCCGCGGAAACCTTCGCCAGCGGCGGGGGCCACGAAATCACTCCATTCCTGACGACCGTCGTGCCGCGGATGACCTCGTCTTCCATGTTCACGACGAGAGTGCCATCCTTGGCCGGGCAGAGCTCCTCGAGCAGGTGGAGCAGGTTGGTTGCGTACATCGTGCTCGCTTGTCGCGCGAGACGGCTGGGCAGGTCGGTGTAGCCGATGATCGTGACCCCGTGGCGCACGACGACTTCGCCGGGTACCGTCAGCTCGCAGTTGCCTCCCTGCTCGGCCGCCAGGTCGACGATCACGCTTCCGCGTTTCATCGTCTTGACCATGCCGGCGGTGATCAGTCGCGGCGCGGGTCTGCCCGGGATCAGTGCCGTCGTGATGATGACGTCGACATCCATCGCCTGGCGCGCGAAGAGCTCCCACTGGGCGTTCTGGTACCCCTCACTCATCACCTTGGCGTAGCCGCCGGCCCCGCTGCCCTCCTCCTGGTACTTCACCTCGAGGAACTCCGCACCCAGGCTGCGGATCTGGTCGCCGACCTCGGGGCGGGAGTCGTTCGCACGCACGATCGCGCCGAGGCCCCCGGCGGTCCCGATCGCGGAGAGGCCCGCGACGCCGACGCCGATCACAAAGACTTTGGCAGGCGGGACCTTGCCGGCCGCGGTGATCTGCCCGGTGAAAAACCGCCCGAAGTGGTGGGCGGCCTCGATCACCGCCCGGTAGCCGGCGATGTTCGCCATCGAGCTGAGCGCGTCGAGCTTCTGGGCGCGGGAGATGCGCGGGACGCTGTCCATCGCGAGCACGGTGGCCTTCCTCGCGGCCAGCCGTTGCAGCAACTCCGGGTTCTGCGCGGGCCAGATGAAGCTGATCAGGCAGGCCCCCTCGCGCAGCCAGGCCGTCTCGTCGATCCCGAACTGCGGGTGCCGCTCCGGCGCGCGCACTTTCAGTACGATGTCGGCCGCGCCCCAGAGCGACCGCGCGTCGGGGACGATCTCGGCGCCGACGCCGCGGTAGGCTTCGTCCGAAAAATCCGCGGCGTCGCCCGCCCCCGACTCGATGGCGACCATGAAGCCGAGCTTGATCAGCTGCGCCGCCACGCCCGGTGAGGTCGCGACGCGCTTCTCCCCCGCGTGCACTTCCTTCGGAATCCCGATCTTCACGCCCGTCCTCCTTGCCGCTGTGCCTTCGGTCGCAAAGGAATCTGAAACAACCGCAAAGCCATCAGTCTACAATATCTATGGAGATATGTCATGAGTCTAACGTCTGCCGTTGTTGAGTGGGCAGGCTGCTCAAAAAGGTCCAGGTGCAAGACGCGCGCCGCTCAGATGGGCTCTTTTCAGTGACCTTGCACTTGCGGGGAGGCCGCTCAAAAGGGTCTGGATGCAAGGCGGGCGACGCTCCGGCGACTGAGGTGGGTTGGTGCCCACCGCAGGGTCTCCCCCCACTCGCTACACTCGCAGGGGGCAAGGTCCCCACCGCCGCAGGCAGGCCCTTTTCAGCGCCCGACTCAATGGTGGAAGAGGCGGACGCCGGTGAAGACCATCGTCATCCCGTACTCGTTCGCGGCCTGGATCACGAGGTCGTCGCGCGTCGAGCCCCCCGGCTCGAGAACGAATTTGACCCCGGTGGCGGCGGCGCGGTCGATGCTGTCGCGGAACGGGAAGAACGCGTCGGAGCCGCACGTGACGCCGGTCAGGGCGCCGAGCCAGGCTCGCTTCTCGTCGGCTGTCAGCTGGCGCGGCTGGCTGGTGAAAATCTCGCCCCAGCCGGCCTTTTCATTCGGCGTGACGTCGTCGCGCAGAAACTGGTCGATGGCGTTGTCGCGCTCGGCGCGCTTGATCCCGGCCTTGAAGGGCAGGCCCAGGATGTGCGGATGCTGGCGCAGGCGCCAGAGGTCCGCCTTCTGGCCGGCGAGACGGACACAGTGCACGCGCGACTGCTGGCCCGCGCCCACGCCGATGGTCTGCCCATCGACGACGAAGCAGACCGAGTTGGACTGGGTGTACTTGAGCGTGATCCAGGCGATCGTCAGGTCGCGCCGCGCGGCGTCGGGAAGCTCGCGGGCGACCGTGACGATCCTGGTGAAGTCGGCCGGCGTGACAACGCGGTCGTGTCGGCGCTGCTCGAAGGTGATGCCGAAGACATCGCGGTTTTCGGGGGCCGCCGCCGGTTCGTACGCGGGATCGATCCGGACAACGGCGTACTTCCCCTGCTTCTTGTTGCGCAGGATCTCGAGAGCCTCCGGTTCATAGCCCGGGGCGATGACGCCGTCGGAGACCTCGCGCGCCAGAATGCGCGCGGTGGAAACGTCGACGACGTCCGAGAGCGCGACGAAGTCGCCAAACGAGCAGAGCCGGTCGGCGCCGCGGGCGCGGGCGTAGGCGCAGGCGAGCGGCGAGAGCTCCAGGTCGTCCACGAAGCAGGCTTTGCGCAACGTGTCGGAGAGCGGTACGGCAACCGCGGCGCCCGACGGGCTGACGTGCTTGAACGAGGTGGCGGCGGGCAGCCCGGTGGCCTGCCGTAGTTCGCGCACCAGCTGCCAGGCGTTCACGGCGTCGAGCAGATTGATGTACCCCGGCGAGCCGCCGAGGACCTCGATCGGCAGATCGGCGCCGCTCTTCATGAAGACGCGGGCCGGGGCCTGCTGGGGGTTGGTGCCGTAGCGAAGAGGCAGTTCCTTCATGGTGACGGTCCTTTCAGCATGATCGCAGAGTCCGTTCCCCTCCCGGCGCGGTGCTGTTACGCCTGCCACCGGGCACCGCCTGGTCAGAGGCCCCGGGACACGCGCACCGCGCAGACCTTCAGCTCGGGAATCTTCGCCACCGGGTCGACGGCGCTGTTGGTCAGCAGGTTCGCCGCCGACTCCGCGTAGTGGAACGGCATGAAAACCACTCCCGGCTTGATCCCCGCGGTGATGAGCGCCGTGGTCGCGACGCTTCCGCGGCGGCTCCGCACCGTCACACTCTCGCCGTCGGCGATGCCGAGCGCCTCGGCGTCCTCGGGGTTGATCTCCAGCCAGCTGCGCGGCGCCAGGGCCTCGAGACCCGGCGAACGCCGCGTCATGGTCCCCGTGTGGTACTGCCAGAGCGAGCGGCCGGTCGTCAGCCGCAGCGGGTACGCCGCATCCGGTTCTTCGGCGGGCGGCCGGTACTCGATCGGGCTGAAGAGCCCCTTGCCGCGCGTGAACTCCTTCGTGTGCAGGATCGGCGTCCCGGGGTGATCCGGCGTCGGGCAGGGCCAGTGCAGGCCGCAGACCTCGAGCCGGTCGTAGGTGATGCTCGCGTAGCTCGGCGTCAGCGTGTGGATCTCGGCCATGATCTCGGCCGCCGAGCCATACAGCATTGGATGGCCCATCGCGCCGCTGACGGCCGCGATGATCTCCCAATCGCCTTTCGCCTGCCCCGGCGGCTCAGTCGCGGCCCGCACGCGCTGCACTCGCCGCTCGGTGTTCGTGAAGGTGCCGTCCTTTTCGGCGAAGGAGGCGGCGGGGAGCACGACGTCGGCGAGGCGCGCCGTCTCGGTCAGGAAGATGTCCTGGACGACGAGAAAATCGAGCTTTTCGAGCGCGTGCTGCAGGTGCCCGATGTCCGGGTCGGAGACGAGCGGGTTCTCGCCCATCACGTAGAGCGCCTTCACGCTGCCCGCGAG
>JANOHV010000051.1:0-23710 GCA_031406795.1 Candidatus Rokuibacteriota bacterium
GTTGCGCTGGTCCGAACCCTCGAGATACCGGGAGACGGTGGCGATCTGGGCCAGGTACTCCCGGGGCGCGATGAGGGCGTAGGGGTTCATCGCCAGCGCCGTCACCCCGGCGATCGCGCCGAAGATCAGCAGCGGTTTCCAGAAGCTCGGGGAGAGCGCCGTCCCCCGGATCGCGGCGCCGCCGGTCCGGCCGCGGAACGAAACCATCAGGTGAGCCAGCAGCAGGACCGGGAAGAACATCAGCGAGGTCTGCTTCGTGGTGATGGCCAGGCCGGCGGCCAGCCCCGCCGCGATCCAGATACGGGTGCCGCCGCCCCCGGCGATCCGCAGCGCCAGCAGCATCAGCAGGACGAGGAAGAAGGTCAACGGGACATCGGTGGTGAAGAAGTGCGAGTCCCGGACGTGCAGGACCGAGAAGGCGAGGAAGGCCGCCCCGAGGAGCCCGGCCGTCCGGGAGTAGGCCTGCTTCCCGAGAAAGTACACGAGAACCACGGTGGCGGTGCCGAAAGCGGCCGAAATCCCCCGCCCCAGGACGTAGTAGAGGGTCGTCGACGCGGGGTCGGCGGGCGCGAACGGCAGGAAGTGGAAGACGGGGGCGGCGACCAGGATCAGCAGGTGCATCAACAGGGGCGGGTAGATGAAGAACTTGGGGTCGTGCACCGGCAGCTCGGCGATGGACTGCGCCGCGCGGATCTGTTCCGCGGCGATCATCATGACGCGCTCGTCGCTGTTGAAGTGGTAGGGGAGGGCCCAGTCGAGGCCGTAGAAGCGCACCGCACAAGCCCCGAGGACGATCAGGGCGATCAGCAGGAAATCTCGAGTCCTCATTAAAAGATGTTCTTGACGACGCTCCAGATGTACCGGAACCAGACTTTGCGCAGCTTGATGGAAGAGTGGCCGGACCGGCGGGCGTACTCATGCGCCGCGACTTCGCCGCAGCGGAAGCCCTTCTTCAGGCACTTGATGGTCATTTCCTGCTCGATGGTGGTGATGTTCTCTTTCAGGCCGAGCTGGCGCGCCACGTCCGTGCGGATGGCGCGAAAGCCGTTCTGGCTGTCGGTAAGCTCGACCTTGAAGCGGGTGTTGATGGCGATCAGGATGATGTCCGAGCCGATCATCCGCAGCAGTTTGCCGACGTCGCCGTGCAGCTCGTCGCTGCCGCCGCGGCCGCGGGAGCCCACGACGATGTCGTACTGCTGGTCGAGGATCGGCTGCACGAGCAGCGGGATGTCCTTCGGGTCGTGCGACCCGTCGGCGTCGAGGTAGACCTGGATGTCGGCGTCGACCTGCTCGATCGCCGTGCGGATCCCGTCGCCCTTTCCCTTGCGGTGATCGAGGATGACCCGGGCGCCCTCGCGGACGGCGACCTCGCGGGTATCGTCCGTGGAGTGCCCGTCGACGACGACCACCTCGTCTACCATGGGCTTGGCGGCCCGGATGATCTCCGCCAGGTTCAGGCCCTCGTTGCGGGCGAGGATCACGGCGGCGACGCTCATCTTCTTCCCTGCGGCTGCAACCGTCATGAATCTGGTCTCCCGATGCCGGCAATCAGCCGGCGGCACACCCGACCTCAGTGCCTCCGGCGGCGCACACTATGCGTGAAAGCCCGGGAAAATGCAACGCGCGCGTGGCGGCAAACCCTTGACTTTTGGCGCCGTCAGCCAGATGATCGCGCTCGATTTAGGAGAAACCGCCGCGGATGCGACTCTCGGACGGCCCGGCCCGGCCGCCAGCGTGAAAGGAAACCCTCGATGAGCAAATCCTCCAACATGAAACTGGCGCTGTTCTGGCTCTTTCTCCTCGCGATCGTCGGCGGGGCCTGCGAAGGCATGGCCCGGCTGGCCCTGCGCATTTCGCTGCCGGGGTGGGAGAAGACCCGCCAGCTGATGGCGGGGGAGGCGGTCCCCGATCCGCGCTACCAGATGAGCGTCTCGCAGGCGTACCTGCTGTACATTCCGTCGCCGAACTATTCGGACGCGGCGGGGGCACAGCACAACTCCCAGGGGTACCGGGGCAAGGCTGTCGAGTTCCGGCGCACCCCCGGGGTGGTGCGGGTCCTGTGCCTCGGCGGCTCGACGACCTACGGCTGGGGGACGCCGCGGGCCGAGGACGCCTACCCGGCGCAGCTCGAGCGGATCCTGGCGCAAGAGCTTCCGCCTGGGGTCAAGGGGATCGAGGTGATCAACGGCGGTATCCCGTTCGGGACGACCGCTGAAAACCTGACGCACTATCACTTCAAGTTCCACTACTACCGCCCCGACATCGTCGTCGTCAATCCGGGGGGGAACGACGCCGAGAGCATGGTCAACTACGACTACTACCACCCCGACTACAGCCACTACCGCCGGGCGCTGCAGCTGCCGCCGCCGCTGCCGCCGCTGGGGCGCCTGCTGATCAAATCGCGATTTGTCGCCATCCTGCTGATTCCGCTGGTTCACGGCGAGACCCCCGCCGCCGACGCCTTCGTCAAGAAGGACCGGCTCCCGCCGCTGGCGCAGTGGTACCCGCAGCCGCCGGGAGAGTCCCGTGAGGAACGCGCGCAGAACATTCCGGACGACGAGATCGCCTACAAGCACAACCTGGAGTCCCTGCTGGACGAAATCGAGAGCGACGGCGCGAAGGTGCTGCTGGTGCCGTTCCGGTTCGTCGACAACCAGGCGTATCGCCCGGACAAGGGCGGCCCGCAGGCGATCGAGCGCGAGGAGAAGCTGCTCTGGGATCTCGCGGCGAAGCGCAAGCTGCCGATCGCGCCGTTCCCGGCCTCAGTGATCTCCCCCGGCAACTGGACGGACACCTGCCACTACAACGCGGAGGGGAACCGGGAGAAGGCCGCGCACGTGGCGCCGTTCGTCCGCGAGCTGCTGTTGAAACTCAACTCTGATCAAGGTGTGGTGCCCCGCATTTGAAAAGTTACTGAGATACTCATGAAGGGCCGGCTGATCAAAAAGGTCCAGGTGCAAGGCAACGCCGCAGATGGGCCTTTTTCAGCGGCCTGCGGCTACCAGAGCTTGGAGATATCCTCCGCCGTGTAGGCGTGGTCGCGCGCGTGCCAGTAGCTGCGGTCCGCGCCGGTGCGCTTCTTCAGATGCAGGAAGTCCCCGCGGGTCATCCGGGCGAGCAGGGCGATCGGCGTCAGGAAGAGGTAGAAGATCGCCCCGAGGATGATCCGCGAGTTCACCGCGCCGAGCGCCCCGCCGAACTTGAGCCAGGCGCGCGCGATCAGCGCCCCGGCCGGCTTGACGAACAGGCCGAGCGCGAGCAGCAGCGACGCGGCGGCCAGGAACGCCTTCCCCGCCACCGGTCGGTGACGCATCAGGTGCCCGACGACCAGGCAGGCCAGCGCCAGCACCCCGATCGTCTCGAGGACCTTCTCCCGGGTCAGTTCTGTCTTCATCATAGACTTATCTTCCCCAATAATTGCGGTCGTAGGGGAGGGGTTAATCCCCTCCCGTTTGCTCTCGGGCGGGAATAAATCCCGCCCCTACGAAGTAGAGTTAAAACAGCGTATAGATGAACGGCGCGATGGCCGAGCCGCTCGTCAGCACGATGAGCACCCCGAAGAGCATCAGCACGATCACCATCGGCAGCAGCCACCACTTCTTGCGTTCCTTCAGAAAACCCCAGAGATCACCGATTGCGGACATGTCCCCTCCTAATCCATCACGAGTGACTCGCGCCACTCCTTGTCCTCGGCCCACGCGGGCTGGTCCTTCTTCTCGAAGAGCCAGTCCCCGACGACCAGTGCGTCCATTTCCGTGCGCATGAAGCAGCGGTAGGCGTCCTCCGGCGTGCAGACGATCGGCTCGCCGCGCACGTTGAAGCTGGTGTTGACGACCAGCCCGTACCCGGTGCGCTGCCGGAACGCCTCGATCAGCCGCCAGTAGTCCGGGTTGGTTTCGCGGTGCACCGTCTGGATGCGCGCCGAGTAATCCAGGTGCGTCACCGCCGGGATGTCCGAGCGCTGGTGGTAGAGCTTTTCGCGCAGCGGCAGGGCAAAGTAGCCCGGCGGCAGCGGCCGGCGGTGGGCGGGCTGGACGTCCGCGATCAGCAGCATGTACGGCGAGGGCTCGTCCAGCTCGAAATAGTTCGCGCACTCTTCGGCGAGCACCGAGGGGGCGAACGGCCGGAAGCTCTCGCGGTACTTGATCTTGAGGTTGAGCTTCTTCTGGATCTCGGGGTTGCGCGGGTCGGCGACGATGCTCCGGCCGCCCAGCGCGCGCGGGCCCCACTCCATCCGGCCGCGCACCCAGCCGAGGATTTGGCCGCCGTCGAGCAGTTCGGCGGCGCGGGCGCACAGCGCGCCGAGATCCTCGAAGCGCCGCCCGACGGCGCGGTAGCGCCCGACCACGCGGCGGATGTCCGCCTCTTCGGGCTGCGGGCCGAGATACGAGCCGCGCATCCGGTCCGCGCCGTCGGTCGTGCGCGGGTTGCCGCGACCGATGTAGTGCGCGCACAGCGCCGCGCCGAGCGCCCCGCCGGCATCCCCGGCCGCGGGCTGGATCCAGAGGCGATCGACGATCCCGCTGCGCAGCAGCTTGCCGTTGGCGACGCAGTTCAGCGCGACGCCGCCGGCGAGGCAGAGGTTCGCCGACCCGGTGAGTTTCTTCGCCTCGGTCGCCATCGCGAGCACAACCCCCTCGGTGACCCGCTGGATCGCCAGCGCCAGGTCGCAGTGCTCCTGCCCCATCTCGCTCTCCGCCTCGCGCCGGGGAAAGCCGAAGAGCCGCTCCCAGGCCGGTTCGTTGGCCATGCGCAGGCCGGCGGCGTAGTCGAAATAGGCCTGGTCGAGCCAGAGCGACCCGTCGGCGGCGATGTCGACCATCTTCGTCGCGATCGCCTCCTCGAAGCCGCGGGTGCGCGCGGAGTCCGGGTCGCCGTAGGGGGCGAGGCCCATCAGCTTGTACTCGCCGGAGTTGACCCGGAATCCGAGGTAGTAGGTGAACGCCGAGTAGAGCAACCCGACCGAGTGCGGGAAGCGCAGCTCGCGCAGGATCTCGATGCTGTTGCCGCGGCCGTGGCAGATCGACGCGGTCGCCCACTCGCCGACGCCGTCGATCGTCAGGATCGCCGCCTCCTCGAACGGGGACGGGTAGAACGCGCTCGCGGCGTGCGAGAGATGGTGCTCGGGAAAGAGCAGCTTCACCTCCTCGACCTGGTGGCCGGCCAGCAGCGAGAGCTCCTGGAGCAGCAGCCGCTTGAGAAACAGTTTTTCCTTGATCCAGACCGGCATCGCGGCGAGAAAGGAGCGCAGGCCGCGGGGCGCGAACGCGTAGTAGGTCTCCAGCAGCCGTTCGAACTTGAGGAAGGGCTTGTCGTAGAAGGCGACCGCCTCCAGATCCTCGAAGGCGGTGCCCGAGGCCTCGAGACAGTACCGGATGGCGTTCGCGGGGAACGCCGGGTCGTGCTTGCGGCGCGTGAAGCGCTCTTCCTGCGCCGCCGCGACGATCTCGCCGGCGTCGAGGAGCGCTGCCGCGGAGTCGTGGTAGAAGGCTGAAATCCCGAGGATCTTCATTGTGAACTCGCGTTCCTTCAGCAGCCGGGTTCGGGGTGTCCGGGCACGCCGTCGTTGACGCGTGCCCGCTGCGGCTCTCGGCCGACGAGGCGCAGCAGCTTGTGCTTGAACAGCACGAGCGCGAGAACCGTGATGCGCCACAAGTCGCCGGGGGAGCGGATGTTTCTCAGGACGGGGAGGATCTTGCTCCCGTAGCGGATCTTCTTCTTCGCCATGCCGAAACGCACCATCAGCTCGCAGATCTGCGACCACTTCAGCTTGTCGACATAGAGCGGGGCGTGCCCCTGCGCCGCGGGGAGCAGGATCACGCCGCGATGGCTGTCGGTCGACCAGGAGAAGTCGCGGGGGAGCTTGCCCTCGCGCCGCGCCCGCTCCTCGAGCGGCGTGCCGGGGTAGATGTGCGTGATCGCGACGCTCGTCTCGCAGCGCCCCTCGAGCTGCTCGAGGACCGCCATCGTCTGCTGCGCCTCCGCCCAGGTTTCGGTCGGGTGGCTGAAGATGAAGAAGGGGTTCGCGGTGATGCCCAGCTCCTTCGACCAGGAGACCACGTCGTAGGCCTGCTGCAGCGTCGCGCGCTTGGTGATGATCTCGCGCGAGATGCGCTCCGAGGCCGACTCGATCCCGAAGCCGACGTGGAAGAGGCCGGCGCGCACCATCTTCTCGAAGAGCGGCTCCTCGAGGATGTCGACGCGCACCTCGCAGAACCAGCTGATGTCGAGCCGGCGCTCGATGATCAGGTCGCAGATCGCCTCCGCGCGGGCGGGGTTGAAGTTGAACGTGTCGTCGTAGAACCAGATCACCCGCGCCCCGTAGCGCTCCTGCAGGTGCTCGATCTCGAGCAGCACGTTCTCGGGGGAGAGCGCGCGCACGCGCCGCCCCCAGTTCGCCGGGGTGGCGCAGAAGGTGCACGTGAACGGGCAGCCGCGGCTGGTCATCAGGTTGCCGCCGGGGAGCAGGCCCTTGCCGGGCACTTCCATCCGGAAGTTGTACTTCTCCCAGGGCTCGAGGTGCCGGGCGGGCATCGGCAGCAGGTTCAGGTCGGCGATCGGCTGGCGCCGCGCGTTGTGGCGCACCGTCCCGTCCTCGGCGCGCCAGGAGATGCCCTCGACCTTGCCGAGGTCCCCGCGCGCCGCGAGGCAGCGGACGAGTTCGCGCATCGTCTCCTCGCCTTCGCCGACGCAGACCGCGTCGACGGCTCTGACGTGCGCCAGAGTGTCCGCGGCGGCGTTCATCACGTGCGGGCCGCCGAGAACGGTGAAGACGCCGGGGTGGGCCGCCTTGGCGACCTGAGCGAGCCGGAAAGAGAGGAAGCGGTTTTCGGTGGTCGTGGTGACGCCGACGACGTCGGGGCGCTCGGTTTCGATCAGCCGGCCGACGTCCTTCCAGTCGAGGCCGAGGACGTGGCAGGGCACGAGCCGGACATCGACGCCGTCGCGCTCGAGGACCGCGGCGATGTACGCGAGGCCGAGGGCCGGCATCATGCTGCCGCCGGACCAGCGCTCGGCGAAGTACCCGCCGGGGGGGACGAAGAGGAAGACCTTGGGGGCTGGCATGGCGCGCATTCTACACGAACGGGGGCCTCAAAGGCTCAGGGAGCGGACAGGTTGCGCAAAAAGAGAAGACCACGCACCGCCGTGGCGATGCGTGGTCCGAATCTCCGCTCCGCGGTTTAACCGCGCGGGCCTCGGCCGTTACCTGACTTCGTTCTCGCCCTTCGGCCAGACGATGTTGGTGTACACCGCGCCGTCCCAGCCCGGGCGAACTGACGGCGGGTAGCCGATCCCGACCGTGAAGGAGTCCGCGACCGCGCCGGGCTTCTCGAAGACGCTCCCGTTGATCGTGCTCCTCATGAAACCGTCATTGCCGGTCTTCCACTCGAGGACGACGTTGTAAGTCTCGGTGCTCCGGAACTTGGTGCCGTGGTAGCTCTCGGATTCGATCTCCCCGTGCGAGCCGTAGTACTTCAACTTGTAGTTGCGCAGATCGCCCTGAAACCCGCCGGTGGTCCGGCCGCCGCCGTAGCCCTTGCCGTCATAGAAATAGATCAGCGGCTGGGAGTCCCGCTGGTCGTCCATGTCGACGCCCGTGATGGTCAGGGAGATTTTTCCGTCGCCGCTCACTTTCCGGCCCATGTAGTCGCCCGGGGTCACCTTGAAGCTGGTGGTGCTCGTGCTTCCGGTGGTGTCGGTGACTTCACCGCAGCCGCCGATGGCCACGGTGAGCAGTGCCGCGGACAGGATCGCAGTGACGGTCGGGACGATTTTGACGGTTCTGAGCAATTTCAACGTTTTCCCCTCCAAAGTTGTTAGTTCACGTTAGCTCGTAAAGATAGGGCGTCCCGCCGAAAAGTCAAGTATTAAAATTCCGCTCGAACATATTATTCCCCGGCGAAGCGCTGTTGCCAGAGTTCGAAGACCATCATCGACCAGAGCCGGTGGCTGTGGTTTTCGCGGCCCGCCAGGTGCTCGTCCACCAGCTTCCGCACTTCCGCCGGCTCGAACCAGCCGCGCCGCCGGACCCGCCCGGCGTCAAGCAGGTCCGTCATCAGCGGCCGCAACTCGCCCGTGAGCCAGTTCTTGATCGGAATGGAGAAGCCCTGCTTCTTCTTGGCCAGGATCTGCGGCGGCAGCAGCGGCGCCACGGCCTTCTTCAGCAGGTACTTGGTGGTCCGCCCCTTGAGCCGCAGGTGCGCGGGGAGCCGGAAGGCGAACTCGACGATCTTGTGGTCCAGCACCGGGACTCGGGCCTCGAGCGAGACCGCCATGCTCATCCGGTCGACCTTGGTCAGGATGTTTTCGGGGAGATAGGTCTTCAGGTCGACGTACTGCGCCGCGGTCAGCGCGTCGGGGAAGTGCTTCGCCCGCCCGTGCTCCAGGATGAAGCCCTCGGTTACGGACCCGCGCAAAGCCTCGCGCAAAGCCGGCGTGTAGAGCTGCCGCTTCTCCCGGGCGGCGAGAAACGTCATCCAGCGGGTGTGCATCAGCTCTGGCGGCAGCGCGGCGCCCTGCACGAAGCGCTTGGCGATGTTGATCGCGCCCTTTTTCTTCTTCGTCGGCGGGACCAGACCCAGGATTCCGGGCAGCAGGCGCTCGCGCAGGACCGCCGGCAGCGTCTCGAGTCGCCGCGCGAACCGGTCCGCGATGTAGGTGTCGTAGCCGGCGAACAGTTCGTCGCCGCCATCCCCTGAGAGCGCCACGGTGACGTGAGAGCGCGCCATCTTGGAGACCAGGTAGGTCGGGAAGATCGAAAAGTCGCCGAGCGGCTCGTCCAGAAAACCCATCAGATGGTCCGTAAGCTCGGTGATCTGCGGCGTCAGAATGAACTCGTGGTGCTCCGTGCCGAACCGCTCGGCAACCAGCCGGGCGTAGGCCAGTTCGTCGTAGGACTGCTCCTTGAAGCCGATCGAGAAGGTCTTCACGGGGCGGTCCGAGAACTCGCTCATCAGGGCGACGACGGAGCTGGAGTCGATGCCGCCGCTCAGGAACGCCCCGAGGGGCACGTCGCTGACCATCTGGAGCCGCACGGATTCGCGCAGCAGTCCCAGCAGTTCGCGCGCATACTCCTCCTCGCCGATGCGGTCCTTGCCGTCCGGCTCGGGTGCGACCGGAAAATCCCAGTAGGAACGGACTGTTGCGTCGCCATGCTGCCACACGAGCAGGTGCCCCGGCGGCAGTTTTCTGATCCGCTGGAAGATCGATGAGGGCGCCGGGATGTACTCGTAGGTCAGGTAGCGGTCGAGGGCCTCGCGGTCGATTTCGCGCGAAACGCCCCGGCAGGCGAGAAGGGACTTGATCTCCGAACCGAAGACGAGCTTCTCGTCGTCGAGGTACCAGTGCAGCGGTTTGATGCCGACCCAGTCGCGCACCAGCAGGAGTTTCTTCTCGCCGGCATCCCAGAGGGCGATCCCGAACATCCCCCGCAGGCGCTTCACGAACTCCTCGCCCCACTGCTCGTAGCCGTGGAGGATGACCTCGGTGTCGCTGTGGCTCTGGAACCGGTGACCCATGGCCTCCAGCTCGGTGCGGAGTTCCCGGAAGTTGTAGATCTCGCCGTTGAAGACCACCCAGAGCGTCCCGGCTTCGTTGCTCATCGGCTGGTGCCCGCCGGCGATGTCGATGATGCTGAGGCGGCGCATGCCGAGGCCGATGGGCTGTTCGACGTGGTAGCCGTCGTCGTCGGGTCCGCGGTGGCGGATGACGTCGCACATCCGCCGCAATTCGGACGGGTCGACGCGGTAGCCCACGCCGATTCCGAGGATTCCGGCTATGCCGCACATGGCTGTTTTTCCATTGAAATCTCGCCTTTTGTACTATGGTGCCCCGGGAAATGCAATGAGCGTTGGTCGTTGTGGGTAATCCTTCAGTGAAGCGCGGAAACTCTTTCCGTTCGTGGTGAGCCGTGAGCTTGACGAACGGTCGAACCATGAACGCAAATTTGTCCTATCTACAAGCGCCCTTCGACCGTTCGACAAGCTCACGGCTCAGGGCGAACGGTACTGATTTTGATACCCCTCACTGAAGGATTACCGTTGTGGAGATCCTCGCTTCCCTTCCCGTGCCGGAGAAGCTCCGCTGGAGACCTCCCCTTCGCGCCACCCCTCCGCCGTACCGAGCCACCGAGAAGCGATCGGATATAATGGCTGTTATGAATGGATGCTCAGTTCGTTCGTCCTGCGTGATCATCGCCACTCTGGCGATTGTTCTGACGATGGCCTGCGAGTCGGAGTCTGCGGGAGGCGGAGCCGTGGCGCAAGCCCCCGTCCCGAGCGCGATCCCGGCGTCGCTGCAGGGCCGGATCATATTCCAGTCCCGTATCGGGGATCGCTGGCAGATCGTCTTGCTCGATCTTGCCAAAGGCACGCGCAGGCAGCTTACCCGCTCGGCGGGGGACAACAACCACCCGAGCTTCTCGCCCGGCGGTGACTGGATCGCCTTCGAGTCGACGCGCGACGGCGGCGAACCGGCCATCTACCGGATGCGGGCGGACGGAAGCGACTCCGGAAGGCTCACCAAGGGGGCGGACCCGTGCCACAGCCCCTGCTGGCGGCCCGACGGCGCGGCGATCGCCTACGACAGCCCGCGAGGGCGGGACTATGAGATCTACGGCCTCGATCTCGCCAGCGGCCGGGAGTGGCAGATTACCCGGAGCATCTGGCGGAGCATCCTCCCGCACTGGTCCCCCGACGGCACGCGCATCGCCTTCACCCGGAACGAACTGGGGTGGGGGATCTACCGGATGAACGCGGACGGCTCCGGCGTCAAGGGTCTCGCGACGCAGGGAGGGAGCTGTCGACCCGACTGGTCGCCGGACGGGAGCCGGCTCGCCTATGTCTCCCACGTAGCCGACGGCAAGGGGGATGTCTGGACGATGGACCCGGACGGCGGCAACAAGGTGCGGGTGACGCTGGATTCCGCGAGCTACGACTACGATCCCGCCTGGTCCCCGGATGGGCGATGGATCGTCTACCAGTCGACCACCGACAAGAAGCGCGGTCCGTGGCGGCTCTACGCGATTCCGGCGGCGGGCGGCGAACCGGTCAGACTCAGCCCCGACGGCGTGGACGACCGCTTCCCGGACTGGGCGCGCTAGCCGTGCGGGGCGGCCGGGGGCTGCTGGCCTGGGCGTGCGCGCTGGCGTTGCCGCTCGTCGGCTGCCGCGGGGATTCGCCGTCCGCGCCGCCGCCGCCGCGGCCTCCCGTCGTGTTGTGCGCCGGCGACAGCATCACCGCCGGCGGCTATCCCTGGTATCTGCAGCGCCGCCTGGACGAGGCGGGGTACCAGCTCAGGGTGATCGACGCCGGCGAGAAGGGGAACACCAGCGGCGAGTACCTGGGCTTTCTCCGGCGCTCGCGCACCGTGGAGCTGACCAACCCGCGCTGGGTCCTGCTGCAGCTGGGGACCAACGACGTGCGCAGCGATGGGGACGCGACCACCGTCGAGCGTTTCCGGGAGAACCTCGACGCCATCCTCGGTCTCGTGGCGGGCCACCGCAACCCGGACGGATCCTCACCCCGGGTGCTGCTGGCGACGATCCCTCCCGTCCCGGTGGAGATCGCCGGGCATTTCAACGCCGCATCCCGCGCCAGGGTCGAAAACGAGATCAACCCGGCGATACGCGAAATCGCGGCGCGGCGCCAGGTGGCGCTCGTGGACAACCACCGGCTTTTCCACGCCCGCCCGGAGCTTCTGCCCGGCGTTCACCCGAACGAGAAGGGCTATCGCGCGCTGGCGGATGCCTGGTTCGATGCGCTCGCGCCGCTTCTCGGCGCGCCGGATCGGCCCGGGCCGCCCGCGAACTGAAGCGACATGCGTCCTGGAAGAATCGCCGGCATCCTGCTCCCGGCTGCCGTCTCGATCACGCTGCTGCTGTTGCTGATGCGCGGCGGCTCCTGGTCCGAGCTGGCTGCGAGCGTCTCCCGGGCCCCCCGCTCCGCGCTGGCGATCTATGCGCTCGTCAGCGCCGCGGGTCTCTGGCTGCGGGCCGTGCGCTTCCGGCTGCTGTTGCCGCCCCCCCGGCCTGCCCGGGGCCCGCTGCTGCTGGTGACCGTGGCGCAGAACTGCCTGGGCGATCTGGTCCCGGGCCGGCTCGCCGCGCTGGGCTCCTATGTCTATCTGCTCGTCCGCCGCTTCGGGGTCGGCCTGGAACCGGCCGCCGCCACGTTCCTGCTCTCGTTCGTCTTCGAACTGGCGACGCTCGGCCCCGTGCTGGCGCTGGCGGCGCTGATGCGTTTCGACGCCGGAGCGGGCGCTCTCGCGTCGAGACTGCCGGTCGGCTGGATCGTCGCGGCCGGGGCGGGCCTCTTCGTCGCGGCCGCCGTCGCCCTCCGCGAACTCGGCCCGATCACGCAGGCGCTCGCGCGGGTCCTCCGCGGCCGGGCGGTCGAACCCCCGCCCGTCGCGGGCAGCCGTCGGCGGGCCCTGGCCGCGCGGCTCGATTCCCTTGCCGGCGCGCTGGGGGAGGTGCGCCGGGCCGGCACCCTCGCCCCCGTCTTTCTAGTCTCGATGGTCATCCGGCTCGCGAAGTACGGTTCGCTCTATGCGCTGATGACCGGGCTGCTCGCCGGTGCGGGCGCGGTGGGGCGCCAGCCGGATTTCTGGGATCTCATCCTCGGCATCACGGCAACCGAGCTGGTCGCGGCCCTCCCCATCCCCGCTCTCGGGCAGTTCGGGGTCTGGGAGGGAGGGATGACCGGGGCGCTCGTCCTGCTGGGTTTCGATCGCGGGCTGGCGACCCAGGTGTCAATCGGGATCCACGGGATCGCCCAGATGTACGAGTATTTTCTCGGGATTCTCGCCTTTGGTCTGCTGGCGGTCGTCTTCAGAAGAGCGCGCGAATAGCCGGACCGCGTTTCCGGCGCGCTCAGCGCGGTTCGCGGCGGCAGGCTCGGCGTCGCTGACGGAACTTCGGATACAGACGCCCATGATGAAGGCGAAGGAATAGCGCAGGATCTGGATGTTGAAGAATGAATCCATGAAGCCGGCGATCATGAAGTGCACCGCGGTCGCCATCGCCAGGGAGGCCAGGAGCTTCCCGTTGCCGCTGGAACGCACGACCGGCACCGTCGACCTCAGGCTGCGGAAGAAAATGAACAGCAAGGCGCTCAACCCCACGATGCCGTTCGTGGCCAGCGTGAACAGATACATGTTGTGCGGCTGATTGTAATCCAGCAGATGTCGCGGCAGGAGCCGCAGCTCCCGGTACTCCTCAATCGTGCGGAGGTAGTCCCCTGTCCCGACGCCGAGGAGGGGCCGGGACCGAAACATCTTCAGCGAGGCTTTCCACATCAGCAGCCGGCTGCCGATCGAGGAGGGTTTCTTTTCGCTGACGAAGAACAGCTCCAGATCCTGGGGGATCGTGTCGATCCGGTCGCGGACGAGCGGGACGAACTGGTACGCCGACGCGAACAGCAGGGCCGAGCAGCCCATGATGAGAAAAACCGTCTTCCTGCTCCTGATCAGCGCGAAGGCCATGATCGCCGCGGTCAAGGAGATGCTGAACCAGGCGGTTCTGGACGTGGAGAGCACGATGCAAAGCGCGGAGAGAAGGAGAAAGCCGGACAGGTAGACTTTCGTTCTCGTCGAGGCGCCCGGACCGTTGAACAACAGGAAGAAGACGCCCGCGTAGAGGCCGAGCGCGTTGATGTTCGAGAACCAGATGTGGTGAAGATCGAGCGGGGCGAGCGGGAGCGCGAACTCCCTCTCGCCGATCACGCCGAGATACGTCATGACCCCGAGCAGGTTCAGCGCCGCCAGGCCGATCAGAAACGACACCAGCAGGCTCTCGGCCTTCCGGGTTCGCTCTGCTGCTCTGGGGTCGGCCTGGAGCAGCACGGAGACGAGGAAATAGATCGCCGGCAGGCTTACGAACTTGTTCGCGATGGCGAAACCGTCGGCAGGCCGCTGGGTGTGGATGATGCCGAGGTAGGCGACGAGACAGAAGAAGCCCAGCGCCGCCGTCAGGGGCTGGCGGCAGCTGCGCACGAAGTCGGCGCGGAATTGCCGGTCGAGGAGCACGCCGGCCGCCGCCGCGGCGTAGAGGGCGCCGAGCAGGATGTTGCTCGCGCTTTTCGAGAGCGGCAGGCACAGCCCGAAGAGCAGCAGCCCGGTGTAGAGCAGGCGGTGCCACGAGGCGCTCGACACGATCAGGCGATCTTTCCCTCGAGGTCGTAGGCGCCGGCCCCGGTGATGCGCACCGCGACCCAGGAGCCGGCCTCGCCGCGACCGCGCACCCTGATCCGGCCATCGACCTCCGGCGCCTGCCAGGGGGTGCGGGCCTGCCAGATAGTCGTGCGGCCGGGTTCGGGCCCGAGCAGAAGCGCCTCGGTGGTGCCGCCCACGCGCGCCGACCAGAGATCGGACGCCAGCTCGGCCTGCAAGGTCATCACGGCGTGGTAGCGCTCCTGCGCCTCCTCGGCCGTGGCGGCGCCGGGCAGGGTCGCGGCTTTCGTCCCCGGCTGTGCCGAGAAGACGAATGCGCCGAGATTCTCGAACGGGTGCGCGCGCAGGAAGCCCAGCAGCTCGGCGAATTCGCGTTTCCCCTCGCCCGGGTAGCCGACCATGACCGTGGTGCGCAGCGCCACGCCCGGAATGTTCTCACGCAGCGACGAGAAGAGCTTCTCCAGCCCGGGCCGGGCGTAGCGGCGGTTCATGCGCTCGAGCACCCGGCCGCTCGCATGCTGGATCGGGATGTCGAGGTAGGCGCAGAGTTTCGGCGTTTCGGCGAAGAGGCGGATGATCTCCTCGTCGACCCGTTCGGGGTGCAGGTAGAGCAGGCGGACGCGGAAGTCCCCGGGGAGCGCCGCGACCGCGCGCACCAGGGGCGCGAGCCCGCCGCCGCGGCGACCCTCGCCGAAGCGGGTGATGTCCTGTCCGACCAAATTGAGTTCGCGGACCCCGGCGTCGATCAGCGCGCGCGCCTCGTCCAGCACCGCCGCGCGCGTGCGGCTGGCGTGCGGCCCGCGGATCGAGGGGATCAGGCAGTAGTGGCAGCGGTTGCTGCAGCCGTCCGAGATCTTCAGGTAGGCCCAGGGACCGGTGGTCAGCGAGCGATCGAGCGAGCCGCTCGGCAGGAAGGCCCTCCCGGGGCTGCCGAGGCGCGTCGGCCGCGGCGCGGCGAGCGCCAGCCACTCGCCGAGGCGCGGGATCTGCTTCGGTGCGAGCAGCAGGTCCACCGCGGGGTAGCGCGTCGCCAACTCGTCGGCGAAGCGGTTGACCATGCAGCCCGCGACCACGACGAGCCGCCCGGCGAGCCGCGCCTTCCAGGCAACGGCGTCGGCGATCGCCTCGTGCGACTCCTCGACCGCCGGGCCGATGAACGCGCAGGTGTTCACCAGCAGCAGGTCCGCGCCCTCGCGATCGGGCACGAGCCCCCAGCCGCCGGCGCCGAGCCCGCCGATCAGGTATTCGGTGTCCACCAGGTTCTTCGAGCAGCCGAGGCTCACCACGCCCGCGAGGGGGATCCGCTTCGTCCGAGCCATGCGCGGGAGTATAACAGGGTCACCGGGCGTTCCCGCCAACCCGGGTCTTACAGCCGCGCGACGCGCTCCTCGCCGGGGTGCGCGAGGGTGCAGTAGGGACCGTCCGTCGCGCAGCCGCGGCACTCCGACTGCAGCGTCGTGTGCGTGATGCCGAAGCGCCCGTGCAGCAGCGCGTTCACGTCATCGAGCACCGCCTGGGGCTCGCGGGCGGCGGCCGCATCGACGATCAGGTGCGCCGAGAGCGCCCGGATGTGCGAGCAGAGGCTCCAGATGTGCACCCGGTGCAGATCGGCGACGCCCGGAACCGCGAGGACGGCGGCCACGACGCCTTCGACCGTGAGGCCCGCGGGGACACCTTCCATCAGGATGTGCAGCGACTCGCGCACGAGTCTCCCGGCGCCCCAGAGCAGCAGCAGCCCGATCGCAAAGCCGAGGATCGGGTCGATGAGCGTCCAGCCCGTCGCCCAGATGATCGCGCCGCCGGCGATGACCGCCACCGAGGCGAGCAGGTCGCCGATGACGTGCAGGTAAGCCCCGCGCATGTTGAGGTCGTCGGTGTGGTGCCCGTGCAGCAGCCAGACGACGATCGCGTTGGCGAGCAGCCCCGCGAAGGCGACGGCCATCATGCCGCCGACGCGCACCTCACGCGGGTTGGCGAGCCGCTCCCAGGCTTCGTAGAAGATCCAGGCCGCGATCAGCCCGACGGTCAGTCCATTGACCAGAGAGGCGAGGATCTCCCCGCGGTGCAGGCCGTAGGAGTGCCGGTCGCTCGCCGGGCGCGCCGCGAGCATGATTGCCGCGTAGGAGAGGCCGAGCGCGGTCGCGTCGAACAGAACATGCAGCGAGTCGGAGAGCAGCGCCAGCGAGGAGGACCAGATCCCGCCGGCGAGTTCGACGGCGAACACGGCGAGCGTCAGGGGGATCGCCAGCCGCAGCTGCGAGGCCGGGGTCCCCTGGCCGTGCCCGTGGGAGCAGGTGCGCGCGGCGTGGTCGTGATCGCAGCGCGCCGGCTCGGACGACATCGGGATCGAGTCCATGCGATTACCCTGCACCGCCCGCGCCGGCGCTGTCAACCCGCGGCGATGATTGACCAGCTTGTCAACGGAAGGCTGAAAACTCATGGAACGGGCAGGCTGCTCAAAAAGATCCAGGTGGAACGCCGCAGATGGGCCTTTTTCAGCGGGCTGCGATTTGCGTGTAGGCCTGCCCGTCGAGCCAGGTGCGGTATTCGGCGAATTCCTCGGCGTACTGCGGGGGGAGGCGTTCGGCGCGCGGGAAGGCCTCCTTCACCGGGTTGACCCAGGTTCCGCCGCGCCGCACGCGGTAATCCAGGTGCGGTCCGGTTGACAGCCCGGTCGAGCCGACGTAGCCGATGACCTCCTTCTGCCGCACCCGGTCGCCGACTTTGAGTCCGGAGGCGAAGCGCGAGAGGTGCAGGTAGTGGGTCTCGTAACCGCCGCCGTGACGCAGCGCGATCCGGTTGCCGCCCGCGTTGTCCCGGCCGCGCGCAAGGACCACGCCGTCCGCGGGCGCCCAGACCGGGGTGCCTTCGGGGGCGGCGAAGTCCACGCCGTAGTGGGCCCGGACCCGGTTGAGGATCGGGTGCAGACGCGCGCCGGAAAAGCCGCTGCTGATCCGGGTGTACGAGATCGGGGAGCGCAGGAAGGAGGCGCGTACCGATCGTCCCTCGGCGGTGTAGTACTCGCCGCGCGCGTCCGGCCACGGGAAGAAATAGGCCTGGTGCGTCCCGTCGTCCTGGCGGTACTCCGCGGCGAGGATGCGGCCGTACTGCACGAAGCGCCGGTCGCGGTAGATCTTCTCCACCACCAGCCGGAAGGAGTCGCCCGGCTGCAGCTCGTGAGCGAAGTCGATGTCCCAGGCGAACAGCTCGGCGAAGGCCAGCGTCAGGGTGTCGTTCTCGCCGGCGCGGTCCATCGCTTCGAAGAGCGAACTGCGGATGTTGCCACGGACCTCGACGACGCGGTTCTCCGCGGGGAGCGCCGCCAGCTGGGTCTCCCAGCCGTCGGGGGTCGAGCGCAGCACGAGGGCCTCCAGCGGGCTCTTCTCGTAGGTCAGGCTCACCAGGTCGCCGCCCGGCTTGAGCACGACGGTGAAGCGGTCCCCGGCCTTCAGGCGCCGGAAATCCAGCGCCGGTGCGAGCCGCTGGACGATGTGCGGGATGATCTCGGGGTCGAGCCCCGCGAGCGCGAGGCTTTCGGCGAAGCCGACGCCGGCGCGGATGGCGCCGCGCAGGGTGCGGAGGTCCGCCGGCGGGGTTGACGTCGTGCCGGCGGCCGGTTGTGTGCTGTCGCCGGCGTCGGCCGGAGGTTCGGGCAACTCAGGCAGGGCCGTCCGGGCCGCGGCGAGCAGCGCAACGCAGGCGCTCGAGAGCGCGACATTGCGCCCCCAGCGCGCCAGACGGGCGCCGAGGCCCTCGACGGGCCGGTACAGCGGCAGCAGAGACATCGCCGGAAGAATGTACGAAAGTCGGGTTTTCTCTGTCAATGACATTCATCACATCCTCGGGAGTCGCCCGACAAGGCGCGACCGGGATTACTCTCGAGAATTTTGTCTTCCCGCGCTGGGCCCGCTACCATCTCTTAACCAATCATCGATCGATGGAAGTGCCCATGATTGCCGAAGAAATGGGTCGGACGGCCCATGGAGCGCGGATGTTGTCTTGACTTCAATTGAGCGCTCGACGTAAGCTCGCCTTATCGGCGATTTCAAGCGTGTCGTGACGCCGGCTTGAGGTGAGCGCCCGGTCCGGGGAACGAGGCACAGGTGGGACAGGCAGCGACGAAGCGGGACGCGAGGTACACCTATGCCGACTACCTCCGGTGGTCCAACGACGAGCGTTGGGAGCTGATCAACGGCGTCGCCTTCAACATGACGCCGGCGCCGTCGCGGAAGCATCAGAAGATCTCATGGGAGTTGGCGCAGCAAATCGGCGCCCATCTGCGGGGAAAGAAGTGTCAGGCTTACGCCGCCCCCTTCGACGTGCGCCTCCCGGCGCCCGGCGAATCCGACGAAACGACGAGCACCGTCGTCCAACCTGATCTGGTTGTAGTCTGCGACCAGGCGAAGCTTGACGATCGGGGATGCAAAGGCGCACCGGACCTGGTGATCGAGATCATTTCTCCCGATTCGGTGGCCCGGGACATGAGGGAGAAATGCAACCTATATGAGCGGGCCGGGGTTGCGGAGTACTGGATCGTCCACCCGACAGACCGGATTGTGTCGATTTTCCGCCGGGGTCCGGATGGACTCTACGGGAAGCCGGATGTCCACACCGCCGAGGAGCGCATTTCCGTCGGTGTTCTGCCAGAATTGGAAATCGACCTCGCGCCGGTTTTTGCAGAATGAGGAGCAGGTGATACAGAGCAGGTGATACAGTCGCGCGTCAAGGCAGATCTGCTCGCCTGCGAGCGCTGATGGCCCAATCGATCTCTGGAACCTTTCCCGCGACCTGATCCGGCGTTTTATCGTTGCCAACTCGCGCGAGGAGAAGGTCGCGTTTTGATCACATCAGATTCAGCGGGCTGACGTCGATCAGCAGGTGGATGCCGGCGCGGCGGGCGGCCTCGTGCAACGGTATGATAAATATTGACAAGCCGAGGGGTTTGCCGAAAGATGCAAGACAGCCAAGGTCGGAAATGAGGAAAGAGATGAATTCGTTCTCCATGCAAGAGCAGGATGGGGATGAGGCTGGATATTCCTGCCAGAGGTGACTTGAGCTTATGGCACGGGCAGCAACGAAACGCGATGAGAGGTACATCTACGCCGACTATTTGCGCTGGCCGGATGACGAGCGCTGGGAGTTGATCGATGGCGTCGCGTACAACATGATTCCAGCGCCGACCCGCCTGCACCAGGAAGTTTCACGAGAACTATTGCGGCAGTTCGCCAACCACCTGCTGGGCAAGCGCTGCCAGGTGTATGACGCTCCCTTCGATGTGCGCCTGCCCGCGCCGGGCGAGTCGGACACGGCCGCAAGCACCGTGGTACAGCCGGACCTGGTGGTGGTCTGTGACCACGCGAAGCTCGACGAGCAAGGTTGCAAGGGCGCGCCGGATCTGGTTGTCGAGATCCTTTCGCCGGCTACTGCGGCAAAAGACTTGAAAGAAAAGTTCGTCCTCTATGAGCGCGTCGGGGTCGTAGAATACTGGATTGTCCATCCGGTGGAAAAGGCGGTCACGATCTACCGTCGTGATCCCGAGGGTCTGTACGGCCGGCCCTCGGTGTACACGGCAGGCGACCGTATTCCCGTCGCCTTCTTGCCGGAGTTGGAGATCGACCTCGCGACGGTGTTCATCGAGCCGGGTACGGAAGAAGCGGTCTGAAATAATGCGGACTGTGCGTAGCGCCGGGGCATTGTTACGAGCCGGCGGGTCTTGACCGGGATCAGCATCCGCCAGCGGTTGCGGATCTTCTCCATTGGTGCGGGAACCGGCCCGAGGACGTGACAGGAGCCGGCGGCTTGCGCGCTGCCGAGCATCTCACGCAGGCAGGCGCCGATCTCGTCCGCGGCCGCACCGAGGCGGGTCTGGTTGGCGCCGTCGAGGCGCAGCGCTTATCGAGGAGCGGCAGAACGCTTCATCCCCTGCAGTCTTCAGGAGGTCGCGAAATGAGGACGAAGATCTGTGCCAGAGGCGCTGGCTTCGCGTCGCTGATCCTGATCCTGGCGGTGCTCCCGGCGACGGTTTCGGGCTCCGTCCAGGTTCCAAACGCCGGTTTCGAAATCGATGACGGCACCGGGAAACCGCAGGGGTGGCTGGCCCAACAGCATGACCCCAACACGATTTTCGCCCGGGATGCGACGGTTTCTCACAGCGGCGTGGCATCGGCACGAATCTCCCACCCCGGCACCGACTCGGTGGCCGAAGAGTGGCTGAGTTCCGAGGTACCGGTCGTTCCGGCGCCCGGCGATTACGTCGAGTACTCGATCTGGTATAGGACCAATGCCGGCGGCGCGGTGTTGCTGAGGCTCGGTCAACGCGACCAGGCCGGCTCAATGGCGAGCGGAAACTTCTTTAATTGTATGATCACTTCTCAGGGTGCGAGCCAATGGCAGGAGGTGAAATGCCGGGACCCCCTGCTCAGCACTTCAAGGACCGTGGAGCTGAACATCCTTTATTTCCCACCATTTGTCGATGGTACCGCGCCGGGAACCGTCTGGATCGATGACGTCACGATTTCGCAGGGTTCGTTGAGTCAGCTCACCGGCACGCCGCCTCAGCCGCTTCAGGAAGACGCAATCACCCGTTTCGAGGCGAGGTATGCCGGCGTGACGTCGCATTTCGACCTGTACGTGCCGAAAGGTTACAACGCCAACCCGAACAAGAAATACCCCGTTCTCTTCATCTGCTCGCCCAGCGGGAACGCCGTCATGGGGAACGTGGAAGCATGGGTCAAGAGCAGGCAGTGGCTGGCCGTGATGCTGGTGGAAGCGAAAAACGGGCCATGGGAGCCGATCAAAGCCAACTTCTACGCCGCTCATGACGACGTGATCTCCAGGGCCCGTGTGAATACGCACAGAAAGTACATCACCGGCTTCTCCGGCGGGGCACGGATGGCGGGCTGGGCGGCCATCGACGCGAGCAGGACGGGTTTTCACGGCCTGTTCCTTCAGGGGGCCGGCGTCGGATCCCAGATTCCGGACGACCGGTATGTCTTCGCCTCGTTCGGGAGCGGCGACATGAATCTGGACGAGTTGAGCCCAATGCTCGCCATCGCGCCAGGTCACTTCAACCACGAAGTCTTCCCCGGCGGGCACGAGCCGGCTCCCGTGAGCACGGCAACCACGGCGCTGGCTTGGCTCGAGTCGCGCGTCGAGGAGAACGTCATTGTCAAGACTCTCACCGCGAGCACCAAGAGCTGCGGCGCAGGCAAGGTTACGAGCACTCCAGCCGCGATCGACTGCGGGTCGTACTGTTCGGAGCAGTATCTGGCCAACACGGTAGTAACGTTGTCCGCCGTCGCGTCGGCCGGGTCGACGTTTCGCGGCTGGAGCGGGGACTGCACCGGAACGGGTCCGTGCGTCGTGACGATGGCGTCCGACCATTCGGTGGCGGCGGAGTTCGTTCTGAACAGCGATCAGGACTGCGACGACCTCGATGACGCGGCGGAAACGAACACGGGGGTCTACGTCTCCCGCTCCAATACGGGGACCAGCCCGCAGAAGTTCGATAGCGACGGCGACGGCAAAGGCGACGGTCTGGAGGTGGCGCGGGGCACCGATCCGAATGACCCGCTCGAAGCTCCGCCCGCCGTCGGGAACGATTTCGACGGTGACGGCCGTTCGGACATCAGCTGCTACTACCCGCCCGGCGGCAACTGGTACGGGTTCAACAGCGGAAATGGTTTCTGGCAGAGGCAGTTCGGGTATGCGGGGACGATACCGATCACCGGCGATTTCGACGGCGATGGCAAGAGCGATATTGGCGCATACCATCCCGACACAGGAAATTGGAACATCCACCAGAGCCGGGATGGTTTCAGGCAGACGCAGTTCGGGTATGCCGGGACGATTCCCGTTGTTGGAGATTTTGACGGTGACGGCCGGGATGACATCGGCTGCTACTACCCTCAGGGCGGCAATTGGTATGTCTTTGGCAGCACGGTTGGATTCTGGCAGACGCAATTTGGCTATGCTGGGACGATTCCGGTCGTCGGGGATTTCGACGGTGACGGCCAGGATGACATCGGCTGCTATTACCCGCCGGGGGGCAACTGGTACGTATTTCAGAGCAAGAATGGTTTCTGGCAGACGACGTTCGGCTACGAAGGGACGATCCCGGTGGTTGGCGACTTCGATGGCGATGGTAAGAGCGACATCGGCTGCTATTACCCGCCGGGTGGGAATTGGTATGTGTTCAAGAGCGGCCTAGGTTTCTGGCAGACCGCTTTCGGCTATATCGGCACCGAGCCCGTGGTGGGTGATTTCGACGGTGACGGAAAAAGCGACCTGGGCTGCTACTATCCGGCCGGCGGCAAGTGGTACGTCTTCAAGAGCACGGAAGGCTTCTGGCAGACGCAGTTCGGGTACGAAGGAACGATACCTCTCGGGGGTACGCTCCGATAAATTGCACTCAAAGTTCTTCAACTTTCCATAGCCCTCGTCGCTCACCCCGGCTGGGGCTTCTCTTTGCCCGCATTACTCCATTGCAGCGAGAAGAGACCGCAGCCGCAGGCATGGCTCCCCGGCCTACATCAGATTCAGCGGGCTGACGTCGATCAGCAGGTGGATGCCGGCGCGGCGGGCGGCCTCGTGCAGCAGCGCCGCCCCCGCGCGCAGCGGACCCGTCGCCGCCTCCAGCGGGCGGGTCTTGACCAGGATCAGCATCCGCCAGCGGTTGCGGATCTTCTCCATGGGTGCGGGAACCGGTCCCAGCACGTGGCAGGAGCCGGCGGCCTCCGCGTCGCCCAGCATCTCCCGGAGACGGGCGCCGATCTCGTCCGCGGCCGCACCGAGGCGGGTCTGGTTGGCGCCGTCGAGGCGCAGTGCGACCAGATCGAAGAACGGCGGGTAGTCCAGCTCGCGGCGGAACAGGGTCTCTTTGGCGTAGAACGAATCGTAGTCGTGGGTGCGCGCCGCCTCGAGCGCGTAGTGCTCGGGCTGCCAGGTCTGCACGAGCACCCGCCCGGCCTGCTGCCCGCGCCCCGCCCGCCCGGCGACCTGCGCGACCAGCGAGAAGGCCCGCTCGGCGGCGCGAAAATCCGGGAGATTCAGCATCAGATCGGGGCCGATCACCCCGACGAGGGTCAGCCGCGGGAAGTGCAGCCCCTTGGCCACCAACTGCGTCCCGACGAGGATGTCGGCGCGGCCGCTCTCGAAATCGGCGACCACCTGCGCGCCGGCGCCTTTGCGTGAGGCGGTGTCGCGGTCGAGGCGCAGCACCTCGCGTCCCGGGAAGGCCTTGCGGATTTCCAGTTCCAGCCGCTGGGTGCCGGAGCCCGAAAGCCGCAGTTCGGCGGCGCCGCAGGCCGGACAGGTGTCCGGGGCCGCGGCGCGATAGCCGCAGTAGTGGCAGAGGTGGGCCTGTTCGGGGGCGTGAAAGACCAGCGAGACCCGGCAGTTGGGGCAGCTGATCCCCGCGCCGCAGGCCCGGCACTGGGTGTGGGGCGCAAAGCCGCGGCGGTTGAGAAAGAAGAGGACCTGATCGCCGCGCTCGAGCGTCTCGCGGGCGGCGTCGAGCAGAGGCGGGGCGATCAGTCGCGGT
>JANOHV010000077.1:0-4735 GCA_031406795.1 Candidatus Rokuibacteriota bacterium
CCGGCGGCGCCAGATAGCGGGCAACTCCCTCGGCGAGCTGGCTGCGGGCGGAGTTCTGAACGCAGAGGAAGAGAATGTGCCGCGGCCGCAGCGCGCGCAATCTCTCCACATCCTGCATCCAGTCTGGCGGCACGATATTCACGGAGTCGCCCCAACACAGGAGAGCGCTTCGCAGATAGCACTCGGCCCCAGGTCTTTCCGCGCCTCGGTCAGGCGTGCGCGGTCACGCACGATAACCGGGTCGCGGTCAAGCCACGATGACAACTCGCGCAGGATGCCCGCCACATAAGGGTCATCGCTCTCCCGATCCAGCGAATAGTGAACCCACTTCTTCTCCTTGCGGTCGTTGACGAGCCCCGCCGATTTCAGCAAGAACAGGTGCTTAGAAACCGTAGACGGACTGAGGGCAAGCACGGCGATGATCTGGCAGACGCAGAGTTCACCAGCTTCGAGCATCTTGAGGATCCGGACTCGCGTCGGGTCTGCCACCGCCTTCATTGTCGCTTCGTACTTTCGCAGGCTCATCTCTTCTCCTTCATATTGACAAATGACGAATCGAAGTTAGTATAATGTCCATCATACAGAAAATCAACTTCGATTTCTCTGGGAGGCCGATAATGGCAGAGCCGGAAATGAACGCACCCATCATCCCGGAAGACGCGATTCCGGCGGTCATCAACAGCCGGCCGGGAGGCGAAGGTCTCCCCAGGAAGATGATCGTTGCGGGTTCGCTTGCGCTCGTCCTCTGGTGGCTCGCCTACCGCAGCCTCCCCCCACTGGCGAAATGGCTGACCTACCGCCTGTTCGGGTTGGCAGAAGGAACCCACCTCGGCTCCGCCATCGAGTTCTTCCTCTACGACACACCCAAGGTGCTTCTGCTGCTGACGCTCGTCGTCTTCGGGGTCGGGGTCATCCGCTCCTATTTCACCGCCGACCGTGCGCGCCGTATGCTCGCCGGAAAGCGCGAGGCAGCCGGCAACGTCATGGCCGCGCTGCTCGGCATCGTGACACCCTTTTGCTCCTGCTCCGCGGTGCCTCTCTTCATCGGCTTCGTGACCGCCGGGGTTCCGCTCGGGGTGACCTTTTCCTTCCTGATCTCGGCGCCGATGGTCAACGAGATCGCCCTCGTGCTGCTCTTTGGCCTCTTCGGCTGGAAGATCGCGGCGCTCTATCTCGGCACCGGCCTCGCGATCGCAATGATCGCGGGGTGGACGATCGGCCGGATCGGCATGGAACGCCACGTGGAGCCATGGGTCTATGAGGCGATCGGCGCGGCCGGCGAAAGCGGCCTCGACGAGCGGATTCCGTTCGTGGACCGCGTCCGGCAGGGTCTGGATGCGGTGAAAGACATCGTCGGAAAAGTCTGGATCTACATCATCATCGGTATCGCTGTCGGGGCGGGCATCCACGGATACGTCCCGGAGAATTTCATGGCCTCATTCATGGGCAAAGGCGCCTGGTGGTCGGTGCCGCTGGCGGTGCTCATCGGCATACCGATGTACACCAACGCGGCGGGGATCATTCCGATCGTCGAGGCATTGCTCGGGAAGGGCGCGGCGCTCGGCACGGTGCTGGCTTTCATGATGGCGGTGATCGCGCTCTCCCTGCCCGAGATGATCATCCTGCGCAAGGTGCTGCGGCCGCGATTAATCGCGACCTTCGCCGGCGTAGTGGGCGCCGGGATCATGATCGTCGGATATCTCTTCAACGCTATCATGTGAGTCTTTGCGCGGACACGTGTTCCCCCGTGCCTTCATTCAGTACTCTTTGCCCAAGAAGACCCTGGGGGTAAGGACTCCGGTCCCCTTGAGCTCCACGAAATACTTGTCCCCCCCGGCATCAGCGTCCGGGTGGACGACCGACTCGTCAAGATCGACAACCACACGGGTGAGTTCCTCCTCTTCTCGATTTTCTCCCTCGGCTTGAAATGCTCTGGAAGAGCAACGAGCCGGGTCTCACTGCAATCAGTATCGAAAGAGCGCTAACCCAGGTGTAGCCGCGCGCCGAAACCTCGAGCGCGGGCATCGCCCCCTCACTCATTGCCGATATATTTCAGATATTCTTCCGTCAACCCATAGCGCCTGGTCTTCTTCGCAGCTCCGATCGAGACCAGAAAATCGGCGGCAATCCATTCATTGACAATATTCCGTGCCATCCGGGCTGAGATTCCAAGCGCCGCGGCCATCTCGCCCGTCGAGAGCGTCTCAGTCCTGGAGAACAAACCAAGAATTATCCGGGCGCTGCGATCCAGACGCCGCAACATTGCAGTCTCGGCCGCAGGCTGCTTCGCGACACGTCGCACGGACTCAGACTTGACGGCATCGAACGCCTCGGTGAGTAGCTCGGCGAAATACTCCAACCACCCGGTCAGATCGACATCGGCCCGGCCTTCGTAGTAGTTGTGGTGGGGATGGGTTGCCACTGCGCGATAGTACCGCTCCAGCTCGCGGGCGTGATACTCTTCAAGTGAGTGGAGTCCCTCGAGGCCGTATCCGCCCCGCTGCAGAATGAAGGTCGCCAGAAGCCGCGCAGTCCGGCCGTTGCCGTCGTAATAAGGGTGAATAGTCACGAACTGATAGTGCAGGAGTCCTGCGATGAGCGATGCGGGAAACCGTTCCTTCTCCGCTCTCATGTACCCATGCCACCATCTCGGCCATCAGCGCGGGAACGTCCCCGGCCTCGGGCGGCAGATACACGATCGCGTTCGTGGACTGATCGCGAACGGCGTTCTGCCCGTCGCGGTAGGGAGTGGGCTTCGCCCGTTTCCCCTTCATGACGAAAGCGTCGAGTTTTCGGATGACTTCCTCGGTGAGCGGCGCCCGGCGATCCGCCATTTCTTCCACCGCTAGAAGGGCATTCCAGTAGTTCCTGACTTCGCCGACATCGCGCTCGCGGCGAGGAATCGCGACTTTGTGCTCGATGACTTCTTCGGCTTGAGCCAGCGTCAGCCGGTTCCCCTCGATGCGTGTCGAGTAATGCGTGGAGCACAGGCGCGCCTGTCGGCGCAGGTCAACGGCAACGGAGAGCGGCAGCGGCATCAACTGGACGGCAGTGCGGGCTGCCTCGATCGATTGCAGGTGGCGGACAATGGCCGGCGTAATGGTATAAACCGGCTTCCACCTCCCTGTGCTGCCTGAAGAAGTCACCTGATGCCCCTCACGGCAGGTAGGGCCCGTACGTATTACCGATATATTGCCGATAATCTACTGAGAAGCCAAGTGGGAAAAATCCCGCGCCGCCGCAGAAGTATCGACGCCACCGCAGTCACATCGGCCTTCGTTCAGTACTTTTTATCCAAGAAGGCCCTGGGGGTAAGGACCCTGGTCCCCTTGATGGAACGACCATAGAGAGCCTTGAAATCGGCCGTGTTGCCCGTGAGGAAGAAGCTGGCGCGGGCGGCGATTGCGGCAGAGAGAAGAAGTCCGTCTTTCTCAGGCAGTTTCAGATCCAATGCCAGATCGGCATCCGGAACCGTCAGACAGGAAGCCGCAAGTTTCTTCAGGGCAGGCAATGCTGCCGGCCTCTTTCGGCGAAGGTTGTCAGTTGCTTCTTCGAGCGCGAGCGGCGAAATAAGGAGACGCAACCGCCCCACGGCCTGAAGCACAAGAAGTAGGCCAAGAAGCGTATTCTCCGGTCCCGACCAGCAGATCGAAAAAAGAATGTTGCTGTCGAGAAAAACGGTTACCGCTTCTTCGGTTTCCATTTTGCGAGAATGCGCTCCCGTTCACCAGGGCGCAATTCGTTCTCGACCTCGAGTCGGCGAATGAACTCGTCGCTGTAGACCCGCACCGGAACCGTGCGCGCCGGACGGATCACAAGCGTGTTCCCAGACTCCTCCATGATGACGGCGGAACGCGGCTTGATGCCGAGGCGGTCCCGAATCTCCTTGGGGATCGTGACCTGTCCCCGCTCACCGACAAGGCTGACCGACATGACGGCTCACCTCCTTGCAACGCAAGATACATGTTTTCCTACTATAAGTAAATATGCAGCCATCAGCCCAGATGACGCGGCTGCTCCCGATACTGGATCGACTCGGCGATGTGGGTGATGCCGATCTTTCGCTCGCCCGCCAGATCTGCGATCGTCCGCGCAACTTTCAGCACTCGCGCATGGGAGCGCGAGAAGGCCACTCCGACCTTCCCCTACTGGCCGAAGATCATCGGATTCCTCGGCTACAGCCCCTACGACCCGGGCTGGACGCACGGGGAACGGCTGACCGGGATCCGGAGGTACCTCGGGCTGACCCAGGAGGCTGTGGCCCGGCGCCTACGGGTGGACCCGGGGACGCTGGCGAGGTGGGAGCGGGGGGAGAGGGAGCCAAAGACGGAGCACATTCGTCAAATGGGTAGAGGTTTTCTGAGTGGATCTTCGCGGGCTTGATGTGTGGCTACAATTCGGCAGCGGGCAGGATCGTTCCCAGAGCGTCGATGAGTGGCGGCAGATCCTCGGTGACGATCGTCCACAGGATGTCGAAATCGACCTGATCGTATCCGTGTATGAGACGGTTCCGGAGGCTGATGATCTCCGTCCATGGGATTGCCGGGTACCTGTCCTGCTCCGGCTTCGGCACCCTGGCGGCGGCTTCACCGACGACCTCGAGGAGCCTTACCAGCGACAGATTGAGCTTCCGGTCGGTGTCCAGGTCGGCACGGGATTTCCCCCGGGCCATCTCGACCGCCTCCCGCGCATGGTCGAGCATGTGGCGAAGGGAAACGCCGGGGTCACGGTGCGA
>JANOHV010000101.1:0-4899 GCA_031406795.1 Candidatus Rokuibacteriota bacterium
ACGAGCGGTACCTGCAGCTGGAACCGGAGAGCGCGTCGATTCACAACAATCTCGGCTATGCGCTGGCTCGGCTGGGGCGGCCCGAGCGGGCGCTCAAGCACTTCGATGCCGCGCTGCGGCTGGATCCGCGTCACGCCCGGGCGCGGGCCAATGCCGCCGAGGCGCTCGCCGCACTCGGCCGCGATGCGGAGGCTGCCGAGCAGATGCGACTGGTCTGGGAAAGGGATGGCACCGAATCTGACCTTCAGTCGGGTTTGCCGGAGGGTGGTTATGGAAGCGGCAGGCGTTGACGCTCCCCAGCGGTTCTCATGCTCCTTCCGGTGCCTGCCCTTGTCTCTTTCCGTCACCTTCGCGGGTGAAGGTCAGGGGGAATGCCGATGTTTCCGCCTGGCCCGCTTGAGGTTGGCCCCGGCCTCTTCGTAGCCGGGGCTGAGGCGAACCGCCTCCTCGAAGTGGCGGATTGCCTCGTCCAGACGGCCGAGGACTGCGAGCGAGACGCCCAGGTTGTTATGCGCCTCGCTGTAGGTGGGTTCGAGAGCCAGTGCCGTACGGTAGTGGGCAATGGCCTCGGTGGTGCGGCCCATGCCGTCGAGTGTCCTGCCGAGGTGGTACTGGATCCTGGCGACGCGTGGCTCGAGGGCAGCCGCGCGGGAGAACAGCGCGAGGGCCTCGGGCAGGTCCCCCTTCGCGACGTACTGCAGCCCGAGGTTGGTCAGGGCCTCGGCATCCCGCGGGGTGGCCCGAACGACGGCCGCGAAATGGATCAGAGCCTCGTCGATCTCGCCGAGCTCCGCCAGGGCCAGTCCGAGATTGTACCGGGCGTCGAGAAATGTCGGACTCAGTGCAACCGAGGTGCGCAGCAGGGGGACTGCTGCCGCAGGCTGGTGCTGCAGTAGCAGATCCATGCCCTTCAGGTTGTAAGCAACGTAGTTGCGCGGGTCGATCGACAACAGGTGGTTCGACAGGGTTTGGGTGTTCTGCCAGTGCCCTGCCTGCCGGTACGTAAGTATGGTGAGTGTCACGAGGATCGCCCCGACAATTACGCGCCTTGCCACGGTCCCCGGCCCGGATGGCTGCGTCCGGGAACGCGCTTCCCAGGCGATCGCCACGAAGAGGCCGATGAGGGGGAGATAGCTGTAGCGGTCCGCCATCGCTTGACGCCCGACCTGGACGACGCCGATGACGGGAACGAGCATTCCCAAGAACCAGAGCCACCCGGTTGCCAGCCAGGGGCGGCGCCTGCAAAGCGCGACGGCGGCTGCGGAGATCAGCGCGAGAACCAGGAGGCACGCGGCTACCTGCCAGACGGGAAGGGTGCCCAGCGGGTGTGGGTAAAAGTAGATGAGGTCCCGAGGCCAGAACATCTTTCCCAGATAGCGTACGTATGCGACGATGGCGTTACTCACGCGCGCCGACAGCGGGAAGAAGTCGCTGTCCGTCATCGCGCCGCCCTGCTTCTGGGCGATATAGGTGACAAAGGCGGAAATCGCGGTCAGCGCCAGCAATGGAATTTTTTCCACGAAGAGGCGTCCGACGACGGCCGCCTGCGGTCGCCTCGGCCCGGCGGCGGAGGAAAAACGGCCCAGGGGCCACCAGTCAAGGAGCAGCAGCACGAAGGGGAGGGTCACGAGCATCGGCTTGGCCATGAGACCGAGGACAAAGGCCAGGACGACCGCCAGGTAGCGGGCGATCCCCGGCTTCTTCAGGTACCGCAGATAGGCCAGCAGCGTCAGCATCGCGAAGAGGCCCGACAGGACGTCCTTGCGCTCGGAAATCCAGGCAACGGATTCCACGTGGAGGGGATGGATCGAGAAGAGGGCCGCGACGAGGAAGCTGGGCCACAGCGCGCCGGACATGCCGGCGAGGAGGAGCAGGAGCAGGACGGCGGATGTCGCGTGGAGCGCGAGGTTCGTCAGGTGATGCGGGCCGGGCTTCAGGCCGAAAAGAGTCACGTCGAGCATGTGGGAGACCCAGGTGAGCGGGTGCCAATTGCCGGCGTCGAAGGTGGTGAGCGCCCAGCCGATCCCCGCCGGGTGCAGGCCCTTGAGAACGGTCGGGTTTTGGGTGACGTAATCGAGGTCGTCGTAGCTGACGAAGCCGGCGTTCTTGACCGGCAGGAAGGCTGCACCTGTCAGGAAGACGAGCACGAGGATCGCCGCCCAGGTGCGCCTCTTCCCGCTCACTCGCTCGCGCCCGCGGTTGATGGCGGGCCGGGAGCGGGCGCTCCTGCAGCTGCAATCCGGGACTTCGCCCAGGGAGCATACCGGATCCGGTCCTGCGCGTAGGTCCCGGCGAAGCCCGCGTACACCCGCGTCGGGACATCGAACGCGTCAAGGAACCCCCCGATGTCGGCGTCCGGCCCTTTTTGCTCAAGCTCCCGGGTCGCGCTCTCGCCCCACCAGTTCTCCGTGGCATCGACGGTCCCGCCGATCACGGCACCGTCCGAGAGCGAACCTTCGGGTGGCGGCGGGATCCCCCTGCGCTCACTGCGGCCCTGGCCTTGCTGCGTCAGACCGCGTTGCGGCTTGTTGCCGGCGCGCTTCTCCCAGTCCGCCGACATCATATCCCCGAGCTCGAGTTGAATCTTATTGTCGAAGATGTTGTTGTCGTGGATTTCGGCGTACGACGAGGTCTGGAGGTAGATGCCCCGCTTGTTGCCGGAGATGAGGTTGTTCCGGATCACGGCGTTGGAGAGCTGGACGCAGGTGACGCCGGCGCCGTTGCTCTCGATGGTGTTGCCCTTGATGAGCGGCCGGCTCCCCTGGAAGCAGACAATGCCGTCCCTGTTGCCGGAGACAACGTTCCCCGAGATCTCCGGGTTGGAGAACTGCTGGCAGAGAATCCCGAGGTCTCCGGCCTCAATCCGGTTGCCCTGTATCGGCTGGCCACCGTTCACCTGGGTCAGAACGATCCCCCTGCCGTTCTTCCGCAGGACGTTGTCTCGAAGCGAGGGTGAGGTGTTCGACAGGACGATGCCATTCTCACAGCCGGATATCGTCGCCCGCAGGACGGTGGGGACCGCACTGAGCGTGGCGGAGATGCCGAACGGGCCGCAGCGCTCGATGGTGGTGTCCTCGAGGAGCGGAGCGGAGCTGTTGATGCACTCGATGCCGCCGCCGCTCAGATCGGCGAGGCGGTTGTGCCGCAGGAGCGGCTCCGTTCCCCTGCCGTGCAGCACGATGCCTTTGATCCCGTCCCGGATCTCGCAGTACTCCACCCGGTGCCTGCCCGCGCCGATCGCGATGCCAGTGGCGCCGGTGACGAGGCAGCGGACAATCCGGGAGCGGTCGTCGGCGCCGACGAGGGTGATTCCCGCCCAGGCGCCGGGGGGCGCGTCGGGTGTCGCCGATCCGAGGCGGATCGGCTGCTCCGCCGTCCCCTCGGCGACGAGCGCACCGTGAACCAGCAGGCCAGCGCCGTCCTGGAAGTGTATTTCCGCCCCGGGGCTGATCGTCAACGTGGCCTCCGGAGCGACAATGATGTTCTGCTCGACGATCACCCGGCCAGCCCAGACGGCGTTGGCATTGACGGGGTCGCGCACCGTGAGGCCGGCACGCTCTCCGGCGGCGGCGCTCCGAGTTGCCGCACACGCCACGAGCAGGCAGAGGACGGGAAGCAACGCCCGCCCTGCCGACAGGTGCCGCGAGACGGGGTAGGCGGCGGCTTCATGCTTCATCGTGTGTTCTAGCATAGCGCTGCGGTTATGTACGTCAAGAACGTGATCGCGGTTACCGGATGGCGGGGGCCCCGGGGCATCGCTGGGAAACGACTGGCGGCGGGCCGGGAGGCTTTGGGAACAGGTATACTTTCGGCCGGGCGCACCAATGGGCTCGCGGCGAGGGGGGGAGAGCATGTCCGGGCGGAGGAGACGACGGGAAAGCGCCCGCCCCGGGGAGCCTCGCCCGGCCGAGCCAGAGGACGGGCAGATCGGTCGGAATGCCGGAGTTGGCGGAAATATGCTCGCCGGCCGGCCGGGTCACCCCCGGCAGGGTTTGCTGCTGCGGATCCTTCTCGCGTTGCTGGTCCTGGCCGCGTTCGCGAACTCGTTCCCGGGAGCCTATCTCTCGGACGATTACCCGATCGTGCTGAACAACCCTCTGGTAATCCAGCCGCGCCTTTCGGCGATTTTGACCGCAGATTACTGGGGGGAGGGGGTCAACATGAACCATCACCGGCCGTTGACCATCCTCTCCTATGTCATCAACCGCGCCCTCTTCGGCCCCGGGGCCTTCTCGTTTCACCTGGTGAACGTTCTGCTGCATGCCGGGGTGACGCTGGTGTTATATGAAACGCTCCTGGCCCTCGGGATCGGGACCGCCGTGGGCTGGGCGGCGGCGGCTCTGTTCGCCGTGCACCCGATTCACACCGAAACCGTGAACATCATCACCGGGCGGTCGGAACTGCTGACGGCCCTCTTCATGCTTCTCGGGCTGCTGCTGGCGCGCCGCGCCGGCCGGTTGCTGCTTCCGGCGGTTGGTGCGTGTCACGCCGCAGCCCTGCTGTCGAAGGAGAGCGCGGTGATCTTCCCGCTACTGCTGCTGATCTCGGACGCCTTCCGGGAGCGCGATCTTGGAGCGTTGCTGCGGCGCCGCTGGCGCCTTTACGCACAGTCGGTGGCGCTCACCGCGGCCTGGCTGGCGATGCGTCAATGGGGGCTCCCCTCCGCGGCGCTCCCATCTCATCTCTCGGTGCGATCCCTGGACAATCCCCTGTTGGACCTCTCGATGCCCTGGCACCTGGCGACAGCGCTCAAGGTGCAGCTGCTCTATCTGGGGAAACTCGTCTTCCCGTTGCGGCTGCACGCGGTGTACGTCGACCGGATGCTGGGGCCGGTGACGGGAGCCGGCGACCTCTCCTGGGTGCCGGTGCTGCTGGTGGCGACGGCTCTTCTGGGTCTCG
>JANOHV010000130.1:0-7736 GCA_031406795.1 Candidatus Rokuibacteriota bacterium
CGGGCCGGGTCGGGGATGCCGGCGGTCTTGAGGATGGGGCCGATCAGGCGCTTGTTCAGGAATCCGACCAGCGCGAGTTCGGCTCCGGCCGCCTGGTGCCCCCCGAAACGCCGGCGCAGCAGCGCGGCCAGTTCGCGCGCCGCGTATTCCGGGCAGATGTCCAATCGCACGGTCGTTCCTTCGCCGTGCTGCGCCCGCTCGCCGGCGCGGCGGCTCAAATCGAGGATCGGCGGACCCGAAAGGCCGGTCTCGGTGAAGAGGATCTCGCCGCAGGCGAAGCTCGCCGGGACGAGAGGGGGGTGCTCGCCGCTGGCGCAGTCCCGCCCTCCGGACACGAGCGCGGCCGTGCCCTCGACCTTCACGCCCTTGAGGTGCTTCAGGAACGGCGAGGAGACGCGGATCCGCGTCAGGGCGGGGAAGGGGGGGATCAGCTGGTGGCCGAGCGGTCGAACCAGCTCGTAACCGCTCCCGTTCGAGCCGAGCTGGGGCGAGGCCCGCCCGCCGCTGGCGAGCACCACGGCGTCGCACCGGAGGGTCTCCCCGGGTACGGCGACCTCCCACCCGCCGCGGCGCGGCTCCAGACGGGCGACCGGAGCCTCGCAACGCGTCGCCACGCCGAGGCGCGCCAGTTCGTGGCGCAGCACGTCGAGGACGGCGGCGGCCTGGCCCGAGCGCGGGAAGATCTTGCCGGCCTCCTCCTCGCGCGGTTCGATGCCGAGGTCCCGGAAAAAGGCGAGGGTCGCCGCGAGGTCGAACGCCGTCAGCGCGGCGCCGGCGAAGCCGGGCTCCCGACCGTGGAACCGGCGCGGCTCGAGGCGGGCGTTGGTGAAATTGCAGCGGCCGTTGCCCGTCACCAGCAGCTTCTTGCCGACGCGGGGCAGGCGCTCGAGAACGGTGACCGCGGCGCCGAGGCGCGCCGCGCCGATCGCCGCGACCAGGCCGGCTGCGCCGCCGCCGACGACGATCACCTGTCGCTTGTTCATCCGGCGCCCGCGGGCTAGCGCTGCTTAGCGACGTAGAAGGTCAGGACGCACCCGGCGCTCAGCAGCCCGGTGGCGACCCAGAAGAGCGGGATGTGCCAGCGCGACCCCTGCAGCGCGACGAGGTCGAACGTGAAGAGCACGATCCCCAGATGCAGCAATGAGGACCCCGCGCGCAGGGCGAGCCCGCGGCCGGCGAAGTGCAGGCGCGCGCCGGCGAGCACGAAGGCAAGGATCGCCGTCTGGAGCAGCGCCGAGAGCCCGAGCACGAGGCCGAGCGCGAAGCGCGGTCCGCCGCCGGGGAGGGCGTCGCGGCCGAGCGCGTGCATCACCGCCGGGTAGGCCGGCAGGGCGGCGAGGCCGAGCGCGAGCATGCCCGCGGAGTAGCCGAGCAGGACCCGCCTCGAGAAGAGCCGCTTCGGGATGCAGAGCACGAGCCACAGGATGAGCAGCACGACGAGCGGCGTGGCGAGGCGGTTCATCATCTCCTGGAAGGCGGGCACCGACCAGTCCGGGCGCGCGGCGTTCAGCTTGTAGTAGAACATCCCCCAGAGCGCGAGTGCGCCGAAGGCGGCCAGCGTGACCGCCGTCAGCAGCACGAGCGCCAGGTCCCAGCCGATCGCCCGCCGTACACGGATTGACTTCTGTCCGTTGCTCACGTGAATGCCCTCGCCTCTGGTACGGAGAGACTGCCGAGAAGGGTCCAGATGCAAGGCGCACGACGTGGCGGATGCTGAGGCGGGCTCGTGCCCGCCGCAGGCAGATGCAAGGAGTGCAACGCCGCAGATGGGCCCTTGTCGGCGGTCGTCATTGGAAGGTATGCTCGCCGGGGAAGTACCAGGCCATGAAGTACGTGAAGATCAGCGAGAGGTAGCAGAGGATGCCGAACCCGGCGTGCAGGAACCAGACGCGCCGCCGGTGCACGTACAGCCGCGTGTGCAGGAAGCCCGAGTACAGCAGCCACATCATGATCGAGGCGGCGATCTTCGGGTCCCACCACCAGTTCGGCCCCCAGGCCTGCAGCGCCCACGGGTAGCCGATCAGCATGCCGACGGTGAGCAGCAGGTAGCCGAGCTTGGCGTAGAAGTAGGCTTCGCGCTCCTGCTCGCGGCGCGCCGAGAAGAGCATGAAGACGCACGCCGCGAAGGTCACGGTCAGCAGCGCATAGGCCACGAAGAGCATCGGCGGGTGGATCCACATGTACGGTGCGTTGTAGTAGAAGATCATGCGCGGGTAGATTTTGAAGAACAGCTGCACCTTGAGGCCGATGTTCGCCCCGGCCGCGAACCAGGGCTCGATCTCGCCGCGAAATTGCGCGAGCGGCGCCGTGAAGGGTTTCGCGAAGAAGACGACCCCGGCGAGATAGACCATCAGTCCGAGATAGAGCGCGGTGCGAAACGGCCGGGCGGCGCGACGGGCGAAGGGGTAGATCAGCGCGAGGCCGTAGACCAGCGCCCAGAAGAAGAACTTCTCCCCTTCGATCCACAGCGGGATCGCGTAGCGCGGCGGGTTCGTCCAGTCCACCGCCGGAAGGCTGCCGCGGCCGGCCGCCGCCATGGCCGCGAACTGGGCGTTGATCCAGGCGCCGGCACGGGCGTCGAGCGCCAGCGGCAGGTCGCTCCAGATGCGAACGTGGTACCAGGCGAGCAGCGCGAAGGAGGCGACGAGGGCGCCGATGACGGCGGACAGGAGCCAGCCCTCGGTTCGGTCCGGTCCCTCCGCGGCGGCCCCGGCGCGGCGCGCCAGCAGCGGCAGGGCCGTCCGTGCGAGAAGCGCGAGTCCCGCGAGTGCGGCCACCCAGAGCAGCCACGGCCCGACACGCTCGAGCAGGGCCGTTGCTGCCGTAAACTTTTGCGGGAACATGCGGCGTGTCGGCTACCCGATCATCCGGCGAGGCGCCGGAAGGCCTTCAGGCCCGGGTAGATCGCGGTCTCGCCGAGTTGCTCCTCGATGCGCAGGAGTTGATTGTATTTCGCGATCCGGTCCGAACGGGAGATCGAGCCGGTCTTGATCTGGCCGGTCCCGAGCGCGACGGCCAGGTCGGCGATCGTCGCATCCTCGGTCTCGCCGGAGCGGTGCGACATGACCGCGGTGTACCCCGCGCGGTGCGCCATCTCGACCGCTTCGATGGTCTCGGTGAGCGTGCCGATCTGGTTGAGCTTGATCAGGATCGAGTTGGCGACGCCCTTGGCGATACCCTCGGCGAGGATCTTCGTGTTCGTCACGAAGAGGTCGTCGCCGACGATCTGGATTTTCGAGCCAAGCGCGTCGGTGAGCGACTTCCAACCCTTCCAGTCGCCCTCGGCGAGGCCGTCCTCGATCGAGATCAGCGGGTATTTCTTCGCGAGCGCCGCATAGTACGCGATCATCTCGGCGGCGTTGCGGCGCGACTGCTTTTCGGCCTTCAGCTCGTACACCCCGGCCTTCGGGGAGAACTCGCTCGCGGCGGCGTCGATCCCGAGGAAGACGTCCTTCCCGGGCTTGTAGCCGGCGAGCTTCGCCGCCTCGAGGATCGTCTCGAGCGCCTCCTCGTTGCTGCCGAGGTTCGGCGCGAATCCTCCCTCGTCGCCGACCGCGGTGACCAGACCCCGCTTCTTCAGCAGCGCCTTGAGCTGGTGGAAAGTTTCGGCGCCCATGCGCAGCGCCTCGGCGAAGTTCGGGGCGCCGGCCGGGATGATCATGAACTCCTGGATGTCGAGGTTGTTGTCGGCGTGCCCGCCGCCGTTGATGACGTTCATCATCGGCACCGGCAGCGTGCGCGCGTTGACGCCGCCGAGGTACTGGTAGAGCGGCAGGCCGGCCTCTTCGGCCGCGGCCCGCGCGACTGCGACCGAGACCCCGAGGATGGCGTTGGCGCCAAGCTTCTTCTTAGTCTCGGTGCCGTCGGCGCGGATCAGCGCGCGATCGACGTAGGCCTGATCGTGGGCTTCCAGTCCGATGATCTCGGGGCCGAGCACGCCGTTGACGTTGTCGACCGCCTTGAGCACGCCCTTGCCGCCGTAGCGTTTCTTGTCGCCGTCGCGCAGTTCGAGCGCCTCGCGGCTGCCGGTGGACGCGCCGGAGGGCACGGCGAAGCGGCCCCAGGCGCCGCTCTCCAGCGCCACCTCCACCTCGACGGTGGGGTTGCCGCGGGAATCGAGGATTTCACGGGCCAGGACGTCGATGATCTCGGACATGCTGCGCTCCCTCCGGTTTCGTTTCCAGACAGTCGGTGTCGGGGCGCAAAGTACCACATTTCCGCCTTTCACGGGAGGGGCGGCACCGGGCGGGCCGGCTTCAGCGCTTCTTGTTCTTCTGCCGCCCGGCTGCCGGTTTCTTGTTCTCCGCAGCCGCCGCCGGTTTGCGGACGGGCCGCGTCTGCTTTGGCGCAGCCGTGCCAGACGTCTTGGCCGGCGGCGCGGGACGGTCCGCCGGCTTCTTCCCCTGCAGCAGATTGCGAAAATACTCGACGTCGAAATCGTCCGCGTCCGGCATTGAAACCTCCTCGTGGCTGTTCCCGTATCCCGGGGCCCGAGTATAAACCGGTTCGCCGGAGCGTGGCCATCCCCGCGAATCTTTCGTACCAGACGACGCCGGCCGCCCCTGGGCCGCTCATACCGGGGGGCACCGGTCAGCAACGCTTGCAGCGAGCAGCACGGTCCGGTATGAGCCATAAGACCCGAAAAACAAGACCAGGCAACAAGCCTGCCTCAACTGATCCGCGCGTTACCCGCGGATTTGGGCCAGGTATCCGGGTTTGACGGGAAGCCCGTGCGTCCCTACCATGCGGGCAGCGAGGTGAAATCCGGCAAGGTTCCGGCCGCCGGAGAGGCGGCGGACCCGGGGGTGGGAACGAGATGACGCACGACCGCAAGCGGCTCTACCTCATCGACGGCAACTCCTACATCTACCGGGCGTTTCATGCGATCCGGAACCTCGCGAACTCCAAGGGCTTCCCGACCAACGCGGTCTACGGCTTCGCGACGATGCTGCAGAAGATCGTCCGCGAGGAGCAACCGGACTTCCTCGCGGTGGTGTTCGACACGAAGGGGCCGACCACGCGCCACGCCTACTTTCCGCAATACAAGGCCACCCGGCCGCCGATGCCCGAGGGCCTGGTGCCGCAGATCCCGGTCATCTGGGACCTGGTGCGGGCCTACCGGATTCCGGTGATCCAGCAGGAGGGGATCGAGGCGGACGACCTGCTCGCCGCCGCGGCCCGCGCGGGGCTGGAGCACGACCTGGACGTCGTGCTCGTCAGCGGGGACAAGGATCTGCTCCAGCTGGTCGGGCCGCACGTCACCGTGCTTGACACCATGAAGGAACGCCGTTGGACCGCCGCGGAGGTCGAGAACCGGTACGGGATCGGGCCGGACCGCCTGGTCCAGATGATGGCACTGATGGGCGACGCGATCGACAACGTGCCGGGCGTGCGGGGCGTCGGCGAGAAGACCGCGATCGAACTGGTGAAGCGGTTCGGGACCCTCGAAGAGCTTTACGCCCGGATCGACGAGGTCAAGGGGGCGCGCCGCACGACGCTCGAAACCGGCCGGGAGAACGCCTTTCTCTCGCGGCGGCTGGTGACCCTCGACCCGGGCGTGCCGTTCGACGCGAGTCTCGACGAACTGCGCCCGCAGCCGCCGGACACCGCAGCCGCGCTGGCGATCTTCCGGGAGATGGAGTTCTCGCGCCTCGTGCGCGAACTCGGCTCCGGGTCTGCGGCGTCGGCGCCGGCGTCGGCGGGAGCCGAGGCGGAGGGGCGCCGTCTCTCCGCCGAACGGCCCGCGCGCGACTACCGGCTGGTCTTGACCGCCGACGAACTCGACGCGCTCGCGCGCCTGCTGCGCTCCTCGGGCGGGTTCGCCGTCGATCTGGAGACGACGAGCCTCGAGCCGCTGCGCGCCGACATCGTCGGCCTCTCGTTCTCGGCGGCGCCGCACACGGCCTGGTACGTCCCGGTCGGGCATCGCTACCTCGGCGCGCCGGCGCAACTGCCGCTTGCCGGAGTGCTCGCCGCGCTCGGGCCGCTGCTGACCGACCCCGCGCTGCCGAAGTACGGCCAGAACATCAAGTACGACGCCCTGGTGCTCGCTCGCGCCGGCATCGAACTGGCCGGGATCGGGTTCGACACGATGGTCGCCTCCTACGTGATCAACCCGACGCGGCACCAGCACAACCTGACCGAACTGGCGCTCGAGTATCTCGGCGAGCAGGTGACGACCTACAAGGACGTGGCCGGCTCGGGGAAGAAGCAGATCTCGTTCGCCGAAGTGGAGGTCGAAAAGGCGCGCGACTACAGCGGTGAGGACGCCGACGTCGCCTGCCGGCTGACGCGGCTGCTGGCGCCGAAGATCGACGAGCTCGGCTTCCACGCGCTGTTCTACGATCTGGAGCTGCCGCTGGTCGCGGTGCTCGCGCGCATGGAGCGCAACGGGGTCTGTATCGATTCCCAGCGGCTGCGCGACGGCTCGAAGGAGGCCGACATCCAGCTGCAGGAGCTGATGCGCCGGATCTGGGCGATCGCGGGGCAGGAGTTCAACATCAACTCGCCCAAGCAGCTCGGCGAGATCCTCTTCGACAAGCTCGGACTGCCGGTGGTCCGCCGGACCAAGACCGGCCGGTCGACCGACGAGGACGTGCTGACGCGGCTCGCGGCCAGCCACGAACTGCCCGCGGAGATTCTCGCGTGGCGCTCGCTCGCAAAGCTCAAGAACACCTATCTCGACGTGCTGCCGACCCTGGTCAATCCGGAGACCGGCCGCGTTCACACCTCCTTCAACCAGACCGTGACGGCGACCGGGCGGCTCTCCTCCTCGGACCCGAACCTGCAGAACATCCCGGTGCGCACCGAACTCGGGCGGCGCATCCGCGAGTCTTTCACCGCCGCGCCGGGGAGCATCCTGGTCTCGGCCGACTACTCCCAGATCGAGCTGCGGATCATGGCCCACCTCTCGGGGGATGCCGAGCTGTGCGACTCCTTCCGCCGCGGCGAGGACATCCACGCGCGCACGGCGGCGCTGATGTTCGGCGGGGAGGCCGCCGCGGTGACCAGCGAGCAGCGGCGCGCCGCCAAGGCGATCAACTTCGGGATCATCTACGGCATGGGAGCGTACGGGCTCTCGCAGCAGCTGGCAATCGACCAGAAGCAGGCGAAGGAGTTCATCGAGCGTTACTTCCAGCGCTACCCGGGCGTGCGCGTCTGGCTCGACCGGACAATCGAGCAGGCGCGCCGCGCCGGCTACGTCGAGACGCTGCTCGGCCGGCGGCGCTACCTGCCGGAGATCGCCTCGAAGAACCGCAGCGTCGCGCAGTTCGCCGAGCGCATGGCGATCAACACGCCGGTGCAGGGCACCGCGGCCGACATGATCAAGCAGGCGATGCTCGCGATCGACCGCGCGCTGCAGGAAAACCCCTTTTCCCGCGCGCTGATGGTGCTGCAGATCCACGACGAGCTGCTCTTCGAGGTGCCCGCGGGCGAAGCCGACGGTCTCGTGGCGCTGGTGCGCGAGAAGATGGAGGGGGTCATGAAGCTCGTGGTGCCGGTGCGGGTCGACGTCGGCCGCGGGAAGAACTGGGCCGAGGCCCACTAACCCTCAGCTCATGACAGTCGCTGCGGCCTTACGGACCGGATGAGAACCGCACGGCTACGTCAAAGTCCGTCGGTCTCCCGAGGCGGCTCGGCGAGCAATGGTGGCACCCACGGGCCCAACCGTACGGCTACGGGGCTGATCCGGGTTGCGAGAGGGGTGCAAGAACGCGGCAGCGGGTGCCTGAGGG
>JANOHV010000106.1:0-5021 GCA_031406795.1 Candidatus Rokuibacteriota bacterium
GAAGGTGTCGACGAAGCCCTTCACCTCGAAGTGGAAGCTCGCCGGGCCGGTCGTGCCGAGGTTGACCTCCATCCGGTCCCCCTCCTTCTTGACGGTGAACGTTTCCTCGCTGCTGCTGCAGCCGGAAAAGACCGCCAGGCCTCCCGCAAGAACCAGAGCGCTCAGCGAGATGCCGGCAAAAACACCACTATTCGATCGTGCCATTCATTTCCCCCTCATGTTCGTTGTGCCGTCAATGGTGAAAGCCTTTTTCGGCGTCCGACAACCGACCCCTATGGCCAGTTGATGTTCGTGTAGGCTGCGCCGTCCCAACCGTTGCGGGCGGTGGGGGGGTAACCGACCCCGATCGTGAAGTTGCTCGGGATGGCGCCGTTCTTCACCGCGACCGCCCCGCCGACCCTGGCGGTGATGGAGGAGGCGGTCCATTCGATGGTGACAGCAACGCTGTCGCCGGCGTTCCACTCGTAGCCATACCTCTCGAACTCGTCACCCATCAGGTCCCCATTCACGTCGAAGACCTTCAGCTTGTAGTTGCGCAGATCGCCCTGGAAGCCGCCGGTGGTGCGGCCGCCGCCGAAACCCCTGCTGTCGTAGAAATAGACGATCGGCTGGCTGTCCTTGTCAGGGTCCATGTCGATGCCTTTGACGGTGAAGGACAACTTCCCCGGCTTGGTGACTTCAACCCGCAGATTGGCTCCCGGGGACACCGTGAGGGAGTTGCTGGCGTCCGAACCGGTGCTGTCGCTGCACGCCGCAAGGAAAAGCAGCGCGCTGCCGAGGAACAGATGAGCGGCCTGTCTCATCATCTTGTCACCGGGCATTCTTCCTGCAATCGTGAATCCGCATTCTCAAAGTGCTTCCTCCTCTGGGTTGTAAACTGGGGGAATGGTTCGACTAGCAGGTAGTTTCTTTCGTCTTCTCGGCGTGCTGGTCGAGATTTCGTGTGTCGAAGAAGATGATTTCGGCTTTGGAGATGCGCTGCTCGCGACGGAGGGATCTGAGCCTGCAACGCAGTTCATCAAGCAACGGACGCTCCTCGTGGTGGAGAGAGGGGGAGTTTTCCAGCAAGTCCAGAATCGCGATCTCGAGCGAGTCGACAGCCGTGCCTGAAGGAATGATCAACAGGTTGCGTCCCGGCGCCGTTTCCACCAAACGGAGCCATTCGATTCGGCGCAGGCTCGCGCACGGGCCGACGATGATGACGGCGACTCCCGGCGAAACCTCCACCAGGTCCACCTGCTTCGGACCGGCCGGATTGCGACCCACGACGGCCTCCGTCACCTTGACGATGGCCTGAGCCCTGTCGTCGCCCATGGCGTCCAATTGCCGCAGGATGCGATCCGGCAGGGTGACGGTGATCGGTCGCCGCGGTTCATTGAACTTCGGTGGACGGCCGCTTGTATGACTCATTTTCACCTCTGTACGTATTGGTATCAACGTTATTATTGGCGATGATACTATATTTAACGTAGAAATGCCAGAAGAATCACTCGTCGGCATGAAATAGCGACAGTTACCCCGACACCCCGGAAAGTAGGAAGAGAAAACACCCCTACAAGCGGAAGCCGGCCGTTTCCAGGAGTTCCCGCGAGAACGGCGTCCAGGCGACGCCCGGGTTCAGCAGGCTGCCGCGATCCGCTTCGAAGCGCACGGCAACGACGACCCGCCCGCGCCCGCGGCAGAGGAACGTGGTGGTGACGTCGAAGGCGCCATCCGGACCCGCCACCAGCGGTGCTTCGAAGAGCGTGTCCGTGCCCTCGCGCACGGCCCAATGAGCCCTCGCGCCGCCCGCCAGGCGACCTTTCAGACGACAGGCGCGCCAGCCGGCGCCGGCGTCGAACGGCGGCATCAGGGTCGCCCAGCGATAGCCCCGGCCCGCCCAATCGTTGCTTTCGGCCGGCGCCGCGCTCTGGTCGATGGCGGCGGGCAATTTGTCCCGGTTGAAGCGGTTGCTCACCTGGAAAAGGTCCAGTCCTGACGAGTCGCCCAAGGTCCGAATCCGGGCCTGTTCGAGTCGCGAGCCGAGTTCGGCGAGCCGGCGAGCGTTGATTTCTACCTGAAACTTCAGAAATCTCCCGCTGTAGGCGACATCGCTCGTGGTCACGGCATACAGGATCATCGCCGCCGTCACCCCGAGCATCAGCTTCCGCCGGCCGGCGTCGAGGAAGGGCAACAGCCCGGTGCCGCCGAGCAGTACGACAGCGAAGGGCTGCAGCGCGCTGTAGTCGCCCGGGGCGAGATATTCCATCAAACCGTTTTGATGATCGAATATCAGGCTCAGGTCGCCCAGTTCCGGCAGCCCGAGGAGCACCAGCGCGAACTGAAAACAGGGGATCAAGCCAAGAAAGATCACCCACCACCGTGCGACGGGTTGCGCCGTCCCGAGAACACGCGCCAGGCAGGGGACAAATAACGGCGCGACCACCACCAGATAGCGTCCGGGATAACTCGCCCCGCCAAACCAGAACGGTGTGGCGGAAGACGTGGCGATCGCGACGCCGGTCAGCAGCAGGATCGTGACCGCGCCCCGACGGTTGGGGGGATCGCGGAACAGGATCCAGACCGCCGCTCCGAGCATTCCCGCGAAGAGCGGCAGAACCGACAGCAACCCGAGACGGTGCGCCAGGGCGTACCACCAGCCGAGCGGATACGCGACGAGGAGGCCGGCGGGCAGGGGCAACCCGCCGACGAACATGCTTACCTGCACGGCGACGAAGACGGCCATCGCCGCGCCGTAGGCAACCGTCACGACACCGAGCCGGAACAGGGCGGGCCGCCAGGGGTCCCGCTGCAGCAGACCGAACAGAACAAACAGGCCGACGAGCGCCATGCTGACCGGGATGAATCGTGTGTGCAACCACGGCAGATAGGCGCAGCAGGCCACACAGATCCAGCTTGACCCCCCGGGAAGGCTTCTCTGCCGCAGAATCGCGACCAGCCCCCAGGTCGTCAGCGCCGCGCCGCCGACTTCGGGCAGGGTGAGCGACGAGTAATACCCCCAATACCGGCTCAAGGCGAACAGGAGCAGCGCCGTCAAGGACCAGTGCGTCTTCGCGCCGAAAAGTCGGCACAGCACCCAGAGTCCGGCGCAGCACAATCCGGCAAACATTCCGAGGATGAGATGCCGCGCCGGAGCGCCGCCCGGGACGAATGGCGCCAGCAGCAGCGGCAATCCGGATGAATGCCAGGAATACAGGTGGCCATCTTGCGAAAATTGACTGATGTGCCAGAACTTGGGCCTCTTTTCGGCCCTGACCCCGAAGTTGTTGCGAAGATCGAGGTCGTGATCCCGGTAGAGGCTCTCCGCCTGCGCAATATAGTGTCCCGTGTCTCCCGGGGGTTTGACCATGGAGATCGTGAAATACCAGCCGATCAATGCATAGAACAGCCAGAAGCCGAGCCCGATCGCCCAGACGCCTCGCGCAGGAGACGCAGCACCGCTCCCGCTCGAATCGACCTTCTGCACCCACCGGAAAAGCGAGATGGACGTCAGCAGGACCGGCAGGAAGAAGAGCAGGTTTGCGGCAGCCGCCTGAGGAATCAACGGTCTCAGCAGAAAACCGGCGAGCGAGAGCGGCAGCAACGTGAGCGGCGCCAGCAGCGCATCGGCAGTCCCGGGACGGGCGCGGTTTCTCAGGCTGCGCCAGGCGAACCAGCCGGACAGTGCCCAGAGGAGAGATCCGGCAACGGCGAGCACCTGCGACCGCGCCGTCCAGAGGACGACGTCGCGGCCGACGGGGAGCAGCAGGCTGATCCCCAACAGGTCAGGGATGAACCAGGCCGCGATCATCAGCCCCAGGGCGACCAGGACGCTGGCGGCGAGCGCCGGGGAGCAGCCCAGCCGCGCGTTCAGAGGCCCCGGCCTTCCTTCCTGGCCGCGATGAAGAAGTTGGTTCGCATTGGCAGCGGCAGGGCGTCGGGATTGATCACCCGGATGAGCAGCAAGCCGATCTTTCCGAGATACGCCTCGACCTTGAAGCGGAAGAAATCATTGACGAGGGGTATGTCGTAGAACTGCACACTGAAACCGTGCTTCTCGCACCGCCTTCGCAGCTCCCAGAAGTTGTGCAGCGAGCAGTGCTGGACCTTCCAGGCGGTGAAACTCTTCCAGCGGAAGGTCTCGAAGACCGCGTTGGTCCATTTGTTCGGGGTCTGCATGAGGTACACCCCCCCGGGCTTCAGGACCCTGTGTACTTCGCGCAGATGCCCGTCGGTGTCGGGAAGATGCTCGAACACGTCGAAGCTCATGACGACATCCAGCGACTCGTCCTCGGCCGGCAGTCTCTCGGAGTCGACCGCGCTCACGGGCAGCTCGCCGAAGAGTTCCCGGCTGGCGGCGATGTAATCCCGATTGAGTTCGACGCCGCGGATGTCGCAGCCCTGCCGGAAGAAATGGTTCAGGAGCCGTCCCTTGCCGCAGCCGATCTCGAGGATTTTCGCCCGGCGTGAAAGTACGCCGGTCTTCTCGACGAACTGGACGTTGGAGTCGAACGGGCCGAAATCATCCCGTTGGCGGAATTCCTCGATTTTCGCGCTCAAATGCGGCGATTCTTGTCGTTTTCAGGCACGATGTCAAACAGAATGACGCGCGAACGCCGAACCGGATTCCGGTTCGGCGTTCGGCGAGAAAGAAAACCGTTAATACCTACAGCTTCTTGAAGCTCCAGTTGCGGAACTCCATGCCGATGACGCCATCGTGCTCAGCCGGCGGCCAACCGAGGCCGGCGACGAGGTTCCTGCGGGCGGGGTCGAGCTGTCCGGAGTGCCTGACCACGCCGTCGACACTCAGGGTGATGGTCGAACCGTCCCACTGGACATCGAACGTGTACCACTTCGTGGAGCTCCAGGGCGCGTCCTGGCTCATGTAGCACGCCTCGAGAGGCCAGCCGCCGGGATTGTCGCTGCGGCCCTTCACCTTGCCGAAATTGCAGTAGTAGTTGTTGTAGGCGTACTGGTAGGGGATGTAGAGGAAGCCTTCGCCCGCTTCCTTGTAATAGAAGTTGTCGCCGTTGTAGATCCAG
>JANOHV010000186.1:0-1606 GCA_031406795.1 Candidatus Rokuibacteriota bacterium
TTTGAAGATCCGAAAAAATACCGCGCCGCCGTCGCCCGCTTCCGCGAACTCCAAGCGGCCGAACCCCAGAACCCAGACCAGAAATCCCAGACCCAAAACCCTGGACCCCAGACCCCACCTTCCATCTGGGTCGCCGCTCCCCGCATTTTCAAACCCGGCGAAGACTGGATTCTCCAACAAGTACTCTCCTGCGAAGCCGATGGTTATCTCGTCCGCAATTACGACCACTTGAAATTCTTCGCCGGCAAACGCCGTCGCGGAGATTTTTCCCTCAACGTCGCCAATCCGGTCACCGCCGCCTATTTCCTCGAACGCTACGGCCTCGAACGCGTCACCGCGTCCTACGATCTCAACGTCGCCCAACTCGAAGCCCTCCTCCAATCCGCGCCGCCCGCGTGGTTCGACATCACCCTGCACCAGCACATGCCGATGTTTCATATGGAGCACTGCGTGTTCTGCGCGTTCCTCTCCACCGGCACCGACTACAGGAACTGCGGCCGCCCCTGCGACACGCACGACGTCCGCCTGCGCGACCGCGTCGGCGCCGAGCATCCGCTCAAGGCCGACGCCGGCTGCCGCAATACGGTTTACAACTCCCGCGCGCAGACCGGCGCCGAGTTCGCCGACCGCCTGCTCGCGCTCGGTGCCCGCTCCTTCCGCATCGAGTTCCTCAACGAGGATGGCGACGAACTCTCGCGCACGGTCGGCCGTTACCGGCAGCTCCTGCGCGGCGAGATTTCCGGCGCGGAACTGTGGCGCGAGTTCAAGCTCATCAACCAGCTCGGCGTCACCCGCGGCCAGATGGAGACCGCCCCGCAGGTGATCAAAAGAAAATTGTAGGGCGGGATCGCCGATCCCGCCGGCTTGCCGCTGGAGGGTCGGGCTCCTGCCCGACCTAGGCCGGTCGGCCCTCCATTTCCAATCATGCTGGATCAGCGATCCAGCCCTACAGCCGGGCGCCCTACCCCACCCCTTCCGGACCGTCCGACCCCCGGCAATTTATGTCGCCTCGGGCGGGCGGCGCCCTTTATTTGCAGCCCTCCCGCATGGACCAACCCAACGGCAAATCCACTCCTCCCGGCACCCCGCCCGACCTTGAGATCAAGGACGCCCAGGTGATCTTCAAACCCATCTGGGAGGACTTGGAGGCGCACTTCGGCCGCGAGCACCTCCGCTTCCCCAAGGAGATCATTCTCCTCGGTGGCGCGCCGGGCGCCGGCAAGGGCACGCAGACCGGCTTCATCTCGCGCACCCGCGGCCTCACCTGCCCGCCCATCGTGATGAGCTCCCTGCTCGACACGCCGGAAATGAAGCGCGTGAAGGACTCCGGCCACATGATCGGCGACCGTGAGGTGCTCGCCGTCCTCCTCCGCCAGCTCCTCAAGCCCGAATACCGCGACGGCGCCATCCTCGACGGCTTCCCCCGCACCACGGTGCAGGTCGAGTGCCTGAAGATGCTTTATGAGAAAATGACGCAGCTGTGGCGCGAGTACTACGGCACGCCGCTCGCCATCCATTTCCGCCAGCCCGTCATCCAGATCGTCGGCCTCTTCATTGACGAGAAGGAGAGCGTGGCCCGCCAGCTCAAGCGCGGTCGTGAGACCAA
>JANOHV010000068.1:0-2523 GCA_031406795.1 Candidatus Rokuibacteriota bacterium
CGCCGCTGCCGGAGGCCGACAAGAACCTGGTCATGCACGTTGAATTGCCGATCCTGGCCGGGCACGTGCTCATGGGAACCGATGCCCCGGAATCCATGGGCTTCACCGTGACGGCGGGCAACAACGTGTACATCAACCTCGAGCCGGACACCCGTGGCGAAACCGACCGCCTCTTCAAGGCGCTTTCGGCCGGCGGTACCGTGGAAATGCCGCTCCAGGAGATGTTCTGGGGCGGGTATTTCGGCAGCCTCGCCGACCGCTTCGGCATTCGCTGGATGTTCAACTGCACGAACAAGGCCTGATCGGGCCATGGGCGAGCTGACGATTACCACGTTTTTGACCGTCGACGGCGTCATGCAGGCCCCCGGTGGTCCGAAGGAGGACACCAGCGGCGGCTTCCCGTACGGCGGCTGGGTCTTTCCGCTGGCGGACGCCGACATGGGGAAGATCATGGTCGACATCTTCTCGAAGGCGGACGCGTTCCTGCTCGGGCTGACGACCTACGAGATCTTTGCCGGCTATTGGCCGAAAGTCACCGACCCCGACGACCCGATAGCCGGCAAACTGAATGCGCTGCCGAAGTTCGTGGCCTCGCGGACGCGCACCTCGTTCGACTGGAACAGGACCGAGCTGGTTCGGGACGCCGCGAAAGAGGTCGTCGACATCAAGGAGCGTTTCCCGGGCGAGCTGCAAGTCCACGGCAGCGGCGACCTCGCGCAGACGCTGATTAAGAACGACCTCATCGACGAGTACCGGCTGCTGGTGTTCCCGGTGCTGCTGGGCACCGGCAAACGGCTGTTCGGAAGCGGCACCGTCCCGGCGTCCCTGAAGCTCGTAAGATCCGCCACCACGGGCGCGGGCGCGGTTCTCAGCGTCTACCGGCGCGCGGGGAAGCTCCGGACCGGCTCGTTCGAACTTCCGACAAAGTAGACTGCGGCCGGCGGGAAATGCGCACGATCTGTCCGCGCTTCTCGCCGACCACCGGTAGCCCCTCACCCGGCCCCTCTCCCGCGCGTACGCTCGGGAGAGGGTGACCGCACGATGTCGTTGCCTCCATGGCACCGTTCACGCACCTGCACGTCCATTCCTGTTTTTCGTTCCACGACGGCGTCGACACGCCGGCGGCGCTCGTCGAGCGCGCGCGGGAACTCGGTTACACCGCACTCGCGCTGACCGACACGAACGGGCTCTACGGCGCGGTCCCGTTCTGCACGGCAGCGAAGGCGGCCGGGATCGCGCCGCTGCTCGGTGCGCAGATCGACGGCGGGAGCGCGGACGGCGCCCGCGCCGTCGTGCTCGCGCGCGGCCGGGCGGGCTATCCGGCGCTCTGCCGGATCGTGACAGAAAGGCATCTGCAGTGGACGAAGGAAGTCGACAACGGCGGGCGGGCGGGGGACAACCCCGCCCCTACGAACGACTCGGGCCACCATCGTAGGGGAGGGGTTCATCCCCTCCCGAGTAGCCCGTGCCCACCGACTCTCGCGGAAATGGCACACCTCGTCGAGGGCATTGCCGCCGAGGCCGGCTCCGTCGTCGTGCTCGCCGCTGCGCCCGCGCTGTTGCACGCGCTTGCTCGGCGGCTGCCGGCCGGGACGCTCTTCGGCGAACTGCCCTACACCGGCGATGCCTCCTCGGCGGCGCGCTGCCGGGAGACGCTCGCCGCGTGCCGCGCCCTGGGCCTGCCGGTCGTCGCAACGAACGCTGTACGCTTCGCGGTACCCGCCGGCTTCGCAACGCACCGCGTGCTGCGCGCCATCGGCGAGAACGGCACCGTCTGGTCCACCAGGCCACGCGCCCACGCGGCGCACTTCCTGAACTCGCCCGCCGAAATGGCCGCGCTGTTCGCGCACCTGCCCGAGGCGATCAAAGCGGCGGCGCGCCTTGCCGAGGAGTGCGCCTGCCCGATCGGCTTCGAGAGCTGGCATTTCCCGGTGGCGCACCTGCCCCCCGGCGAGACGCCGTTCTCGCTGCTCTGGCAGAAAAGCTTCGAGGGGCTGCGGCAGCGCTATCGCCCGATCTCGAGCGAGGCTGTGGAGCGCCTGCGCTACGAGCTCTCGATCATCGAGGAGAAGGGGTTCTCCCCGTACTTTCTCGTCGTCGACGAGATCGCCGCCCAGGCGCGCGCGTGGGGCCTGCGGACGCTCGGCCGCGGCTCGGCGGCCAACAGCCTCGTCTCGCACTGCCTCGGGCTGACGCACGTGGACCCGCTCGCGCACGGGCTGTTCTTCGAGCGCTTTCTCAACCCCGAGCGCTCCTCGCCGCCGGACATCGACCTTGACTTCTCGTGGAAGGACCGCGACCGGCTGCTGGCGTGGGTCTACGAGCGCTTCGGCGCCGAGCGCGTCGCGATGATCTCGACGCACGTGACGTTCGGGCCGCGCGCAGCGGTGCGGGAGGTCGGCAAGGCGCACGGACTTCCCGATGCCGAACTGACGCGGCTGACCAGGCGCATCCCGCACTGGGGAGCGCACGATCTGACGGACCTCGCCGCGACGGTGCCCGAGTGCCGCTCGCTCCCCGCCG
>JANOHV010000118.1:0-74914 GCA_031406795.1 Candidatus Rokuibacteriota bacterium
GTGTCGTGGATGTACTTCTCCCGAAGTTCCGGCGGTTCGGCGGGGATCTGGGCGTACTCCTCGGCGTGCCGGTCGATTTTTGTCTCGAGCAGGTACTGTTTGACCGGCATCTTCCAGTACTTCGGCAGGTCGTTCACCGGAGTGTGGTGCGGCAGGATTCCGGTGAGGTAGATCGCGAAGGTCACCACGAGCGCCAGGAGCCCGACCTTCATTCCCAAATCGAGCAGCTTCGCATAGGCGACCTGCTCGGCGGTGGCTTTTACTTTCCCTTCCATTGTGTCTCTCCTTTTGTTCCTTCTCGTCAACTCCTCAAACGTCTCGGTTCATGATTCCGGGCGGGACTTAATCCCGCCCCTACGGTGTCCCCGGTGAGGATTGTCGGGGAGGGGTTCATCCCCCCGCCCGGTTCGCTGTCAGTTTTCCGGACCGCGCGTGTCTCCGGTGAGGATTGTAGGGGAGGGGTTCATCCCCTCCCGTGTTAGTTCCAGATGCCCAGGCCCTTGAGCAGCGCGCGCAGGCCGGCGAAGGACAGCAGCCCGATGACCATCCAGCGGATCATCGCCGGCTTGCTCTTGGCCAGCAGGTTGACCCCCACCACCGAGCCGAGCATGATCCCGATGATCGAGGGCGCGAGCATCATCGGCAGCACGGCGCCGTTGTTCACGTAGATCCAGGCCGCGGAAGTGTCGGTGATCGAGAGCAGGAACTTGCTGGTGGCCACCGAGACCTTGAGCGGGGCGCCCATCATCAGGTTGAGCACCGGCACATTGGCCCAGCCGGCGCCGAGCCCGAACATCCCGGCCATGAAGCCGATCAGGATGAAGGTCACCAGGCCCTGGGGGGTGCGGTGGATCTTCCAGTCGATGTTCTGGCCCGTGGTGGCCTCGTGGTAGATGCCGTTGATCCGCAGCGCGGTCGACAGGGCGTCGGCTTTCGGCACGTTGGGGAACTCGGACTTCTTCGCGATGAACATGATGAAGACGATCGCCAGGATCGTCGCGCCGAGCGCGGTCTGGATGACGTTCCCCGGCAGCGCGAGGCCGACCATCGCGCCGACGATGGCGCTGGAGGAGGCGATCAAAGCCACGGGGATCGAGAGGCGCAAATCCGCCATCCCCTTCTTCAGCAGACCGGGACCGGCGGCGAGGGCGCCCGCGAGGGCGACGAGCAGCCCCGCGCCCCGGACGAAGTCCAGGTGAAAGGGGAAGAAGCCGCTGACGATCGGGACGTAGAGCACGCCGCCGCCGACGCCGCCGAGGACCGCGACGACGCCGAGCGCGAAGCTCACGACGAAGAGCGAGAGCGGCCAGACCCACCAGGGCGTGGTGCTGGCCGCGGCCGCCGCCGGGACCGCCGCCGCCGCGTCGGCGCCGTGCTCGGCGGCCAGGGCCGGCAGGGCCGCGGCGCAGAACAGCACCGCAAGAACCAGGGAAAGCGCCAGCCAGAGGCGCCGGTCGAACAATGCCATGGAAACCGTCTTCGTGAGCATCATCCGCTTCTCCCTACTCTTCCTTGTTGAAGATCTTTTTCGCATCGTCGATGTCGCCGCCCTCGGCGAACGCGATGGCCGACATCACCCGTTCGACCTTTTCCTGAAAGGCCTCCTTGATCTTGCGCACCAGCAGGTCGATCTCGGCGGGCTTGCGCAGAAAGTCGAAGCCGCCGAGTTTGCGCGCCTCGGCCTCGTCCTGGTCGGTGCCGTGCCCGGTGAGGATGATCACCTGGATCTTCGGGCGGGTCTTCTTGATCTCGCGCAGCACGTCGATCCCGTGCAGGCCCGGCATCTTGAGATCCAGCACGATGACGTCCGGCTCGGTCTTCTTGATGAACGCCAGCGCCTGCGTCCCGTCGAACACGGTATCGACGATGAGCTCCCGCAGGCGCAGCCGCTCGCCGAGCGTGGTGACGAACTCCACCTCGTCGTCCACGAGCAGCACTTTGATCTGTTTCTTTCCGAACATGGGCCCCTCCCTCGTCCAGCAGCCGGCAACGCTCGAAGCCGTCTCCGCCTGCCCTCCCTGAGGGCGTTTGCCCATCGAGAGTGGTTGATGGATCGTTAGTGAATCGCGGCCAGCCTGAGTGTCGGTCCGCCACCCCCTTGAAATAGCAATTCGGCCCCGAGTCGGCGGGCCAATTCGCGGTTGATCAGCTCATCATCGTTTGCGGGCGCCGCGGCGCTTTCAAGGCGCTCGCCCGCCGGGTGCAGACTGAGGCGGATGCCGGCGCCGTCGCGCGCGGCCCTGAGAAGTACGCCGCCGCCGGCGCGCTGGCTTGCAGCGCACGCGACGAGCAGTCGGTGCGCGAGGCAGAGAAAGTAGGCCGGGTCGCCGCCGGCGCGCGGCAGATTGCCGGCGACGTCGGCCACCAGACGCAGCGAATGCTGGCGCGCCCAGCGCTCGCTGAGCCCGAGGAGATCCCCGATCGCCGCGCCGGCATCGAAGCCTTCCCCGGCGGCCCCGAGCGCGCTGCCGAGCCTCGCGAGCGTCCCGACGATGTTCAGCGCCCGCCCGACCTGGTCGTCGAGGGAGCCGTGCGCCCGCGCGGTGCCCGCTGCGCCGCTCTTGCCGGCGCGCGCCAGGTCCTCCATCAGGCCGACCGTCTCGCGCATGACGGCCAGGCGGTTGTTGAGCTCGTGAACCGCGAGTCCGATGGTCGCGGCGGCGAACGCGCGCAGGGCGCGCTCGACCGAAGCGTCGTCAGCGGGCGGCATGCGTCCTCCGTTTCGCCTGGGCGGCGTCGATCTTGGCGGTCAGCTCCGACATCACGACCGGTTTGAGCAGCAGGCCGAACGCGTCGAGCCGCACGCCCTCGATCTTCTCGGCCAGATCGAGGTGGCCGGAGAGCAGGATGATCTCGCCCTGCGGCAGCAGCTGCCGCAGCGTCATCAGCAGCTCGACGCCGCGGACACCGGGGAGGTTCAGATCGAGCAGGACGACATCGGGCGCCGACGCCGCCACGGCGGCGATCGCCTCCTCGGCGGTGAACGCGGCGCTCGCCTCGTAGCCGCGCAGGCCGAGCCGCTCGGTGAGCGTGGCGGCGAATTCCCGCTCGTCGTCGATCAGCAGCACCCTGGCTTTAGGCACTGGCGATCTCCTGCGTGACGTGCCGCACGGGCAGCTCCAGCGTAAAATTGGTCCCGACGCCCACGGCGCTTTCGACGAGAATCCGCCCGCCGAGCTTCTTCATGATCCCGTGGGACACGAACAGGCCAAGACCGGTGCCCTTCCCCTTCTCCTTGGTCGTGAAGAACGGTTCGAAGAGGCGCTTGAGTTGGTCCGCGGGTATTCCCGGGCCGGTGTCGGCGATCACGACCTGGAGCCACCGCTGGTTCTTGGCGCGGGTCGTGAGGACGACCGTGCCGCCGGCGGGGAGGGCGTCGATCGCGTTCTTGACGATGTTGATCAGGACCTGTTCGAACTCGACGCGGTCGGTGTGCACGGTCGGCAGGCCCTCGGCGGGGCGGAGCTCGAAGGCCACACCCTTTGCGGCGCGGTCGGCCTCGAGGTACTCGCACACGCGGCGCACGACGTCATTGAGGTCGAGCGGCTCGACGGTGACTTCGACGCGCCGCGCGAACCCGAGCAGGCGGTGCGTGATCGTGCGGCAGCGCTTGACGCTGTCCGTAATCCCCTCGAGGAGCGCCCCGAAACGCTCACGGTGTTTGAAATCGCCGGAAACCTCGAGAAAGTCCTGAAGCAGACCGGCCTTTTCGTTGATGACCGCCAGCGGGTTGTTGATCTCGTGGGCGACTCCCGCGGCAACCCGTCCGAGAGAAGCGAGCTTCTCGACCTCGACGAGCTGCTCCTGTTTGTCGTGCAGGTTCTCGACGGCCAGCTCCAGCGAGATCATGGTGTCCTTCAGGTTGTCGCGCATCTGGGTGAACGATGCGCTCAGCGAGGCGATTTCGGCATCGTGGGTGGGGCCGGGGGCGCTCGCGGAGAAATCGCCCTGCGCGACGCGGTGCATCGCCTCTTCGAGTTCGCGCAGGGGGGCGCTGATGCGGCGTGCGAGGTAGTGCGCGGCGGCGATCCCGGCCGCCAGCAGCACGCCGAGGACGCCGGCGGCGGCGGAGGCCCCGGCCTGGCCGAGCCCCGCGGTGGCGATCACCCCGACGAGCGCGCCGCCGGCGAGCGCCAGCACGAAGCCGGCGAAGAAGCGCTGGTGGACACTCACCGCGTTACCCCCCGAGGGCCGCGCGCGAACACTCTTGAAAGACCTCCTGCCACCGCACGACGCCGATGAGTTTCTTGCGGTCCTCGAGCACGGGGACCAGCTCCAGACCGTGCTCCACGATGATCCGGGCAGCGTCCGCGACGCTCGACCCGGGTTCGACGAATGCCGACGTGGGCCGCATGACCGTGGCGACCGGGGCTTCCGAGGCCGGTTTTTCCCCGGGTCGGTCCACCCGAGCAGCGGCGGTCGCCCCCCCGGCCCAGAGCGGCTCGAGCCCCTTCATGATTTCGCGCAGGTTGGCCATGCCGACGAGGTTGTACTTCTCGTCGAAGACCAGGACCACGAGCGGGTGCACGGGCTTCTCCTGGCCGAGCAGCGTGTTGCGGACGATCCCCGCGGCCTGGCGCAGCGTGAACCAGTAGGGGATGTGGGGGTATTCGAAAACGTCCACCATGATCTCACGGACCGTCGATGGGGCTGTCATTGGCTGGTCTCCTCCGCTGAGTCGGATCACTTGCGCTCGAGCTCGATGACAAACCGGAATCGCTCCGGCCGCTTGAGGGATCGAGTGTACATCACCTGCGCGTCGCCGGCGTAGAAGTACTGCTCCAGCAGCAGCGCCGGAGAGCCGGCGGCCAGGCCGAGGATCGCCGCCTCCTCCTCGCCGAGCGCGACCACTTCGATGTAGTCGCGCACGCGGGTGACGCGGACCCCGCAGCGCTCTTCGAGCAGCTCGAGGATGGACTGTTTTTCGAGCTCCTCGGCGAGCAGCGCCGGGCAGACCGCATGCGGGAGATACGACTCCTGGAGCAGGACCGGCTCCTCGCCGACGAGCCGCACCCGCTTCAGGTAGATGATGTGCTTGTTCTCCGCAACGTCGAGCTTGAGCTCCAGTTCGTCGGTGAGCATCATGACTGTCTGGGCCAGCACGCGCGTCTCGAAGACGACGCCGGCTTCGAGCATGATCTCCTTGAAGCTCGTGAGCATCGAGAGGCCCTCGGGGATGACCCGCTTGCAGACGAACGTCCCCTTCCCCTGCTGGCGTCGCAGGTACCCCTCGCGCACGAGGTCGGCGACCGCGATCCTGACCGTGGCCTTGCTGACATCGAAGAGCCGGCAGAGCTCCTCCTCGGTCGGAATCTGGGAGTCGACGGCCCACTCCTGGCGTTCCATCTTCCCTTTGAGGATGTTGTGGAGCTGGAGGTAGAGCTTCTGCGGGTTTTCCCGATCGATCTGGGTTCTCGTCGCCAGCGGCTCCGTCATTTCACGGTCTCTCCTTTGCGCTCCTTATTGACTCGATAAGGATAGATCATCACCATTTCAGTTTGCAACACATTTTTCATTATAACCTTATGAACTCACAATCCAAGTCATCATGTCAATAGAATGTATGTCTTTATTCATGATGATGATTAACACTACAGGGGGCCTATGTTAATAACACATTGAAAATATTGTGATAAACGCACAACGGTTCGTAGGGGCGGGGTTCATCCCCGCCCGAGTTAAAGACAGTTCACCGTAAACGGCCGGCAGAAAATAAACCCTCTCCCCTACGAAAAACAACGGTCTGCGGTAACACAGGAAAGATTCGCTATAGTATTGACAGTCGGAGGAGATAAGGCTCGAGCCATTTCTCGAGAACAGGATGCGCGAAGGGGTGGCGCGGAGGGGAGGTCTCCGTCGGCGGAACGGAGTGAGTACCCGCTCGGGGGGCATAAACACGATGGAGGTCCGCAGCGTCAGGACCCCGCAGCCCGCACGGGACCGGTAAGTTCCCTTGAACAGGCCACAAGTTCTATAATCCCGGGAAATGAAGAAGTTCACCGACCTCTTCCGGCGGAAGGAACCAGATAGTCCGCAAGACTCGGCGCAGGTCTACTTCCGGGCCAAGCTGGACGCGTTCCGGCGCCTGCTCGAGCAGAACAATGCCGTGCTCGCGGCGATGGCCGACCTCGAGGAGAAGCGCTCGGGGGAGTTTCTCTTCGATCGCGCCTACCTGACCACGTCGTTCGGGTCCCTCTCCGGCGGCGTGCGCCGGATGATCGAGAGCCTGCAGTCCCTCGCCGACGGGCGGTACCCCGGATTGGTCGACGCACACGCCGCAATCGACGCGAAGATCACGGCAGCGCTGCGCGGCCCGCGTATCGATGTCGAGGGTCCCTCCATTCTTCGTCTGGCGCAGATAACCGGGGAGACGGCGCACCTGGCCGGCGGCAAGATGGCGCACCTGTGCCGCCTCGCCGCCGATCTCGCGCTGCCGGTGCCCGAGGGGTTTGTCATCACCGCCGCCGCCTTCGCGCGCTTCATGTCCCACGCCGGCATCATGGAGCGGGTGCGCGAGCGTCTCGCCACGGTGCAGATCGACGCGCTGGCGGAGATCGAGCTGGCGAGCGCGGAGATTCGCGCGCTGATCGCGACGTCTCCGTTACCGTCCGATCTCTCGGCGGCGATCGGGGACGCGGTGGCGGAGCTTGCGGGCAGCGCGGGCGGCGCCGGGCTGGCGGTCCGCAGCAGCGCGGTCTGGGAGGATGGGGAGTTCAGCTTTGCCGGTCAGTACTCGAGCTGTCTCAACGTTCCCGCCGCGGAGGTCGAGCGGCGCTACAAAGAGGTCGTGGGGAGTCTCTTCGCGCCGCGGGCGATCTTTTACTACCGGACCAAGGGGTTCGCGGAGGAGGAGATGGCGATGGCGGTCGGCGTAATGCGGATGGTCGAGGCCCGTGCCGGCGGGGTGCTCTACACGCGCGACCCGCTCGACCCGGTTCGCGAAGTCATGGTGATCAGCGGCGTCTGGGGGCTTGGCACGAGTGTTGTCGACGGCGCGGCTCCCGCCGACGTCATCATCGTCGATCGCGCGTCGGGCGGGATTGTCGAACGCCGCATCGCGGAGAAGTTGTCCCGCGAGGTCCTGCTCGCGAGCGGCGGCGTGCACGGCGAGCCGGTGGGGGAGGGTGAACGCGGCGCGCCCTGTCTCACCGCGGCCCAGGCCGCCGAACTGGCGCATCACGGTGCGGTCCTCGAAGAGCACTTCGGCTGCCCGCAGGACGTCGAGTGGGCGTTGGGCAAGGAGGGCCGCCTCTGGATTCTGCAGTCGCGACCGCTGCAGCTGATGGCGGCTCCCGCACCCGCGGCCATGCCGCGGCGCGTGGCCGGACGGCGCATCCTGATCGACAAGGGAATCGTGGCCTGCAAGGGCGTTGCCGCCGGGCCGGTCGCGATCGTGCGCACCGACGTGGAGGCTGCGGCCTTCCCGGCCGGCGCGGTGCTCGTCGCGCGGACCACCGGGACCGGGCTGGCCGCGGCGCTCGCCCGTGCGGCGGCGCTCGTCACTGACGTCGGATCGGCCGCCGGCCACCTGGCGTCGCTGGCGCGGGAGTACCGCATCCCTGCGCTGCTCGACACCGGGACGGCGACCGCCGTGCTCGCCGCCGGCGCGGAAGTCACGGTGGATGCCTATCATGGCAACGTCTACGAGGGCCGCGTCGAGGAACTGCTGCGGCACGCGACGAAGCGCCGCGAGTTGCTCGAGGGGACGCCGCTGCTGCTGGCGCTCGGGCGGGGGCTCGAACACGTCACGCCGCTGCATCTGGTGGACCCGAAGGCGGAAGACTTCCGTCCCGAGAGCTGCCGCACCATCCACGACATCACGCGTTTCTGCCACGAAAAGGCGATGGCCGAGATGTTCGATCTGGCCGAGGGCCGCGGCGACGGCGGCGACGAGGCGATCGCGCTGCGCGCCGGCATCCCGGTGGCGATCCACCTGCTCGACATGGGCGGCGGACTGGGCAGCCACGAGAAGAAGGTCACCCCCGAGGCGGTCCTCTCGGTGCCGTTCATCGCCTTCCTCAGAGGGATGAAGGGGATGAGCTGGCCGGAGCCGCGCGCGATCGACGCCGGGGGCCTGCTCGGCATGATGGCGCACACGGCGACCATTCCCGAGGCCGAGCTGCGCGGCACCGCCGAAAAGAGCCTCGCGCTGATCGGCGCCAACTACATGAACTTCTCGATCCGCCTCGGCTACCACTTCTCGCAGGTCGAGGCCTGGGTCGGCGATCAGCTCAACGACAACTACATCCGCTTCTTCTTCAAAGGCGGCGGCGCGGTGCACGACCGGCGGCTGCGCCGGGTGCGGCTGATCGGCGAGATCCTCGCGAAGATGGACTTTCGGGTGCAGGTCACCGACGACGTCGTGCGCGCGGTGGCCGCCAAGTACCGCCGGGAGGATCTGGAGCGCACGCTCGAGGCGATGGGGAAGCTCACGGCCTACACCAAGCAGCTGGACATGGCGATGTTCAACGATTCGGTCACGGACTGGTACCGCGAGGAGTTCGTGCGCGAGCACCTGGGAGGGGGCTGACCCCCGCTCCGAAACGGAACCCGTTCAACATTTTGGGCGGGAATAAATCCCGCCCCTACAGCCCGCCCGTTTTCGGGAATAGTATCCGGATGCCGGTACAGCCGGGCCGTATCCGGGAACATTATCCGGATGCCGGGATCATGGGCTGTAGGGGAGGGCTTCACGCCCTCCCGCGTGAAATTTCGACTATCTTCGGCTACTATTCGATCATGACAAATCGCAACGACACACCGCCACCCGCTTGCAGCAAGTGCAGCGCCGTATGGCAGAAGACCGGGACGACCAACTGCTGGAGCGGCGACCCGAAGAGCGCGCCGCCCCGGCCGCCGCGCTGCCCGGTGAACGCCAACGCCGCGATGATCGAAGGGGCGTTTTCGGCGTATCTCGGCGACGGCGACGACGCGCGCCTGGCGCAGGCCGCCGCGAAGGTCGAGGGGCTCTGCTACGAGAAGACCCCGGGGACCAGCACGGTGACCGCCCGCTGGACGCGCGTCGAGGACACCGTGGCGCTGGCGAAGATCATGGGCTGGCGCAAGATCGGCATCGCCACCTGCATCGGGCTGCTCGCCGAGACCGACGAGCTGGCGAAGATCCTCGTCGCGCAGGGGCTCGAGCCGCTTTCGGTCTGCTGCAAGACCGGCAGCATCGACAAGCTGCGGCTGGGGCTCGCCGAGCAGGAGAAGATCCGCCCCGGCACCTTCGAGCCGGCCTGCAACCCGATCGCGCAGGCCGAGCTGTGCAACCGCGCCGGCACCGAGATGAACATCATCGTCGGCCTCTGCGTCGGCCACGACATGCTCTTCACCAAACACTCGCGGGCGCCGGTGACCACGCTGGTCTGCAAGGACCGCGTCACTGGCCACAACCCGGTTGCGGTGCTCTACGGGCAGAACTTCTACTACAAGCGGCTGCAGAAAGTGCCGCTGATCATCCCCGAGCCGTAGCCGGGACCGCGGTCACTCCCGGGCGTCGTCCAGCGCCCGGCGCAGCGCCTCGAGGTTGTAGGGCTTGTTCAGGAAGGCGCGGAAGCCGTAATGCCGGAAACCGGCGACGGCCTCGCTGTCGGAGTACCCGCTGGAGACGATGACCTTCGCCGCGGGATCGATTTCCAGCAGCCTGCGCACGGCCTCGGCGCCGCCCATGCCGCCGCGGACGGTCAAGTCCAGGATGACGACGTCGAAGGGCTCTCCCGCCGCTCTCGCCGCCATGTAGCGTTCGATCGCCGCCTCGCCGTCCGCCGCGAAGCTCGCCTCGTGCCCCAGCGCGTGCAGGAGTTCCCCGGCCACCGTGCGAACCATCACCTCATCGTCCATGACCAGGACCCGGCCCTTCCAGGGGGCGGCCGGCCCCGCGGCGGCCGCCGGCTCCTGCTGCGTCCCGCGGGAGGCGGGCAGCCGAACGGTGAAGGTCGAGCCCTTCCCGAGTTCGGACTGGACAGCAATCACGCCGTCATGGTTCCTGACGATGGCATAGGAGGTCGCGAGACCCAGGCCGCTGCCGCGCTCCTTGGTGGTGAAATAGGGGTCGAACACGCGCTGCAGGTGCTCCGGTGGTATCCCGGTCCCCTGATCGCGCACCGAGATCTCCACAAGGCCGTCCGCTGCGGGACGCGGGAGCCCGGCCACGGGGGACGCCGGGACGTTTCGCGCCGAGATCTCGATCCGCCCGCCGAGCGGCATCGACTGTTCCGCGTTCAGCACGATGTTCTGGATCACCTGGCCGATCTGTCCCGCGTCCGCGTCGACCGCAAAGAGGTCGTCGCTCAGGCATAGCCCGTAGGTGACCGGTGAACCGCTCAAGGCGAACTTCACCGCGTTCTCGATCGTCGGCCGCAGATCGACCACCTTCCTGGCCGGCTTGCCGCCCTTTGAGAACGTCAGCAGCTGGGAGGTGAGGCCCACCGACTGGTGCAACGCCTTCTCCGCCTGTTCCAGCATCGCGAGCGACTTCTCCCGCTGGTCGATCGTCAGCCTCGCCATCGAAATGAAGCCGAAGACGCCCTGGAGCAGATTGTTGAAGTCGTGGGCGATGCCGCCGGCGAGCGTCCCGATGGACTCGAGTTTCTGCGCCTTGAGCCGCTCCGCCTCGAGCAGCCGTTTCTCGGTGACGTCCGAAAAGAACCCCACGAGGCCGGGTCGGCCGTCGAGTTCGATGGGGACGCTGTTGATGCTCACGCGGATGGGGGACCCATCCTTGCGCATGAAAGTCCTCTCGGTGGCGTGCGTTCGCCCGTCCGCATGGGCCTGGATCCCGACGAGAGAATCAGTCAGTTCCTCCGGGACGGCGAAATCCGCGGCGTCGAGCGCGAGGATCTCCAGTTCGGTGTACCCCAGCATGCGGCGCATCTCCGGGTTGGAGTAACGCAGCTGCATGCTCTCGAGATCTCCCACCAGAATGCCCACCGACGCGTTCTCGATGATGGCCCGGAACCGGGCCTCCGAAGACCGGAGTGCCTCCTCGGTCCGCCTCGATTCGGTGACGTCCCGGGTGATGCCCAGCAGCGCGGTGGTCTCGCCCCGCTCGTCGCGCAGCGGGACGGCATGCGTCTCCAACCACAGCCGCCGCCCCTTCACGCCGACCATTTCGAAGAGGATGTTTCCCGATTCGCCCCGGAAGACCCGCTGGGTGAAATCCAGGAACTGCTGCCGGAACTCGGAGGTGACCAGCGGGCAGACGCATTGACCCTTGACCTGGTCGAGGGAATCCGCCTCGAGCATGTCCAGCCCCGCCCGGTTCATCAGAATCAGCTTTGCGTCCTGGTCGAGCAGCTTGACGCACTCCGGCTCCGCGTCGAAGATCGCCTGGAGCAGCCGCTCGCTCTTGCGCAGGGCCTCCAGCGCCTCCAGCCGCTCCGTGACGTCCTGGGCCGTGCCGTACATGCGCACCGGCGTCCCCTGCACGTCGCGCTCGACTCTGACTTCCTCGTGGATGTGCTTCACCGTCCCGTCGGGCAGCACGATCCGGTAGTCGGAGCGGTGCGGCTCGCGGGCAGCGACCTGACCCATGAAAGTTGCGCGATTGTCGGGATGAATTCGGGAGAACAGGAATTCCAGCGTCGGTGGGCCGTCCGCCGGGTCGATGTCGAAGATGCGATATGTCTCTTCAGACCACCAGAGGCTGCCGTCGGGCAGGCTGCAGCGCCAGCTGCCGATCCGGGCGAGCTGCTGGACATCGCGCAGCGTCTGCTCGCACTCGTGCAGGCGCTTGCTGGCTGCGTCGCCGGCAATTCCCGGGTCACTCCCGAGGGCGCTGCCGACCTGCGTCATATCTCCTCCGTGTCCCGATTGGTCAGCCCTGAGTTGCGCTCCGGCGGCGAGGAAGCGTGACGCCAGGTGCCCGGCCTCCCGCCAGTGCAATGCACGCGCCGATGGGATCAGTTTCCAACCGCCGGGTGCGGAAGTCAAGGACCGTGCGCACGCTCGTGCGCACGCTCGTGCGCACGGCAGATGGCTGAACTGCCGGCGGGGGACCGGCTACTCTTTGACGACCAGGACCGGACAGAGGGCGTAGCCGATCACCTTCTCCGCGACGCTCCCCATGAGCAGGCGGCTCAGGCCGGTGCGGCCGTGAGAACCGGTGACGATCATCCCGACCTCCCGCTCGCGGGCGATCCGGGTTACCACCTCGTGGACGGGGCCTTCGAGCGTCACGACCGTGCAGGGGACGCCGGCGGCGTCGGCCTTCGCCTTGACGGCGGCGACGTAACCCTTCGCTTTCGCGAGGAGTTGATCGGCGACTTTCGGGGCATCGGCGTAAGCCTCGTCCGGCAGGTCGACTACCGACAGGGCGAACAACTCCCCGCCGTACGACGCCGCGACGTTGATCGCATGGTCGGCACCCGCGTTGCTGGTGGACGACCCGTCGGTGGCGACCAGGATGCGCTTGAAGGAGAGCGCGGTGCCCTGGGGGACGACGAGGACATCGCGGTCGGTATGCCCGATGACGCGTGCCGTGACGCTGCCGATCAGCACCCGCTCGAGCCGGCGCAGGCCGCGGCGGCCCATCACGATCAGGTCGCAGCGCTCGTCGTCGGCCAGGTGCACGATCCGCTCCCAGGCCTCGCCCTCCTCGAGCACGGTCTTCAGCGGCAACCGCTCGGCTTCAGCGAGCGCCCGAGCCCCGGCCAGGATGATCTCGCCGGGTTTGCGCATTGCCTCCCGCACGTCGCCGATGCCCACCAGTTCGAGATCGCCGTCGATGCCCGGCACGACCGTGGCCGCGGTCAGCCAGCACTTCTCGTCGCGCGCCAGGGCGAAAGACTGGATCAGCGCGTTGCGCCCGGACTCCGAGCCGTCGAGCGAAACCAGGATCTTGCGATACTTGCCCATGACGCTAGATTCTTTCCACTGCCAGCGCGCCGGCGCTCTCGCGCAGTCGCTCCTCGCGCTTGCCCTGCCACATCGCCTTGAGGACGATGAAGGCACCGAGGCCGAGGGCGAACATCATGATCGCGAAACTCGTGTTCGAGAGCAGCTTGCTCGTCGCGGGGCTCATCTCGCCGATCAGGTGCAGCTGCGACATGTAGACCGGCAGCATCAGCGCGCGGCTGAAGAGCACCGTCACCATGATCACGCCCATCACGAGCTTGATCATGTAGGGGCGCACGTAGGTCGTGCCGATCGCGCCGAGCTGGATGCCGAAGAGCGAGCCGGCGAGGATGATCAGCGCCAGCCGGATGTCGACCATGCCGTGCAGCGCGTACTTGAACGAGCCGCCGACGCCCATCACGAAGGCGATCACCAGTTCGGTGGCCGAGGCCATCAGGCCGGGGGCGCCGAGCACATACATCATGGCGGGGACGCCGATGAAGCCGCCGACCGCGATCGTCGCGGCGAGCATGCCGGTGGCGAATCCGAGGGGGATCGTGAAGAGCACCGAGATGCGCGCGTTGAGGGCCTTGAAGTAGACCATCGTGTACGGGATGTTGACCGACTGCACCCAGCGGGCGATCTTCGTGAGCTTCTCCTCGTCGTTCGTGGTGCCCGCGCGGTAGCTCTTGATCGCGTCGCGCAGCACGAAGCCGCCGACGATCGCCAGGATCACGACGAACGCGGTGCTGACGTAGAGGTTCGAGCCGGCGTCGCCGTAGGCCTTCTTGATGCCCTCCTGGATGCTGGCGCCGTAGAGCACGCCGGCCTCGGCGGAGATGCCGAGCACGACCCCGAGCTTGACGTCGACCTGGCCGTACTTGGCGCGTTTCGTCGCGCCGACGAGCGCCTTGGGGAACTTGTGGCACATGTTGCTCGCGACCGCCATCAGGCCCGGCACGCCGAGGCTCATCATCCCCGGGGTCAGCACGAAGGCGCCGCCAGAGCCGATGAAGCCGCTGACCAGCCCGCCGACGAAGCCCATCGCGAACAGGTAGAGCACGGTCCAGAGCGAGAGATCGATGAATTGGGAAACGACCGCGACGGCGTCGTGCATGCTACTTGCCCCCCTTGCTTTTCGCGGCCTCGATGCCGAGGGCCGTCCAGAAGTTGCCGGTGAACGAGCCGTGCACGAACGAGAAGAGGAACGCTGTCGCGATCGGCAGCAGCGCGTAGGCACCGCCCTTGCCGAAGTTCGAGTTCACCAGATCCTGCTTGAGAAAGAGCAGTGCGTACAGGCCGATCGAGAGCGCGCCCATGATGATCGCGCTGACGAGGGCTTTTTTCCTGGTTGTCGTGGCCATACATTTCTCCTTGAGGTGCTGTCTAGCGGGAGGTTGAAATACGGTTAACGGGCAGGCTGCTCAAAATGGTCCAGGTGCAAGACGCGCAAACCTTGAGGAATGAGGCGCACTGGTGTGCGCCGCAGTGACGAAGGGTGAAGCGCGACGCCGCAGATGGGCCATTTTCAGCGGCCTGCCGGTCGGAGACCACTACCAGCGGGCAGGTCAAACGCTTCCAGAGGTGCGAGAGCCGCCGCTCGTCGGCGGCGCCGCAGCCGCGGTCGAGTACCCCGGCGGATTCGACGACGACGAATGAGACCTCGGGGTGCGCCCGGGTGTAGCGGACGATCTGTTCCTTGATGCAGCCGGCGCTCGAGAAGGCCCGGAAGGGTATTCCCGCCTCGGCGAGGCTCGCGAGAAACGGGGCGAGGGCGCTGCGCAGTTCCTTCTCGGGGAGGGCGCGGTCCGCGACGCACAGGACGTCGAGGCCCGCGCCGATGCGCCGGCAGGTGTTCAGGGCGTAGGTCATCGTGCGGGCCTCTCCTTCGAGTCCCCGCAGGGCGAGCAGCACGCGGCGATGCTTCCGCATCAGGCTCTGCGCGCCGCTGCGGTCGCCCTGCTCGGCGAGCGCAGCGGCTTCGAGCGCCAGCTGCGCCCGCCCGATGACCTGCATGACCTTGTTCATGGTGGATTCGTCCGGGGAAGCTCTTGCGGTTCCCGCTAATCGGCCCGCAGCGTCAGGCGCGGCTGCGGCCGCGGACTGGGGCGTTTGGCCGCACGCTCGCCCTCACGCTGCCCGGTGAGGAGTTCGCGTGCGGTACCGTGCTCGTTTTCTTCGGCGAACGCCGCGGCCATCATCACTCGTTCGAACTTCTCGGTGATCTTCATGATTCATCGCCTCCTCGCGATTGGTTGCACCAGAGTTATTTGCAGGGGGCGTGCCAGAGGCGCTGATGAAGAGTAAAGTCCATGCAATCAATGAGATACGATGACGCGCGGCGGTCCCTGGCGAGTCGGCACCGTTGCGCGACAGCGGGCGCGAGGAAGTTACCGGCGTGCAAGTCGTTGAATCAACAGTCATAACAGCGGGTGTTGCAAGAACGCTGTCGTCGTTGTATTTTGCAATAGTGGCTTTTCCGCGGAGGTGACAGGTGAAGTTCTTCAGGAAAGACGGGGCAGGCGACGAAGAGCAGGACCCGACTATTCCCGAACTGCGCCTGCGCCTGGCCGCTGCGCGGTTGCCGGTCGAGGTGGAGCAGCTCGCCGATCGGGAGCTGGGGACGCTCTCCCGCATCAATCCGGCGGCGGCGGAATTCACGATCGGCTTGAGCTATCTCGAGTATCTCGCCTCGCTTCCCTGGCAGCGCAGCACGGAAGACAACCTCGATCTCGCGCGCGCCGAGCGCATTCTGGATGAGCACCACTTCGGCCTGCGGCACGTGAAAGAGCGGATTCTCGAGCACCTGGCAATCAAAGCGCTGCGCCATCGGCGCCAGCCGCGGGTGCTCGCGGTCGACGACGACGAGACGGCGCGCCGCAACCTCGTGCTCGCGCTGGCCCGCGAGGGCTGCGAGGTCGTCACCGCGGCGAGCGGTCGCGAAGCGCTCGAGCAGTTGGAGGCGCGCGAGTTCGACGTCGTGCTCACCGACCTGCATCTCGGGCAGAGCGACGGCATGGAGCTGCTCGAGCGCACCCGGGCCCGCTGGCCCGATACGCGCGTGGTCGTCATCACCGGCTACGCCTCGATCCCGTCGGCGGTCGAGGCGGTCAAGAAGGGCGCTTTCCAGTATCTGTCCAAGCCGTTCGCGATCGAGGAGCTGCGATCGACGGTGCGGCGCGCACTCGAGGGTCGCGCGCTGCTCAAGGGGACGAAGGGCTCGGTGCTCTGCTTCGCCGGCCCGCCCGGTACCGGCAAGACTTCGGTCGGGCGGGCGATCGCGCAGGCGCTCGGGCGCTCATTCTCCCGGATCAGCCTCGGGGGGATCCGCGACGAGGCGGAGATCCGCGGCCACCGGCGCACCTACGCCGGCGCCAAGCCGGGTCGGGTGATCGAGGAGATCCGCCGGGTCGGGTCCGCCAACCCGGTACTGATGCTCGACGAACTCGACAAGCTCGGCCGCGAGGTCAAAGGCGACCCGGCCGCTGCGCTGCTCGAGGTGCTCGACCCGGAGCAGAACCGCGGCTTCCTCGACCACTATCTCGACGTGCCTTTCGATCTCTCGGGGGTGCTCTTCATCGTCACGGTCAACCTGACGGACGCCGTGCCCGAGGCGCTGCTCGACCGGCTCGAGGTGATCGAGTTCCCCGGGTACACCGAGCAGGAGAAGGCGCAGATCGCCGCGCGTTTTCTCTGCCCGAAACAGCTGCGGGAGAAGGGCCTCGGGAGCGACCAGGTGAGCTTCACGCTGGAGGCGATCGGGGTGATCATCCGCGATTACACGCGGGAGGCGGGGATCCGCGGCCTCGAACGGCGCATCGCCACCATCTGCCGCAAGATCGCCCGCGAGAGTCTCGGCGACGGCGCCCGGACCGGAGTCACCGTGACTCCCGAACGGGTGCAGGGGTGGCTCGGGCGGCGGCCGGACCGGCGCGAAGTCATGGACGGGGAGGACCGCGTCGGGGTGGCCACGGGGCTGGTGCGCACCGAGAGCGGCGGGGAGATCATCTTTGTCGAGGCGGCGAGGATGCCCGGCACCAAGGAGCTGATCATCACCGGCTCGCTCGGCGAGGTGATGCGCGAATCCGTCCAGGCGGCGCTGAGCTACCTGCGCAGCAACGCGGCGGTCTTCGGCATCGCGTCGGATTTCTTCGAGCGCCACGACCTGCACATCCACATACCGCGCGGGGCGGTCCCGAAGGATGGGCCGTCGGCCGGGCTCACGGTGCTTGCCGCGCTCGCTTCGCTGCTCACGAGGCGCCCCGCGCGCCGCGACACGGCCGCGACCGGCGAGATCACCCTCACCGGGCGCCTTCTCGCGGTCGGCGGCGTGCGCGAGAAGGTGCTCGCCGCGCGCCGGGCCGGGCTGGCGGCGGTCGTGGTGCCGGCCGCAAACCTCGCGGAAATCGAGGAGCTCGACGAGGAGACGCGGCGCGGGATCGCCATCCATACGGCGGCTTCGGCGCCCGAGGCCCTGGAACTGATCCTCCGGGAACCTGCTGGGCGGAGGGGTGGCGCGGAGGGGAGGTCTCCATCGGCGGAACGAAGTGAGTGCCCGCTCGGGGGGCATAAACACGATGGAGGTCCGCAGCGTCAGGACCCCGCAGCCCGGACGGGACCGTCATGCCCAGCCTGAGACGCAAGGTCTCCTATGGCTACTACGCCGTCGTGGCGCTGCTGCTGGGCCTCTCCGTTTTCGTTGTCGTCGAGCTGCGGCTGCTCGAGCGTCGCATCGTCGCCGGCGAGGCGCTTGCGGAATTCTTCGACGCCACGCTCGAGATCAGGCGCTTCGAGAAGAACTACTTCCTCTACGCCCAGGGGGAGGACCTGAACGAGAGCATGCGCTACGCCGGCCGGGCGCGTGAGCTGCTGGATCGTCACGGCGCGGCGTTCGCCGCCTTCGTCCCCGGGCCGTTGCTGGCCACGCTGCGCGACCGACTCCCCCGCTACGAGTCGCTGATGCGCCGGTACGCGGCGGCGCCGGCGGCGGCGCCCGAGCGCAAGGACCTGGAGCAGGAGGTGCGCCGCGCCGGCAAGGAGATCGTCACGCACGCCGAGGAGATCTCCGGGAGCGAGCGGCGCAGCCTGCAGGGACTGCTCGCCCGTTACCGGCGGGGGCTGGTCGGGGCGATCGTCCTGCTCTCGGCGCTGGCGATCGCCATCGGCCAGGTCCTGGTGCGCGAGGTCGGGCGACCGCTGCGCGCCCTGGAACAGGCGCTGAACAGCGTCGCCGAGGGGCGCTACGAGCCGGTGGCGATCGGCTCGCGCGACCGCGAGATCGTCTCGCTGACCAACGCGCTCAACCGGATGCTGCGCGAGCGCGAGCTGCACGAGCGACACCTGATCCAGTCCGAGAAACTCGCCTCGCTCGGGACGCTGCTCTCGGGGGTGGCGCACGAGCTGAACAACCCGCTCTCGAACATCTCGACGTCGGCGCAGATCCTCGCCGAGGAGATGGGCGCCGGCGGCGGGCTCGCCGGGGAGCTGGTCGGGCAGATCGGCGAGCAGACCGACCGCGCCCGCAACATCGTGCGCTCCCTGCTGGAGTTCTCGCGCGACCGCGAGTTCCGCAAGGAGCCGCTGCCGCTGCGCCCGCTTGTCGAGGAGACCGTGCGTTTTCTCAAGGGGCAGATCCCGCCCGGGGTGACGGTCGAGGTGGCGGTGCCGCCCGAGGTTACGCTTCCCGGCGATCGCCAGCGCCTGCAGCAGGTCTTCCTCAACCTCGTCAAGAACGCCGTCGAGGCGGTGCCGCCGGGCGCGGGTCGCGTCGTCGTCAGCGCCCGGCGGGTGCGGCCCGGCCCGGCGCCGGAAACCGACGCGGCGCTCGTCGTGCACGCGAACGGCGGGTTGCCGGGGGGCGATGTCATCGAGATCGAGGTGCGCGACAACGGCCCGGGCATCCCGCCGGAGATCCGCAAGAAGATCTTCGACCCTTTCTTCACCACCAAGGACGTCGGCAAGGGCTCGGGGCTCGGGCTGTTCGTCGTCTACGAGATCATCGACGAGCACGACGGCGGCATCGCCGTGGGGGAGGCCCCGGGCGGCGGGACCCTCTTCACGATCCGGCTGCCCGCGTGAGGGAGAGTGAGAGGATGAACGACCCGGTCCGGCTGCTGATCGTCGATGACGAGCGCGTGGCGCTGCGCAACCTCGAGCACGTGATGCGCAAGGAGGGCTACGAGGTCACCGCGACCCAGAGCGGGGCGAACGCGTTGCGCCTGCTCGAGGAGCAGACATTCGACATCGTCCTGACCGACCTGAAGATGGAGAAGGTCGACGGCATGCAGGTGCTCGAGCGCAGCCGCGCCGTGCACCCGGACGTCGAGGTGATCATGATCACCGGCTTCGTGACGCTCGAGTCGGCCGTCGAGGCGATGAAGCGCGGCGCCTTCTCGTACGTCGCCAAGCCCTTCAAACTCGACGAGGTGCGCCAGGTGGTGCGCGAGGCGGTCGAGAAGGTCCAGCTCAAGCGCGAGAACCGCGGGCTGCGCGAGCAGATCGAGAACTTCCAGGGCAAGGTGCGGATCGTGACCCAGGACGCCGCCATGGCGCGGCTGATCGAGACCGCCGTCCAGGTGGCGCCCACCGACTGCACGATGATCATCAGCGGCGAGAGCGGCACCGGCAAGGAGTTGTTCGCGCGGCTGATCCACGCCAACAGCCGGCGCGCGGCCGGCCCGTTCTTCGCGGTCAACTGCGGGGCGTTCACCGAGGAGCTGCTCTCGAACGAGCTGTTCGGCCACGAAAAAGGGGCGTTCACCGGCGCGCATGCCGCCAAGGTCGGGATCATCGAAACCGCCAGCGGCGGCACGCTCTTTCTCGACGAGATCACCGAGATGCCCCTCACCGCGCAAGTCAAGCTGCTGCGCGTGATCCAGGAGCGCGAGCTGCTGCGCGTCGGCGGCACCATGGCCGTTCCGGTCGACGTGCGGTTTCTCGCCGCGACGAATCGCGACCTGGCTGAGGAGGTGCGCGCGGGGCGCTTCCGGCAGGACCTTTACTTCAGGCTCAACGTGGTGGCGCTGCGCATCCCGCCGCTGGCCGAGCGGCGGGAGGACATCCCGCTGCTGGCCTACGCCTTCCTGAAGAAGTACTCGCTGCTGATGCGCAAGGCAGTGCGCGAGATCGCCCCCGAGGTCATGGCGGTGCTCGCGGCGTACGACTTTCCCGGCAACGTGCGGGAGCTCGAGAACGTGATCGAGCGCGGCGTGGCGCTGAGCACGGGCGAGCGGATCGAGACGGCCCACCTGCCCGAGGATCTCAAGGAGCTGACGGTGCGCACCTTCCGGCGCAAGGAGGGGCGGGTCCCGACGCTCGAGGAGCAGGAGGAGAGCTACATCAAGTGGGTTCTCAAGGAGGCCGGGGACAACCGCACGCTGGCCGCGCAGCAGCTCGGCATCGACCGGGTCTCGCTCTGGCGCAAGCTCAAGAAGTACGGGCTGGAGGCGGGGTAGTCGAACGCAGTCTGCCCTTCGCGCTGAATCTGGCGCGACGCCGCAATCCGCCCCGCTGCCAAAGACCAGCGATCCCGCCGGCCACATGGCACCCGCCCGGGTGCAGAAGCTGCACTTTCGGATGCAGACGCTGCATCTTCTTCCCCGAAGCGTCGAGGGAGGCTGGTTGAAACGGCCTCGTTGACAGCAGAAATGTCGCGCTCGCCGGATTGCACTCAGCGAACGAAAATGCCGGTATTTCCGGGTGTTCTTCGCTCGGTGATCCCCGGCCCGCCGGCCGTTGCGGCAGTCCCGGGCCTCCTCGGGGCACTGGCCGGCACGGAAGATGCAAATGCGATGGGCACAACAACCCCACAAGGAGGGGATCATGAACTTCAGGGTAAAGGCTTTGATCTTGGCCGGGGCGGTCTTCGGCGCGGCTGCGCTGATTCCGGCAGTGTCTGAGGGTCGCGGCGGAAACGTCGGCGGCCGGGGACGCTGCGGACAGGCCCAGCAGCAGTGCCGCCAGCAGAACCAGAATTGCCCGCAGGAGCACAAGCGCCTGCGCGACGGCTCGTGCGGTAACGCTGCGTGCCCCGGACCGGATGGCGGGCAGCGCGGCCCGTGCCCCGGGCCGGACGGCGGCAACCAGGGTTCTGGTGCACCGGGCGGCGGCGTCGCGCCGCCGGACATTAAGTAGGCCGAGGAGCAGAACGATGGGCGCCAGGTGGACGGTCGGCATCGCTCACCTGGCGCTTTTCTTTGCGCTGACGCTCCGCCCTTCCAACGTCAGCGCCGCCGGCGCGCCGGAGGGATGTGATCAGGTTCTCCCCGGATGTGGCATCTGTTACCCCGGCGGTTACGACGACAACACCGTCGGCGAAGTCCAGGGGACCATTCTCGATGTGCAGGCGCCCGCCCAGGGGCCGGTGCGCCTGGTTGTCGCCGGCGAACGTGAACAGTGGGTCGTTCTCGCCGCTCCGTTGGGTCTTCTGGAGAGCATGGCGCTGCATCTTGCTCCGGGAGCCGCGGTCACCGTGCGTGGCTCGAAGAACCTCGGCGCCGACGGTCGCCTGTACCTCGTCGCCCGTGAGATCCGCGCCGCCGGCGGGAAACCGGGCGTCGTCCTTCGGGATTGTCGGGGAACGCCCCTCTGGAGCGGCGGCTACCGCGGCGGCCGGAACCCGCTCCCGGAAAGCGCCGATTGTCGCAGCCAGGGCCTGAATGGCTGGCGCCGTTGAGGTGCTTGCGGCGCGCTGCTAACGTCCGCGCCGGCCGCACCCCCCGGGGCCGCAACCCGACCAGGCCGGCTTCCCCAGCAGGTCGCGCAGAACAACCGGGCCGTCCGCGCCGGGGAGGCTGATCTCCCGTGCCACGAGGTAGAGGTTTCCATCCGCGCCCATGCTCTTCGAGCCCTTCACGCGCACGCGGTCCCCGGGTGCGAGCCTGAGCTTCCGGTCTGCCCAGTACCAGGCCGGGGCGGCGAAGACGGTGTAGATGTCGCCGCCGACCTCGAGACGAAACGAAACCGGGCCCCACTCCGGCTGGTCGAACGACGCGACGCGACCCTCCACCACCCCGACCGTGTTGGGATCGTAGCCCCCCGGATAGCGGATGTCGCAGGCCGGGAGGTTCATCTCCGGCTCCTGCTCCTGGGCGCGGACGGCAGCCGCCGGCGTCAACGCGATCGCGGCCGCCAGCAGGAGCGGCGCCGGCCGGATCCAGGTGAATCCGTTCATGACAACCCGTACTCCTTGAGGCGGTATTGCAGCGTGCGGAGCGAAATGCCGAGCGTTGCGGCCGCCTTGCGCCGATTCCCCGCGCTCTCGCGCAGGACGCGTTCGATCGCCTCGCGCTCGACATCCTTGAGCTCGCCGCCGCCGCGACACTCAGCGGGGGACTCCAGGTTCAGGTGGCCGGGATCGATCTGCTCCCGCGCGAGGATGACGGCCCTCTCCACGACGTTCTGGAGTTCCCGGATATTCCCGGGCCAGGCGTAGTGCCGCAGGTCCTGCCGCGCCGCGTCCGAGAAGCGATCGACCTGTTTGCCGAACCGCGCCGAGTACCTCGCGCGAAAGAAATCCGCCAGCGGGAGGACCGCGTCCGTGCGCTCCGCGAGCGGCGGCAGGCGCAACGGAAAGACGTTGAGACGATAGTAGAGGTCCTCACGGAATTTCCCCTCGGCGACGTGCGCCTTGAGATCGCGATTCGTCGCGGCGATGACTCTCACATCCACCGGGACCGGCCGGGCGCCTCCCACCCGCTCGACGACGCGCTCCTGAAGGACCCGCAACAGTTTGACCTGCACCGATGGCGCGATCTCCCCGACTTCGTCGAGGAAGAGCGTCCCGCCATCGGCGAGTTCGAAGCGCCCCTTGCGGGCGGCCACGGCCCCGGTGAACGCGCCGCGCTCGTGCCCGAAAAGCTCGCTCTCGAGGAGACTTTCGGCGAGGGCGGCGCAATTCACCGCCACGAAGGGTTGCTCGCGACGCGGGCTCCAGGCGTGGATCACGCGCGCGAGCACCTCCTTGCCGGTCCCGCTGGCACCCGTCAGCAGGACGCTGGCCGTCGTGGGCGCGACCTCGCGCACCATAACCTGCACCTGCTCCATCGCTGCGCCGAGAAAGATGAGCTCTACCGGTGGGAAGTCCTTGCCGAGTTCCTCGGACAGCAGATTGATCCGCGCCTCGCTCTCCGCCTCCCGCAGCGCCCGCCTCACGACCAGCCGCAGTTCGTCGGGGCTGTCGAAGGGCTTGAGCAGGTAATCGGCCGCCCCGGCTTTCATGGCCTCGACGGCGCTCTCGACGCTGCCGTGCGCGGTGATGACGATCCACCGCGCCTCGGGCCGGAGCTTTCGGCCCTCCTTGAGCAGGGAGAGCCCGTCGAGCCCCGGCATCTTCAGATCGGTGATCACCAGATCCCAGGAATCGAGCCCGAGGCGGGCCAGACCGGCCGCGCCATCGGGCGCGCTCTCCACCCGGTGGCCCTCCGCCGCGAGGACTTCCATCAGGAAAGACCGCATCAGGGCGTCATCCTCGACGACGAGAACCGCGCGGCCCATCTCAGACGCCGGCCCGGGGGAGCAGCAGGGTGAAGGCCGCCCCTGCCGCGCCTTCCCGGTTCTTCAGTTCGATGATCCCGCCCATGCCCTCAACCACCTTTTTCGCATACGCCAGCCCAAGCCCGGTGCCGGTCGTCCGCGTAGTGTAGAAGGGAGTGAACAACTTGGGAAGCGCCTCCGGGGCGATGCCGTCCCCCGAGTCCTCGAGCCGGATCGCAACCCGGTCGCCCTGCCGCCGAAGGCTCACGCGAAGCAGACCCGTTGCGCCCATCGCCTGAAGTGCGTTGCGGACGGCGTTGACGATGACCCGCTCGAGCTTCTCGGCGTCGGCGCGCACCCGCAGACCGGGCTCAAGATCGAATTCCACGCGGCCCTGCCAGGTATCCACCGAGGCGGCGATCGTCGACAGCAGCGGCGCGGGGTCGACATCCGCGATCGTGAAACGCTCCTCCCGGGAGAAGAGCAGTAGATCCTCCACGAGGTGCTCGATCCGCGCCACGCCGCGCAGGACCGTCGCGAGTTGCTGCGCCCGGGGGTCGGCGGCCTCCGTCCGCTCCGCGGCCAGCTGCGCGTAGCCCTTGACGCTGCCGATGGCGTTGCGGATCTCATGGGCCAGCGTCGAGGTCATCTGCCCGACCAGGGCCAGCGACTCGCCTCGCTCGGCCATGCGACGATGTCTCTCGGAGCGCGCCGCCAGAACGACGACGAGCAGCCCGCCGGCCCACAGCAGCGCCAGCACCGCGCCGACGCTCCACCAGAGCCGCCCGATGCGGGCGATCATCCGGTCGGTGTCGAAGGTGTGGAGCGCGAGGCGGAGCAGCGCCGGCGGGCCGTCCCGCTGCGGCAACAGGCGGTCGTAGAGCAGGACCGGCCGGCCGGTGCCGAGGAGTGCGCGGCGGCTCGCGGTCGGCCCGTCCGCCAGCCGGCCGAAAGCCGCGCTGTCGTCGAAGGGGCCGCCGCGCAGGTCGGGGTTAGTGTGGAAGAGAATGACCCCGTCCGTGGACGCGATCAGCGCGTAAGCCACGATCCGATCGGAAAAGAGCCGCTCGAACTGCACGACGCGGCCCTCCTCTGCCCTGAGTACCTGCTCGGCGGCGAGGGAGATGCCGCGCGCGGTGTTTTCCAGGGATTGCCCGGCCAAGGTGCGAACGGCCCGGTCGGCGAAATAGGTGGATGAGAGAATGCCGGCCGAGGCGGCCAGCAGCGCGACGATGACCGGCAGCGTGCGGTAGGTGGCGCTGTGTGGAAGATTGGTGCGCATCACTGCACGGGATTGTACCAACGAACCGCTCCCGCAGGCGTGCGGGTCTCAGTTCAGTGAGCGCATCCGCCGTCTTTGCCGTGTCCGGCGCACGTGCCGTGGGGTTCGATGACCGGCAGGCCGCCCGATCCGAGCAAGGCGAGGTTCTCCCTGATCGTTGGGGCCAGCGACCGGTGGACCTTGATACCCAGACGGTTCAACCCGGAGAGCGCACCGGTGCCGATGCCCCCGACGACGACGGCGTCCACGCTGTGGCCGTCGAGCGCCCGCGTCGGGTTGCAGGCGCCATGGGCGTGCAGCCGGTCCCCGTTGGAAACCGAGACGACGGCGCTCGTCTCCAACTCTGCGATCACGAAAACCGGCGCCGAGCCGAAGTGGTTGTACACGACACTGTCGATTCCGACATCATCCTGAACGGGGAAAGCGATCCTCATGGCAGCCTCCTGGTTACAACGCTCCTGCAGCCCTGGGATCAGTTATCGCGGGCTTGCTCGACTTAGTAAATTCAACGGTGTGTGACGCGAAAAACCGCATTTCTCGTTCGATGATAATTGGACAGGATCGATGCATGGAGCGGAGCCTGGTCGACACGGCCGACTTGTCGACCGCCTTGGCTAGGGCAGTCGCTTTGTGCTATGTTGTATACAAAGGAGGACGCGGCCTATGGGACAGACCACCACGATGACGGTGCGGTTGCCGGCGGAGGTTGCGATTCGCCTTGAAGAGATCGCCCGCGCGACTGACCGCACGAAATCTTTTCTGGCCGGTCGGGCGATCGAGGAGTTCGTTTCCGCGCAGGAGTGGCAGGTGCACGCCATTGAAGAGGCGGTGGGGGAAGCCGACGCACCCGGGGCCAAGTTCCTTGACCATGAGGAAGTTGTGGCACGGATGCACAAGCGCTCGGCCGATCACGCCGTCAAGAGCCGCCCCCGGTGAAGGTGCAGTGGCTCCAAGCTGCTGCCGATGACCTCGACCATCTCTACGCGTACATCGGCCGGGACAACCCTGCGGCCGCAGGGAGTGAAGCGTTGCGGGTTCTGGATGCCGCTGGGCAGCTCGGTGTTCATCCTGCGATGGGGCGGGCCGGGCGGGTGGCTGGCACGCGGGAGCTTGTAGTCGCTCCCTATGTCATCGCTTATCGGGTGAAGTCCGGTTCCGTTCAGGTTCTCCGGGTTCTCCACGCAGCGAGGAAGTGGCCGGACGCGCTCTGATGCGCTCTGATGCGCTTCGCCTGATTGTCTGGGTGCTCCGAAGCGTGGAGCACGTACGAGCAGACCAAGTATCATATGCGACAATGACGCTGGGCTCGACCAGGCTGCACGAGGCCTGGTAGCCGCACCGGTTGGCGAGGGAGAGGCAACGAGATGGCGCGCGGAAAGATCAGGAGCGGCGCAGCAGGCAGCACGAGCGCCGCCACCGTTGGCTACGAGGCGCAACTCTGGTAGATGGCCGATGCGCTGCGCAACAACATGGACGCGGCCGAATACAAGCACGTCGTCCTCGGGCTGATCTTCCTGAAGTACATCTCCGACGTCTTCGAAGCCCGACACGCCGAGCTGGCGGCTCAGAAGGCGCACGGTGCCGACCCCGAGGACCCCGACGAGTACCGCCGCGAGCATCTTCTGGGTGCCGAAAGAGGCACGCTGGTCGCTGCTGAAGGCCAAGGCCCCGCAGCCGACCATCGGCACGCTGGTGGACGACGCAATGGCCGCCATCGAGCGCGATAACCCATCGCTCAAGGGCGTGTTGCCGAAGGACTTCGGCCGCGCCGGACTCGACAAGCAGCGTCTCGGCCAGATCATCAATCTTGTCAGCGACATCGCGCTCGGCAGCAGCGCCGACCGGGCCAAGGACACGCTTGGCCGCGTCTACGAGCACTTCCTGTCGCGATTCGCCAGCGCCGAGGGGAAGAGCGGCGGGCAGTTCTACACCCCCTCGAGCGTCGTGCGCGTGCTGGTCGAGATGCTCGCCCCCTACAAAGGCCGCGTCTACGACCCCTGCTGCGGCTCGGGCGGGATGTTCGTCCAGAGCGAGAAGTTCGTCGAGGCCCACGCCGGCACCATCGGCGACATCTCGATCTACGGCCAGGAGTCCAACTACACTACCTGGCGGCTTGCGAAGATGAACCTCGCGATCCGCGGCATCGACGCCCAGATCGGCCACGGTGACACCTTCCACCACGACGCCCACCCCGACCTCAAGGCCGACTACGTGCTCGCCAATCCGCCGTTCAACGACAGCGACTGGCGCGGCGAGCTGCTCAAGGGGGACAAACGCTGGGTCTACGGCGCGCCGCCCGCGGGCAACGCCAACTTCGCCTGGATGCAGCACTTCATCCACCAGCTGGCGCCCAACGGGATCGCGGGCTTCGTGCTCGCCAACGGCTCGATGTCCTCGAACCAGGCGGGCGAGGGAGAGATCCGCAAGGCGATCGTCGAGGCCGATCTCGTCGACTGCATGGTGGCGATGCCGGGCCAACTCTTCTACTCGACGCAGATCCCGGTCTGCCTCTGGTTTCTGACGCGCGACAAAAGGGGACAAACCCGGAAAAAAGGGACTGACCCAAGCAAAGCGGGGTCTGTCCCCTTTTTCCGCTCTTGTCGCGACCGTCGCGGCGAAACTCTGTTCATCGACGCCCGCAAAATGGGTTCTCTTGTTGATCGCACGCACCGCGAGCTGACCGACGATGATCTTGCGAAGATCGCCGGCACCTATCACGCTTGGTGTGGCGACAAATCCGTTCGCCCTGAGCCAGTCGAAGGGCGAACGGCTTACGGGGACATCCCCGGCTTCTGCAAATCCGCGAGCCTCGACGACATCCGCAAGCACGGCCACGTCCTCACCCCCGGCCGCTACGTCGGCGCCGAGGCAATCGTGGACGACGGCGAGCCGTTCGCGGAGAAGATGCAGCGGCTGACCGCGACTCTCGAGGGTCAATTCGAGGAATCGCGCCGGCTGGAGAAGGAGATCCGCAAGAATCTCAAGCACTTGGGGTTTGAGTAAAGCCGATGAGACTAAATCCGGTTTGTGTAAAGCAAAATGCAGGATTCTTTACACAAGCCCAGCTCAACGGCCGCAATTTCTTCGCCATCAAAGTTTCCTTAAACCCTTGTTGACAATGTCACACAGGCGTCATACATTGACTCTGTGATAGTTTTTGACGCTTCCACCCTCATCCTCACCGCACGCATCGACCTCTTGCACCTTATTGCCGGCGACTATCGGGGAAGGATGCTCCTCCCCGATGCCGTGGAGCGGGAAGCCTGCCGCAAAGGTTTCCCGGATGGCGCGGCGATCCGACAGTTCATCGAGGCCGGCCGGATTGAGGTCGTCGTGGTCAAGGTTTCACGCGAACTGGAAAAGCTGGAAGAGGACTTGGCGATCGGCCGTGGGGAGGGAACGGCAATTCTGCTGGCACGCAACAAGCAGGCGGACCTTGTCGCGACCGACGATCGCAACGCCATCCGGGCCTGCCGGCTTCTCGGTCTTGGCTTCGTTTCGACACCGGCGCTCCTGGTGCGGGCGGTAGAGAAGGGAATCATCGCGAGGAAGGAAGGACTCTTGAAGCTCGGGAAGCTGCAGGCCATCGGGCGGTATCGGCAGGAGATCATTGCCCACGCGGCGGCAGCTATCGGGGAGGTGAAGTGACATGGCGACGAAGACCCTGAGTGTACGCATGAAAGCCGAGGAGTATCGTTTTCTCTCCGACCTGGCCGAGGAGGAGCGCGAGGACCTCTCCACGACCCTGCGGGAGTTGATGGAAAAGGGCCGAGTGCTGCTTGCGATCGAGAAGTACCGTCGCGGCGAGGCCTCGCTTGAAAAGGCGGCGCGTCTCGCTGGTGCCTCGATGGCCCGGATGATGGAGGTCCTGCGCGAGTACGGCGTGACCCTGAACCTCGAGTCCGAGGACTACCAGGCCGGTCTGACGCGATTGCGCAAGGCTTGGTAGCTGAGGTGAGTGAATGGCACGAGGTAACTGTTGCGTACCCTGCGATTCGGCCAGAAGTTGTCGTCGCAACGCGAGTGCTACTGCCTGGCGACAAGGTGCTCGCTCGGTTCTCGATGCTTGCCGAACCGCTGCTTGCCAAAATAGCGCAAGGCGCGCGTGAATCCCGCACCCTCACCGCCCTCCGCGACACCCTTCTCCCCAAGTTCATTGCCGGGGAGATTCGTCTGAAAGCTGCCGAGAAATTCTTGGCGGGTGACAGAGCATGACCAACATTCCTGAACAACGTATCACGGGTACTCCAGAAACACGTATGGTGTAACCGCACGAGTGTATGGTATAAGCATTCATCATGGAAGTTCTCGGTATCCTCCTTTCGTCACAAGTGCGTGCCGCACTCTTTCGGATTCTCTTCGGCCTGGGCCAGGAGGAACTGCACCTGAGGGAGGTCATGCGTCGCAGCGGCTTCAGCATAGGAACAGTGCGGCAAGACATTACCAAGCTCACGGATCTCGGTCTGGTGGTGGCCCGAAGATCCGGGAATCGGCTGTACTACCGGGCGAACAAGGAGCACCCGCTCTTTGTGGAGATTCACCGAATCGTTCTGAAGACAGCCGGCCTGGTTGATATACTCCGTGAGCGGTTGGGATCGAAAGGCGTCATGGTGGCCTTTGTGTTCGGGTCGATCGCCGCGGGAACCGAAGGTGCCGGAAGTGACGTGGACCTCATGATAGTCGGGTCTGTATCGCTCAGAGAGACCAGCGAGCGGCTCTCGGGCGTCAGCGATGTCCTTGGGCGGGAAGTCAACCCGTACATTGTGACTACGGCGGAATTCGTCCGAAGACGGCGCGAGAAGGAGCACTTTCTCGGCCAGGTGATGGAGTCCCAAAAAATCTTCGTGAAGGGGACCGAAGATGACCTTGCAGCAATGGTCCGATAACCACTGGCTGCGCGAGCACCGGACGAGCCGCGAGGAAATGTTGAGTACTCTACGGTGGGTGGGGCGACCCGTCAGGATGCGGATGAACTGATCGGATTCGTCGTTGGCTTTCGCGACGAGGTGCTTGCGTGGCTGCGAAAGCACCACTCCGCTTTTTGGAGTAACTGACGATGTCAAAAAAGTTAACCGGCTAACATTGAACCAGATGACCGATCTCTTCGGGCGAGACAAGTCAGTGATTTCAAGGCACTTACGCAATGTGTTCTCCTCGGGCGAACTGGAGCGGGGGGCAACTGTTGCGAAAAATGCAACAGTTCAACGGGAAGGGGATCGGGAAATTGTCCGTGCCCAGCTCCGCGTGATCGTCAAGCGCATCCTGCGCAAGTACGGTTACCCGCCTGACAAGCAGGAGAAGGCGACGCAGGACACGAGCGGGATGCAAGCGTGAAGATCCGCTGAAGCAGAGGACCATTCCCGGCAACGGGGAACTTCCTGCCAGGGAACCTTTTGCGTTGCGGGATCGTTCAAAAGGCAATGGTGGCATCCGCGGACGACCTCGAGCTTCTCCGGCGCTTCGCGTCGGGAGACGCCGCCGCGTTCGATGACATCGTCAGGACCTACCAGGGGCGGATCGTCACGCTGTGCCGATACCTGCTCGGCAACGCGGCCGACGCCGATGACGCGGCGCAGGACGTCTTCGTCAAGGCCTTCAAAAACCTGAAGAATTTTCGTCCCGAGGCGGCCCTGTACACCTGGCTTTATCGCATTGCGGTCAATACCTGCATCGACCGCAGAAGAAGGCCCTTTTTTCTCTCGTTCTTCCGCGCTGACGAGGGAGGAGAAGGATCCGATGAGCCATTCCCAGGGCTGCAATCCGAGGCCCCTTCGCCCGAACAGCTGGTCGAATCGCAGCAGATTTCAGAGGAGATCCAGCGCGCGCTGAAAAAGCTGTCACCGAAGCTGCGCGCGGCGATCGTTCTCAAGGAGATCGAGGGGTTGAGGTACGAGGAGATTGGCGAGGTGCTGGAGATCTCCCTGGGTACCGTCAAGTCGCGCATCTCGCGGGCGCGGGAGGAGCTGAAGCGGACTTTGACCGACGGCAGGGAACAAAACGGGCCACGCGCCGTTTAACAGGCAGGAGAAACATATGAAATGCGCACAGGCGAAGAAAGAGATGTCGGCGTACCTGGACGGGGAGCTCGGCGGCGGCGCCCGGGAGCGGTTGGCGTCGCACCTGCAGGGTTGCGAGATGTGCCGGACCTCGTACGAGGGGCTGGAACGCGTGCACTCCCTGCTCGCGAAGGCCGAACACTACGATGCGCCGCCCACGCTCCCCTGGCGTGTCGCGGCCGCGATCCGCTCGGGCGAGGCGCCGCGGCGGCCATTCTTCCCCGTCGCGATGAAGCTGGCCGCGCAGGCCGTCGCGCTGACGGCGGTCGTTGTCATCGGGGTGGCTTCGGGCCGCGTTCTGACCGCGGGATCCGCACCCGAGCGGGCTGCCAACCCGACAGAGCTGCTGTCGCTCGACATTTTCGCCGCCGCTCCCCCGGATTCCCCGGGGGGCGTCTACCTGGCGTTGATGGAGGCCGATCATGAGTAGGGGCAGCCTGAAGTTTTTCCTCGCGCTCTCGGTCCTGCTCAATGTTTCGGTGCTGGCGACGGCGGGTTTCAAGTATGTCTCGAGTCGCCATTCCTGGACTTCGCCCTATGGCACGAAGATGGCTCGAGACAAGTTCCTGTTCGAGGAGCTCGCTCTGACTCGCGAGCAGATGAAGGCGATGCGGCAGAAGGCGCTCCCGTTCCGGGCCGAAGTCGACCGGCAGCGCGATGCGATCGTCGCCCTGCGCAAGGAACTGATCGGGTTGATGCGGACGGACGCCCCCGACGCCGGCGCCGTCGACACGGCAATTGCGCACATCAGCAGCCTGCAGGAGACGCTGCAGAAGCAGATCACCCGCCAGATGCTCGAGCAGAAGGCCTTGCTGAGCAACGAGCAGCAGAAGTCGTTTCTCGACCTGATCGAGCGGGCCATGACGCAGGGGGGACAGTCGGAGTGACCACCTGGCGCATGCGAAGGGCTGTTCCGACGATCACGCTCCTGCTGGCGACCCTCGCCCTCCCCGTCCAGGAGGCCGATGCCCAAGCCGGCGACATTGCCGGTCGGACCCTGACGCTTCAGGAGTGCCTCACGCTCGGACTGAAGCAGAACCCGGCCACCGAGATCGCTCACCAGAATGTCCTGGCCGCCCGGGAGAAAATCGGTGAGGCGCGGGGCGGCTCCTACCCGTCGCTCAGGTTCGCCGCCGGGTACACCTACACCACCACCCCCGCGACTGCTGCTGCGGCTTCAAACGATAGCTTCGACAACCGGTTCTTCCTGAAACAGAACCTTTACGATGCGGGTCAGACTTCGAGCCTCGTGGCCGGCGCGGTGCACGGAACCCGGGTGCTGGAGTCAGAGTCGAGGAAGACCGGGCTGGATGTCGTCGTGAATATTCACGCGTCCTTCTACGAAGTGCTGCGCCGGCGCGATTTCATCGAGATTGCCCGGCAGGCCCTCGAGAGCGCGCAGAAGCACGTCGGGCAGGCGCAGGAGCTCTACAAGCAAGGGCTGGCACCGCGTGCCGACGTCATCAAGGCCGAGGTCCAGGTCTCAACGGGCCAGCTGGAGATCATCCGGGTGGAGAACGCTTACCTGCTCGCAAAAGCCAATCTCTCGGCGGCGATGGGCTTGCCCGTGACGACGGAGTTCGCCGTAGTCGAGCCGGAGGCGGGGGACGAGACGAAGGTGCCGTCGCTTCAGGCGGCACTGGTCGCCGCACCGGAGAGACGTCCCGAGCTGACCGCCGTCCGGGCGAGGCAGGCGGTTGCGGAAGCTGCCGTCAGGCAGGCGCAAGGGGGTCTGTACCCGACGGTCAGCCTCGACGCGTCGTATGGGTGGCAGGAGAGCGACTTCGTCCCGCTGGACAGCAAATGGAGCGTCGGGCTCACGGTTGCCATCCCGGTGTTCGAACGGCGGGTCGCGCGGGCGAAGATCAATCAGGCCATTGCCAGCCGCAACGGTCTCCGGGCAGCCGAAACGCAGACCGTGCGGGCGGTGGAGCTCGAGGTCGAGCAGGCCTGGCTGTTCCTGAAGGAGGCGCAGGAGCGCCGGGTGGTCACGAAGAAGCTTTTTGAACAGGCGGAGGCGGACATCAGGGTCTCGGAGGGAAGGTACCAGGAGGGGCTGGGCACGATGCTGGACGTGATCGATGCCCGGACCACGGTGACCCAGGCCGGCGTGAACGTGGTGATCGCCCGCTATGACATCGCTCAGGCGCGCGCCCGGCTCGAGCGGGCGCTGGGGAACGGCTTGCCGGAGGAGGTGGCGCAGTGAGGAAGAAGTGGGTGGTTGCCGCAGTCGTGCTCGCCGTAATCGGCGTGGGTGCGCTTCCCGCATATCGGAAATACGCCGTCGCTACGGCGGCGGTGCCGCAGTACCGGACGGAGGCAGTGAGACGCCGCGACATCGGCTCGATGGTCCAGGCGACCGGGGTCGTCAAGGCGAAAGTCGGCGCCGAGGTCAAGGTCGGCGCGCGCATTTCCGGGCGGGTCGAGAAACTCTACGCCAACATCGGTGACGTGGTCGGCAAAGGTCAGATGATCGCCAGGCTGGAGCAGGTGGACCTGGAGGCGAAGGTCAACGAGGCCCGGATGAATCTCCGGGTCGTCGAGGCCAACCTCGAGCTGGCCAGGAAGAATCTTCTGCGGATGGAGAATCTCTTCGCCAAAGACTACGTGTCGCGCGACAAGGTCGACGTCGCCGAGCGGGACGTCAAGGCCGCCGAGGCGCAGGCCGACCAGATCCGGGAGACGGTGCGCTATCACCAGACGCAGATGTCCTACGCGGACATCCATGCGCCGATCGCGGGGGTGATTGCGTCCGTCGCGACGCAGCAGGGAGAGACCGTCTCCGCCTCGTCCCTGAGCGTGCCGACTTTCGTGACCATCGTGGATTTGTCGCGGCTCGAGCTCTACGTGTACGTCGACGAGACCGACATCGGCAAGATCCGGCCCGGGCTGGAGGTCCAGTTCGCGGTCGACTCCTTCCCGGACAAGGCCTTCAAGGGCACGGTGTCCGCGGTCTACCCGAAGGCGACGATCCAGGACAACGTGGTCTATTACGTCACGGTGGTGTCGATCGAGAACCCGGCGGCAGCGCCGGGAGTCCAGCCGCTGCTCAAGCCGGACATGACGGTCAACGCGACGATCGCGTTGAGCCGCCGGGACCAGGTTCTGACCGTAGCGAGCCGGTCCATCAAGCGGGAGGGCGCGAGGAAGTTCGTCCAGGTCCTCGAGGACGGCAAACCCGTGGCGCGCGCAATCCGGACCGGCACGAAAGACGGCGCGTACACCGAAGTGCTTGAAGGGCTCGGGGAAGGGGACGCGGTCGTGATCGCCGAGGCGGCGAGTGCGGATAAGCAATAGCAGGGGCCAGGACAACTCGATGCGGGCAGGCCGGCCGGCGCTGACAACAACGGAGGAACGGGCGTGATTGCGTTAGACAAGATCAGCAAGAAATACACCAAGAACGGCGGGCTCGAAGTGCGGGTGCTCGACGGGGTCGACTTGAAGATCGGCAAAGGGGAGTTTGTCGCGATCATGGCCCCCTCGGGGATGGGGAAGTCGACGCTGATGAACATCATCGGCTGCCTCGACCGCCCGACGGGCGGGCGCTATCTGCTCGACGGCGTCGCGGTCGATACCATGAACGACGACGATCTTTCGCGTACCAGGAACAAGAAGATCGGCTTCGTCTTCCAGTCCTTCAACCTGCTGCCCCGGACGACGGCGCTCGACAACGTCTCGCTGCCGCTGCTCTACGCGTCGGCGGCGATCGACATCAAGGTGCGGGCGGCGGCGGCGCTGGCCGCGGTCGGCCTCGCGGACCGGATGAACCACACCCCGTCGGAGCTCTCGGGGGGACAGCAGCAGCGGGTCGCGATTGCGCGCGCGCTGGCCAATGATCCGGCCCTGATCCTGGCGGACGAGCCCACCGGGAACCTCGACAGCGCGTCGAGCGACGAGGTGATGCAGATCTTCAAGCGGTTGAACGCCGAAGGGCGCTCGATCGTCCTGGTGACCCACGAGCAGAGCGTGGCCGACCAGGCCGATCGGGTGATCCGGATGAAGGACGGACGGATCGTCAGCGACGTAAGGAGGGCCGCCTGATGTCGATGAAGAATGCGGCGCGGGTCTCCCTGCAGGGACTGAGCAAGTACAAGACGCGGACTTTTCTGATGATGCTCGGGATCATCGTCGGCATCGCGACGCTGACGGTGGTTGTTTCGATCAGCAAGGGCATGCAGAGGAAGGTGATGCAGAGTATCCAGAGCTTCGGCCCCAATGCGGTGATGGTCTCCGCGGGCGGCGGCAAGATGTTCGGGCCACCCGAGGACCGGGTGGTCACGCTGACCCTGGATGACGCGGCGGCGCTCCGAGAAGGGGTGCCGGGGGTCAGGAGCGTGGCGCCGTTTACCGTGAACATCGAGCAGAACATCATCGCCGGCAGTGTGAGCACCACGTCCCCGGTGGTCGGGGTGACGCCGGAGTTCGCGGACGCCTGGCAGTGGTACCCGGCGAAGGGGGAGTTCATCAGCGACGAGGACACGGCTTCGCTCAGCCGCAACGCCGTCATCGGCCAGACCGTGGCCCGGGAACTGTTCGGCGACCAGGAAGCGGTCGGCGAGACGGTGCGGGTCAACAACACCACGTTCACCGTCGTCGGCGTCCTCGCGCGGCGCGGCACAAGTCCGATGGGCATGGACATGGACCGCCGGGTGATGATCCCGCTCACCACCGCGATGAAGAAGATGTACAACGTCAACCACGTCGGGATGATCCGTCTGTATCTCGATGACCCGTCGCGGCTCAAGGAGGCGACCGCCGCCGTCACGTCGGTCCTCAGGGAGCGGCACCGCATCACGCCACCGGACGAGAACGATTTCCGGACCATCAACACAATGTCCATGGCCATGATGGCCTCCGGTGTCGCGAAGACGCTCGGCACGTTCCTGGGGCTGCTGTCGCTGGTCTCGCTGGTCGTCGGCGGGATCGTGATCGCCAACATCATGTTCGTCTCGGTCGGCGAGCGCCGGAAGGAGATCGGCATCCGGCGCGCCTTCGGGGCCACCGCGCGGGACATCCGCCGGCAGTTCCTCGGTGAGGCGCTGCTCGTGACGATCAGCGGCGGCGTGGTCGGGACCCTGCTCGGCATCGTGCTCTCGATCGGCTTCGCCAGGATGAAGAACATGCCGACCGTCATCTCCTGGGAGCCCTTCGTGCTGGCGCTGGTCTTCTCGGGATTGGTCGGCGTGCTCGCCGGACTGCAACCGGCGCGGCGGGCGGCAGCGCTCGACCCGGTCGAAGCGATCCGGGGTTAGGAACGGCATTGTTCATGCAGCCCGTTCGTGCTGAGTTCGAACAAACCGTTCGTGCTGAGCTTGCCGAAGCATGAAGCTGCTCAGAGGGATCCGGATGGCGCTGACGGCGCTCTTCAGCCACAAGCTGCGGACGGCGCTGGCGACTCTGGGGGTGGTGATCGGGGTCTGCTCGGTGATCGTGATGGTGGCGATTGGCGAAGGCGCGCAGCGCGAGGTGCTCTCGAAGATCCAGGCGATGGGCACGGACCTGGTGATCGTGAGCAGCGGTCAGGTCAAAGTGATCGCCGGGCGCAGGCGACAGACGGGAAATGTCACGACACTGACGATGCGGGATCTCAAGGCCGTCGGGGAGGAGGCGCGGCAGGTCCGGGCCGTCGCCCCCTCCCAGGGCCGCAAGATGCTCGTCCGGCACGAGGCGGTGAGCACGACGACGACCATCGACGGCACGACCCGGGAGATCCTGCCGATTCGGAACCTGCGCCTGCGCAGCGGCAGGTTTTTCACCGAGGAGGAGAATCGGACCCTCCAGCGGGTCGCGGTCCTCGGGAAAACGGCCGCGGGGAACCTCTTTGACGGGCGCGATCCCGTCGGCGAGATGGTGCGGATCGGCAAGGTCACCTTCGAAGTGATCGGCGTGCTGGAGGAAAAGGGCACCGACCTGGTGGGCAACGATCAGGACGACGTGATCTTCGTGCCGGTCGACACCGCGCTGCGCCGACTCTTCAACATCACCTACATCAATACCCTGTTCATCCAGGCCGGGAGCTCCGACCGGATCGACGAGGCGGCGGCCGAAGTGGCCGCCTTGCTGCGGGAGCGACACCGGCTCGACGGGAAACCCGACGACTTCACGGTCCAGAGCCAGACCGAGATTCTGGAGGCCGAGCGGGAGACCTCGCGGACCTTCACGAATCTGTTGAGCGCAGTCGCGGCGATCTCGCTGCTGGTCGGCGGGGTCGGCATTCTCGCGGTCATGCTGATGACGATCAAGGAGCGCACGCGGGAGATCGGCGTGCGTCGGGCGGTGGGCGCGCTGCGCCGGGACGTGCTGGTGCAGTTCGTCGTGGAGTCGCTCGTCCTGGGCGTCAGCGGGGGCGTCGTCGGGATTCTGCTGGGGATCGCACTCGCGCTCGGCGCCGCCCATTTCACGAGCTGGCCGATGAGTCTTTCCCTTCCGGCGGTGGCGGTCGCGTTCTTCTTCTCCGCGGCGGTCGGCCTGCTCTTCGGCGTCTATCCGGCCGCGAAGGCCGCGCGGCTGGACCCCATCGAAGCGTTGCGGGCCGAGTAGGTTCCCTGCTAGATTTGCGCCGTGATTCTTCAGGAGATGATCACCGGGACTGACGGGGACGACTGCGCCGGGGAATGGGAATGAAAAGCAAAGAAATCGGCGTGGTCCTGGCGACCGTCTTCATGTTTTCTTACGGGGCAAACTTCATCTGGGAGTCGCTGCATGCCGCCTTCCTCTTCGAGGGACATGATGTTAACGCCAAGAGATATGTCGCGATGGTCATGTATGTAGCGGCCATGGACAGTGCACTTATCACCGGGCTCTACTTGTTCATCGCGGCCTCATGGAAAGATCTTCTCTGGCTTCGAACCATGAACAGGAAGCAACAGTCTGCGGCATTTCTCGCCGGGCTGATAATCGCCGCTGTAATTGAGTATGCGAAAGTATACGTGTTGAAGGCATGGAGTTACACTTCACTCATGCCGGTACTGTTCGGGATCGGTCTTTCGCCGTTATTCCAGTTGAGCGTTACAAGCCTGCTGATGTTCCGCCTGACGCGGAGGCTGTTATACGAACGGGGAGCATTTTCCGCAGCACATGAGCGCGCGGGACTCGCTGCAAACCGTCCAGGCCCCTTGCCATGACACAGCGGGCCGCAAATGCGCCTCCAAGGGGAGACGAGGCACCCGACTGAGGAGTCCCCGGGCCGTCGGGCGCTTAGAGAACCAGAACCGGGCACTGCGCCGAGCGCGCCACCCGCTCCGCGATGCTCGGGCCGAGCAGCCGCCGAAACCAGGGGAGCCGCTCGCGGCCGATCACGATGAGGTCGCAGCGCTCCTCGGCCGCGACCGCGACGATTCGCTCCGAAATGCTGCCTTCCTCGACGCGCGACCTGACGAGGACGCGTGCATCCTCCGCGGATTGCCGCACCTCGGCGCGCACCTGCCGCTCCGCGCCGGTGAGGACCGTTTCGATATCCTTGATGCCCGTCAGCTCCAGATCGCCCTCGTTTGCGGGTAGAACCTTGAGGACGGTGGTCCAGCACCCTTCATCGCCGGCCAGTTGCAGCCCCCGCGCGAGGGCATTTCTCGATCCGTCGAGCGCGACGAGAATCCTGCGAAAGCCCCTCATGACTTTTTCACCACGAGCACCGGGCAGGGGGCGTCCCGGATCACCCGTTCGGCAGTGCTGCCGAGCAGCGCCTTGTCGACGCCGCGCCAGCCGCTGGTGCCCATCACCACGAGGTCATGAGCGTCTTTGCCGACCGATCTGGCGATCTCGTCGCCGCCGTGGCCCTCGCCGATCTGCGCCAGCGTGTCGATGCCGAGGGACCGTGCCAGCGCCCGTCCCTCACCGAGAATCCGCCCGGCCTCGCCGCGCAGGCTCTTCTCGACTTGGGGGGTGCGCATGAAGTCGAGCATCTCCTCGTAGCGGGGGATGACATACATGATGGTCACGGTTGCTGAATCCTGATGCGCCAGCGCGCAGGCCCGCTCCAGCGAGCGTCGGCTCTGCGCCGAGGCCTCGAAGGGCACCAGGATCGAGGTGTAGGCGCCACGGCAGGGCGCGCACGGTTTTTTCACGACGAGAACATCGACGCCGGAGTTCAGAATGACATGGGAAGTCACGCTCCCCATCAGCAGCCGCGAGAGGCCCCGCCGGCCGTGCGTTCCCATCACGATGAGCTCCGCGCCCGTGCCGGCGGCCGCAGCCAGCACCTCGTCGGGCGGGTCGCCTTCTCGATACAAGACCTGGGCCTCGATCCCCACATCGGTTTGGAGGCGAGCCTTCGCGGCGGAGCAGAACTCCTGCCCCTTGCGCAATCGCTGCTCGCGCATTTCGGGGGCGATGCCGAACTCTTCGGCATCGAAAAAGACCGCGTGCAGAATGGTCAGCGTCCCCTGGTGACGGCGCGTCCAGTGGGCGGCTTCGAGGAGCGCCGCCCGGCTGAATTCGGAATCGTCATAGGGTACGAGCAGATTCCGGTACATTATCAGTGCGCCCCCCCGCCCTTGCGGAAGATCAGGCCCACGCCGAACCCGGCGCCGAGGGCCATTGCGATGGAGAGCAGCCCGTAGAGGGCGCCGTTGTTCTTCGCCATCTTCGAGAGCGTCCGGACGACGCCGACCTGTCTGACGTCGACCGGCTTGACGATCTTCTCGATCACCTTGCCGTCGCGCACCGCATACGCCGTGACGGTGTAGTCCCCCGGAGGCGCCTGGAAGGGCCAGTCGGTCTTGATGTAGTACCCCTGCTTGCCGTCCTTCGGCTCGGTCGTGATGGCGCCGACGGAACTGCCGTAGAGCTTCGAGTTCTCCTTGAATCGGATGAACTCGCCGACCCACTTCTCCCGGTCCTCCGCCGAGGCGACCGGCTCGAGCGCCAGGTGCTTGCCCAGCGCGCGGTACCCGAGGACCTCGCGATCGGCCTCCTCGGGCGTGAGAATCTGCTCGATCGGGCGGGTGCTGTAGACTTCGTAGAGATTTGGCGTCTTGTCGAAGTGCAGCGTCCCGACGTTCATCCAGAGCACGGCGGCGGTTTTCCCCTTCTCTTTCAGGGTCTCCTTGCCGTCCGGGCCGGCGATTTTGATAATCACGTCGGTGCCCGGTTCGGTCACGCCGCGGGCGCTGACGGTGCTGCCGTGGTAGAAGAAGTCGATCGTGATGTGGTCGTGGTTTGCGATCAGGGAGATTTCGGCGGCGGCGCGGCCCGCGCCGCAGAGCAGCAGCGCCGCGGCCAACGCTCCTGCGAACCACGATGAACAAACCGCAGGAGACATCCGGATACCTGAAATGCCGTGCGTAGGGGCGGGGTTCATCCCCGCCCGAACGGGGAATAATCTCGTCCGATTCATGATCAATGTCCTCCTGCCTGTGCCAGAAGCAATGACGGGGTGAGGGTGAGGTCGAAGACGATCTTGATGGTCACCGCCAGCACGATGCTCGCGAGAATGACCTTGAGCTGCTCCCCCTTGAGTTTCCTGCCGAAGACCGCGCCGACCTGGGCGCCAACCGTGGAGCCGAGCAGCAGCAGCACCGCGAGGATGAAGTCCACGCTGTGGTTGGTGTAGGCCTGCAGGAACGTGACCTCGATGCAGTTGAAGAGGATCTGGAAAAGACTCGTGCCGACCACGACGTGCATCGGCATCCGCAGGATGTAGACCATCACCGGGACCATCAGGAAGCCGCCGCCGACGCCCATCACCGCGGCGAGGATGCCGACGAAGCCGCCGAAGAGGATCGGCACCAGCATCGAGTGCGTGACGTCGGACTTCGTGTACTCGGTCTGCAGCGGCAGGGACTTGAGGAAGCGGGTGAAGGCGGAATCCGGCTTGTCCTCGGTCTTTTCGGCGGTCTTCTTGCGCATGCTCTGGATGCTCTCGATGAACATGTAGGTGCCAACGCCCCCGAGCATCAGCACGTAGGTCATCTTGATCACGAAATCCGCGTTGCCCATCGCGTGCAGGTACTTGATCCCCTGGACGCCGAGCAGCCCGCCGACGAAGCCGCCGATCAGCAGGTGCCAGCCCATCTTGAAGTCGACGTTGCCGACTCTCCAGTGGGCGTAGGTGCCCGAAGTCGACGCGGCGACGATCTGGTTCGAGTCCGTCGCGGCCGCCACCGTCGCGGGGATGCCGAACATGATCAGCAGCGGGGTCATCAGGAAGCCGCCGCCGACGCCGAAGAGCCCCGAGAGCAGGCCGACGGCGAGGCCGAGGCCCACGGGGATCAGGACGTTGATGCTTGTCAGTGCCACCGGAAGATACAAATACATGTTCTCGTCCCCTCCTCTGCCGCTTTAGGCGATCTGCAGCTGGTTGCGCGCGATGGTCACGACCGGACGGGAGGCGGTGCGCACGAGGCGCTGCAGTTCCTTGGCGGAAACATTGCCGTCGCGCGTAATGCTGGGACTCAGAATCACCATGTCAACGGCCCGGCTGTTGCGCAGCGCGTTGCTGATGGCGGGGACCAGATCGCCGTGCGCGGTCGTCATGCCGGCCTCCATGCCCATGCTCCGGCACTGCTCGACCATCCCCGGGTGGACCTCCAGACCCTCGGAACTGCGCGCTAATTCCGTCGCCGTTTCGTGCTCGTTCTCCTCGGCGAATGCAACGGCCGACATCAAGTCCTCGAACCGTTGTCCAAGCCTCTTGGCCTTGACCACGAGGATGGTCAGCCCTTCCTGAAGCGTTTTCGCCAAGTCGACGGCGTAGGCCAGCCCATCGTCGCTGCTTTCGTTCTGACAGGTGACAAACAGCAGGTGTTTTTTCACTTTTCAGTCCCCCATAGATTGTATTGCCTAGAGGGATAGCATTTTCGGTGCCAATTGCTAACTAATTGAAATGTAACAAAAATATATCAACGGTGCCGGCATGCGTTCATAATATGAACACCTGTCGGCTCATCTGCGGGCGGCTCGGCCGAGGGGCGAAGCGCTAATGCATTGAAAGGAAAGGATTATTTAACGAAGGCGGAGAAAGAAGTCCGACGGAGGTTGTTTTGTTTAGAATATGGACAGTGCGAACACAGGGAGAAGCCAGCGCGCAGAAGCGGACCCCTGCGTCAGGCCTGAAGTTGCGCGCCTCCCGCAGGCAACTCGGCCGGAGCCTTCGGGTGGCCGATGATCGCCTCGATCCGGGCGCCGTCGAGCACTTCCTCCGCGAGCAGGGCCTGCGCGACCTTCTCCAGGGACTCCCGGTTCTTCTTCAGGATCTCCTCCGCCCGGGATTCCGCCGCGATGACCAGGCCGCGGATCTCCTGGTCCATGAGCGCCGCCAGCTCCTCGCTGTAGCTCTTCCCCTCGGTCAGCTTGCGCCCGAGGAACGGGTGCTCCTCGCCGCGGTCGACGTACATCGGGCCGACCTTCGCGCTCATGCCCCACTGCGCGACCATTTTCTCGGCGATGTCGGTTGCTTCCTTCAGGTCGCTCTGCGCGCCGGTGCTCGTGTCGGCAAAGACCAGGCGCTCGGCGACCCGGCCGCCGAGGGCGACCGCGAGCTTGCCCTCGAGAAAGCGCCGCGGGTAGTAGTGGCGGTCCTCCTTCGGCAGCAGCTGGGTCGCCCCCATCGCCTGGCCGCGCGGCACGATGCCCACCTTGTGCACGGGGTCGGTGCCGGGCAGCTCCCAGGCGACGACGGTGTGGCCCGCTTCGTGGTACGCGGTGATGCGCTTCTCGGCCGGGCTGATCGTCTCCTCGCGCACCATGCCCATCAGGCTCTCGTCGCGGGCCTCTTCGAAGTCGCGCATCTCGATCTTGTCGCGGCCCTTGCGCAGCGCGATCAGCGCAGCGGCGTTGGCGAGTCGCTCCAGCTCCGCGCCGGTCATGCCGGTGGTGCCCTGCGCGACGCCATCGAGATCCACGCCCGGGGCGAGCTTCTTCGCGCGGGTGTGGATCTCGAGGATCGCGCGGCGTTCCTTGAGCCCGGGGCGGTCGACGACGATGTGCTTGTCGAAGCGCCCCGGCCGCAGCAGGGCGGGGTCGAGGACGTCCGGCCGGTTCGAAGCGGCCATGACGATGATCTCCTCGTTGGTCTCGAAGCCGTCCATCTCGGCCAGCAGCTGGTTGAGGGTCTGCTCGCGCTCGTCGTGCCCGCCGCCGAACCCGGCACCGCGGGTGCGTCCGACGGCGTCGATCTCGTCGATGAAGACGATGCTCGGCTTGGCAGCCTTGGCCTTCTTCATCATGTCGCGCACCCGCGAGGCGCCGACGCCGACGAACATCTCGACGAACTCCGAGGCGTTGATCGCGAAGAATGGCACGCCGGCTTCGCCCGCCGTGGCGCGCGCGAGCAGCGTCTTGCCGGTGCCGGGGGCGCCGATGAGCAGAACCCCGCGCGGCACCCGCGCCCCGATCGCCGTGAACTTCTTCGGGTCCTTGAGGAACTCGATGATTTCGCGCAACTCGACCTTGACGTTGTCCATGCCGGCGACGTCCGCGAACGTGACCTTCGGCCGCGTCGCCTCGGTGAAGAGCCGGGCCTTGCTCTCGCCGAAGGAGAAGAGCCCGCCCGCACCGCCGGCGATGCCCTTGGACGCCCGGCGCATGATGAACACCCAGACGCCGACGATCAGGACCCAGGGCAGAATGCCGACGAGCAGGCGGGTGAAGAGCGACTCTTCCGCGGGCTTCTGGATGTTGATGCGGACCTTGTGCTCGCGAAGCTTGCCGATCAGGGCTTCCCCCTGGAAGGCGGGCAGCCGCGTCGTGAAGCTCGTGACGGGCGCGGCCGCCGCGCCTTCCGCCAGCTGCAGCGGTACGGGCTTCGCGAATTTCCCCTGCAGCACGGACCCCTGGATGTCGACCTCGGCCACGGTGCCGGCCTCGATCTGGTCGAGAAAGACGCCGTACCCGATGGCGGGGATGACGGTCTGCGGCCGCAGAAAGATGTACTGCGCGGCGGTGAAAAGCAGGATCGCGACGTAGGCGTAGTAGATCGGTTTCCAGGTGACACCCCCCGGAAGCGTGGTGGGCGCCTCTTTCTTCCCGCCAGATTCAGCCACGTATCGACCTCCGAAATGAGTATAGCAGGCAAATGGAAGGGAACTCGTAACCCTTGAGCGCTTCCTGGGCGAAGGGGTGGCGCGAAGGGGTGGTCTCCGTCGGCGGACCGCAGGGAGCTACTCCTCCTTGAGAATCTTCCACAGGCTGGTCCGCGAGATGCCGAGGGCCGCGGAGGCCTTCGAGCGGTTGCCGCCGAGGAGTCTCACAACTCTCTCAGCATACTCCTTGACGACGGCATCGATCGGCAGGATCTTCTCCGGGTCGATGGTGTCGATCTGCAGCATTCGAATCGTGCGCGGCAGGCTTTCCGGTGCGATGCGCCCGCCCTTCTCCAGGATGATCGCCCGCTCGATGATGTTCTCCAGCTCCCGGACGTTCCCGGGGAAACTGTAGTGATGGAAGAATTCCATGACCTCCTCCGTGAAGCCGGCGATCTTCTTGCGCGAACGGGGCAGATGCTTGTCGAGGAGGAACTGTGCGAGCGGCGCGAGATCCTCGGCGCGCTCGCGCAGAGGCGGGATGGCGATTTCCATGACGTTGAGCCGATAGTAGAGATCTTCCCGGAAACGCCCCTCCGCGATCATCTTGCGCACGTTCTGGTTGGTCGCCGCGATGAACCGCACGTCGACGACCACCGGGCGGGTGGCGCCGACACGGTAGAATTCTCCCTCCTCGACGACCTTGAGCAGTTTCGCCTGAAGGTTGGTCGGCAGCTCTGCGATCTCGTCAAGGAAAAGGGTGCCGGTGTCGGCAATCTCCACCAGCCCGGGCTTGGCCGCGACGGCGCCGGTGAAGGCGCCTTTCTCATAGCCGAAGAGCTCGCTTGCGAGAAGGTCTTCGGTGAAGGTCGCGCAGTTCATCGACAGGAACGGCATCTGCCGCCGCCGGCCGCTGAAGTGGATGGCCTTTGCGATCAGGCTCTTGCCAACGCCCGTCTCGCCCGTGAGCAGGATGTTGACGTCGGAGTCCTTGAGTTCCCCCACCATGTCGAGGATGTGAACCATGCCCGGGCTCCGCGCGATGATCGAAATCTTCTTGTCCAGCCCCGCGAACGTGCGCAGGGCGGCGTGCTCCCGCTTCAGGGTCTTCTGTTGCGCGATCTTGCCGACCTTGAGCAGCAGTTCGTCGAGGTCGAAGGGCTTGGTGACGTAGTCGCTGGCGCCCCGGCGCATTGCGTCGACAGCGGCGCTGATGCTGCCGTAGCCGGTGATCAGAATCACCTCGGTCTGCGGGTGCTGTTCGCGGATTGTCTCGAGCAGTTCGAGCCCGGTGCGGCCGGGCATCTTGATGTCGCTGATCACCAGGTCGAAGGTGCCTTGTTCGAAGCGCCGCAGCGCTTCGGCGCCGTCGGCGGCGCCGACGACCCGATACCCTTCCTCGGCGAGGGTTTCCAAAATGTTGTTGAGCGTGATCTGCTCGTCCTCGGCGACAAGAATCCGCAAGGCCATGCCAGTGCCCCCTCTGTCAGACGGCGCGACAGGAGCCGGCGGCCCCACCCGCCGGCCCGCCCGTCGGCAGGGCGATGACGAAGGTCGTCCCAACCCCGTCGGCGATCTCGGCCCGGATCGAGCCGCCGTGCTTCTGGATGATGTTGAACACAATAGCCAGGCCGAGGCCGGTCCCCTTGTCCTTGGTCGTGAAGAATGGCTCGAACATCTTTTCGAGAGTCTCGCGGGACATTCCGTCGCCGGTGTCCGATACCCGGATCACCACGCGGCCATCCTCCTCGTCGGCGTGGATGGTCAGTTCGCCGGCCCCCGCCATGGCATCGACCGCGTTGGCGAAGAGGTTCAGGAAGACCTGCTCGAGCTGTTCGGGATCGACGCAGACGATGATCTCCGCCGGGATCAGGGTGAGCTGCAGCCGGACCCGGCCGACGTCGCGGGCGCGCTCGAGCCGGGCCCAGGCGCCGCCGACCAGGCCCCGCAGTTCGACGAAGCGCATGCTCGGCTCGCGACCGCGCGCGAATCCGAGAAGGTCGCTGACGATGGTCTTGACGCGCATCGTCTCGCCGAAGATGTCGTTCAGCCCCCGTTTGAGGAATTCCGGGCCGGAGTCGCCGGATTTTTTCAATAGCCGCTGCGCGGTGGTGTAGATGTTGCTCAGCGGGTTGTTCAATTCATGGGCGACGCCGGCGGCCAGGGTCCCGATCGCGGCCAGCTTCTTGCTCTGGAGCAGCTCCTTCTCCCGGGCCAGGAGTTGCTCCTCCATGATGTTGAACGTGCGGATCAGCGTCTCGACCTCGTCGGCGCGACCGGCGCCTGCGGCGACGGGCAGCGGTGCGAAGTGCCCGGCCCCGGTCCTCTCGACGACCGCGGTCAACAGCCGCAGACGCTGGACGACGCTTCCGGTGATATAGAGCAGGGTGCCGAAGCCGACCACGATGAAAAGGGGGAAGACGACGAGGATGGCGGTGCGCGAAACGGCGATGGATCTCTCGACGCGCGCACGGGCGTCCTTGTCGATCGCCTCGGTCGCCCCAAGGATGATCTCGCCGCTTCTGCGCAGCGCGGCGATGCTCGCCTCAAGTTCGCGCAGCACGGCGATGAACCGCCGGTCCCGGCCCATCCCGAGGGACTGCTGCAGGTAGTTCTGACTCACGAGGGGTTTGTCCAAGAGGTTGGCTTCGATCAGATCGCTGACGCGGGCGTACGCCGGGTCGGGCTTGAGGGCCGCGGACTCGTCGAGCGCCTCGTCCAAGAGCGCAGCGATGCCGCCGAAGTGCTCGCGATACACGGCGAGTTGGGCGCGAAGGTCCGGCACTTGAGTCGAGCGGTCGGCAGGGATGCCGACGAGAATCTGCTCCAGGTCGGCGATGGTTTCGTGGATCGCGCGGGCCTCGCCCTGCTGGTTGGAGACGTAGAGCAGGAAGTTCTTCTCGAGACGGCGCAGCTGCAGCGATCTGCTGCGGATGGTGTCGGCCAACTCGAGGAAGACCGTCTCCTTCTTGATCTCGACGAAGTTCAAGTAGAGGAACGCGGACAAAAGCGCGATAATGAAGGCGCTGAGGAGGAAGCTCAGCACGATCTTCTTCTTGAGAGACATGGGACCATACTAGCACCAGAAAGCACGAAGACGGGTATGCGGCGGGGGCACGAAAGACAGAGCGCCGGCGGGCAACCCGGTTCCGACTGGGGGCGCCTGCTGCCATTTCTGCGCTGGCGGACGCTGATCACCGCCCGCAGCACGCGCGCCGACCTTCTGGCCGGTCTCACCGGAGCAGTCATCGTGCTGCCGCAGGGGGTGGCGTTCGCGATGATCGCCGGTCTGCCCCCGGAATACGGGCTGTACAGCGCGATCGTGCCGGCCATGGTCGCGGCGCTCTTCGGCTCCTCACACCACCTGATCTCGGGGCCGACGACCGCGATCTCCATCGTCGTTTTCACCACGGTCGGCCCGTTCGCCGAGCCCGGGAGCGCCGAGTACATCCGGATGGTACTGACGCTGACGCTGATTGCCGGCGCCTTCCAGCTCGCGCTGGGGCTGGCCCGGCTCGGCGCCATGGTGAACTTCATCTCCCACTCGGTGGTGGTCGGGTTCACCGCCGGCGCGGCGCTGCTCATCGCAACGAGCCAGGTGAGCACGTTCCTCGGCATCCCGGCGACGAAGCAGCACGCGTTCGTCCACATCTGGGAGCACATCTTCCGGCATTTGCCGGAGGCCAACCCCACGGTGCTCGCAGTCTCCGCGGTGACGCTGGCCACGGCGGTGCTCTTCAAGATCTTCCTGCCGCGGCTCCCGGGCCTGCTGCTGGCGATGATCGCGGGCAGCCTCGCTGCTGCGGCGCTCCACGGCGGCGAGCACGGTGTGCGGCTCGTCGGGTCGCTGCCGGGCCGCCTGCCGCCGCTGTCGTGGCCCGACCTTTCGACGGCCGCGGTGCGCAACCTGGCGCCGGGCGCGTTGGCCATCGCCATGCTCGGGCTCGTCGAGGCGGTGTCGATCGCGCGCTCCGTCGCGACGCGGTCGCACCAGCGCATCGACAGCAACCAGGAGTTCGTCGGACAGGGACTATCGAACGTGGTCGGCAGTTTCTTCTCCAGCTACGCTTCCTCGGGATCCTTCACCCGCTCGGGGCTCAATTTCGCCGTCGGGGCACAGACCCCGATGGCGGCGGTGTACGCGGCCCTCGCTCTGGGCGCCGTCCTGGTGCTGATCGCGCCGCTGACGGCCTACCTGCCGCTGGCCTCCATGGCCGCGGTGCTGCTCGTCGTGGCTGCGGGGCTCGTGGACCGGCACCACATCCGCGCGATCGCGAAAACCAGCCGCCCGGAGGCCGTGGTCCTCGCGGTCACCTTCGTGACAACGCTCGTCGCGGAGCTGGAGTTCGCGATCTACGTCGGCGTCATCCTGTCGCTGGTGCTTTACCTCAACCGGACCTCGCACCCGCGCTTCATCACCCTGGTCCCCGACCCCGAGCGCAACCGCAAGGCGTTCGTGAATATCCGGAAGAAGCCCTCCCCGGAGTGCCCGCAACTCAAGATCGTGAGGATCGACGGTTCGGTGTTCTTCGGCGCCGTCAACCACGTCGTCGAAAGCCTCGACGTCATCACCCGCGAGAACCCGGAGCAGGCGCACATCCTGATCGTCGGCGGCGGCATCAACTTCATCGACGTCGCCGGCTGCGAAATGTTCGCCGAGGAGGCGCGGCGCCTGCGCCTGGAGGGCAGGGTGCTCTACCTCTGTTCGCTCAAGGGGGAGGTGCTCGACGTCCTGAAGCGCGGGGGCTGCGTCGGGCACGTGGGCGGGGAGAACCTCTTCCGGTCCAAGTCGGAGGCGGTGCGCAAACTGGTGCTGACCCGCCTGGATCCGGAGCGCTGCCGCGTCTGCCGCGTGCGGATCTTCAACGAGTGCTCCCGGATGCCGGGCGCGTAGCGGGCCGCTGAAAAAGGGCCCATCTGCGGCGCGCCTTGCGCCTGGACCTCGTTGATCAGCCTGCCCGTTGAAGGACTAGCGCGCCTTCCAGATGGCCGGCCGTTTCTCGGCGAAAGCCCGCGGGCCTTCGGCTGCGTCTTCACTTGCCGCGATCCGCGCCCAGGCCGCGTCGTTGCGCGCCTGCAGCTGCTCCTCGGGCAGGGAGAACAATCCGCGGGCGAGCGCCAGAGTCTCGCGAACGGCGAGCGGCGCGTTGGCGCAGATGCGCCGGGCCAGGTCGCGCGCGGCTTCGAGAAGAGTTCCGGGGGGCACGACCTGGTTGATCAGCCCCAGCTCGTGGGCGACGCGGGCGTCGATGACATCGCCGGTGAGCAGCAATTCAAGGGCCCGGGCGCGGGGGATCATCCGCGGCAGGCGCAGCGCGCCGCCCGAGGCGGAGAAGAGACCGCGCTTGACCTCGGGCAGGCCGAAGACCGCGCCTTCGACGGCCACGACAAGATCGCAGGAGAGCACGATTTCGCACCCGCCCCCGAGCGCCGCTCCGTTGACGGCGGCGATCACCGGCTTGGTGCGCGCAACGTGGGTGAAGCCGGCGAAGCCGCCGGGTCCCTCGAGGATCGACGGGCCTTCCCCCGCGGCGAAGGCCTTCAGGTCCATGCCGGCGCAGAACGCCCGGTCGCCGCTGCCGGTGAGAATTGCGACGAGAGCCGCGGGGTCGGCTTCGAACCGGGCCGTCGCCGCGCTGAGCGCGCGGGTCATCGCCGCGTCGATCGCATTGCGCTGCGCGGGGCGATCGAGGCTGATGGTGGCGATGCGGTCGGCGATTTCGTAACGTACGGTGTGCGACATCGGTCTGGCTCTCCCCGCGCGCTGTCAGGCTGTTGCCGGCGGCGGCGCGAGCTTCTCTCGGAGTTCCCGATTCTCGCGCTGCAGCGCCGACCAGGCCAGGGCGCGTTCGATGCCGAGGACGATCTGTTCCTTCCTGAAGGGCTTCAGGATGAAGTCGAAAACGCCCTTCTCGCGCGTCTCGGCCGCCGCTTCCTCGGTGCCGTAGGCGGTGATGATGATCACGGGGATCTCGGAGAAGGCCCGGATCGCCTCGAGCAGCTCGCTGCCGTCGAGACCAGGCATCTTCAGGTCGGCGATCACCAGATCGATGCCGCCGCGGCGCACGATCTGGACGGCTTCGACCGGGTTGTTCGTGGTCTCGATCGTGTGCGGCGTCTTGTCGCGGATGATCATCGCGAGCAGTTTGAGCATCCCGGGTTCGTCGTCCACGGCCAATATGCGTGCCGGCATCCTGTCGCCTCCCTTTCCCCTAGCCTGGTGCCCCGCGGCGCACCGCCGGGAGCGTGATGATGAACGTGGTTCCGGGCCGCTTCGATTCCTCGGCGGTGGCCGTCTCCACCGCGATGGTGCCGGCGTGGCGCGCGACGATGCCGTAGGAGACCGAGAGGCCGAGCCCGGTGCCCTCGCCGACTTTCTTCGTTGTGAACAGCGGGTCGAAGATCCGCGAGCGGATCTCGGGCGGAATCCCGGGGCCGGTGTCGGAGATCAGTACCTCGATGCAGGTGCCCCCCTCGCCGAGACGGGTCTGGACGCCGAGTTCGCCGCCCCCCTCGAGCTTCATCGCGTAGACCGCGTTGTTGATGATGTTGAGAAAGACCTGCTGCAGCTCGTCGGCGTCGCCGCGCACCGGCGGCAGGTCCGCGAGCAGGTCGTGCTGGCTGACCGAGATGCGGTTCACGAGCAGGTAGTTGCCCAGGACGGCGAGCACCGCCTCGAGGCAGGCGTTGACGTCCACCTCGTCTTCGCTGTGCTCCTTGCGCCGCGCGAAGGTCAGCAGGTTTTCGACGACCTTCTTGGCCTTGTTGCCGTAGCTCTCGATCGTGCGCAGCACCTCCTCGGTCTCGGAACCCTTCTCGGCTTTCTCGAGGAGCAGGTCGGTGAACCCGAGGATGACGGTGAGCGGGTTGTTGATCTCGTGCGCCACGCCGGCCGAGAGCGTCCCGAGCGATGCCAGCTTCTCGGTGTGGTAGTTCTGCTCCTCGATCTGCCGGCGGTCGGTGATGTCGCGGGCGATGCCGATGACGGCGTAGATCTGGCCGGCCTCGTCGAGCAGCCTGCGGAAGTTGGTGTTCAGCCAGAGCTCGCGATCGCCGATCTTCACCAGGTGGGTGATCTGACGGCCCTTCTTGGTCTCGAACACCTCGTCGATGGCCAGCAGCGGCTCCTCGGCGGTCGGGCAGGCGAAGATGTCGGAGAGGTTGCGCCCGACGATCTCCTCCACCGGCATCCGGAAGACCTTCGCGCCGTAGGCGTTGATCGACAGGATGGTCCCGGCACGGTCCGCCGTGAAGATCGCGTCACCGGCGTTTTCAACGAGCGAACGGTAGCGCTGCTCGGATTTCTGGAATTCCGCCGTCTGGTGGGCGACTTCGCGCTCGAGGTCCGCTGACCAGCGGGCCATCAGCGAGATGATAATCACGGTGCCGAGCACGAACACCGCGATGATCACCGCCTGCAGCAGCAGGCCGCGCACCTGGATGGCGTGGATCGACCCTTCCACCTCGCTGATCGGGGCGACCACCGCCACCGACCAGAGCGGGCCGCCCGCCTCGCCGGTGACGCGGATCGGCGCATAGGCGATGAGCTTGCGGACCTTCCCCTCGACGCCGAGGTGCCACCCGGAGATGTACCAGCTCGTGCCCTCCTTGCCGGCGAGCATCAGCGTTTTCTGGATCTCGTTGATGCGGGCGAACGAGATCGTCGGCATCTTCGCGGTGCGCGCTTCGAAGGCGTTCTTGCCGGTGAAAATCGCCTCCTGGTGGTGCAAAAACGTGCCGTTGCCGTCGATGACCCAGGCGTAACCGGTCTTGCCGGAGCGGATGTCGCGGGTCACGCTCCCGGTGAGTTCGGCGACATCGACGACCAGCGTGAGTACCCCGGTGAAGCCGCGCGTCGGGGCCGGGTGTTCCTCGTCGGCGGCGTCCTGCCAGACGGGGCGCACGAAACGCATCAGCAGCGTGGCCGGCTCGTCCGCGCCGGCGGCGGCGACCGGGGTGACGAGCAGGCGCTCCCGGTTGGCCGGGTCGGTCGCCCAGAGCAGGTAGAGGGTGTCCTCGGCGGACGGCTCCAGACGGCGGTAGCCCGCGCGCCCGTAAACGTGCGCGAGTGTTCCCGGGGAGGGCAGGAAGCGGATCTGGACCGCCCCGTTGTCCTTCACGCTCATGAAAGCGCTTTCCAGACGGCCGACGAGTGCGATCCGCTCCTGGTATTGCAGAGCCGGCGCCTGACTCAGCAGGCGCAACTCCTTCTGGAGCATCGCCAGCGAGTGGGTGATCTGCCGGGCGGCATACTTGGCGATGACCAGTTGCTGCTTGTTGAAATCCTCGGTTACGACTTCCTTCACCGAACGGTAGGAGAGCCAGCCGAGCACGAGAATGACGCCGCAGAGCAGGACGCTGACCCCGACGACGATCCGCTTGGACCGCCGCACGAAGCGCGCTGCCCAGGCGACGAGCGAGACGGCGGAGGCGTGCAGGAGCTCTCTCATGATCCGGCGCGATTATAGCAGGGCGCGCCGCCTCCCCGCTCTGCGGTCCTCAGGTCAGAGGCGGAGCGGTTCCGGCATTGTTGTGGAGGGCGCATTTCGGATCGCCGATGCGCAGCAGATCGCCGGTCGTTCCGACGCCCCAGCGTTCGAGCCGCCGCAGGAGCCGCTGGAAGACCTGCGCGGTGACCAGCGCGTCGCCGAGGGCGTTGTGCTCGGCGCGGCAGGGCACGCCGAGGGCCTGTGCCAGCGCCGGCAGGCGCGGGTCCTGCAGGCGGGGGAGACCCGGTCCGCCGTCGTTCGGGGCGCGGCTGGAGAGCCAGTCGTACAGCGGCCAGGTGTCCAGCACCGGGTTGGCGAGCGGGGCCAGCCCGGCCTTCGCGAAGGCGGCTCCCAGGAACTCGAGATCGATCTCGATGAAGTGGCCGATCAGGATGTCCGCGGCGCAGAAGGCCCGGAACTTCTCGAGGACGGCGCCGATGCCGGGTCGGCCGCGCACGTCTTCGGGGGTGATGCCATGCAGCACGATGCTCGTCGCGGTCAGCGCGCTCGACGGCTGCACCTCCTCGTAGAAGCGGTCGGCCAGCACGATGCGTCCCTCGCGCAGGCGCAGTCCGGCGAGCGAGACGATCGAGTCCCGCCGCGCGTCGAGCCCGGTGAGTTCGCTGTCGATGACCGCGTAGCGCGATGCGGCGGGAGCCAGCCGGGCGAGGCGCACGAGCGGGGTCTGCGGGCGGCCGCGGAAGGGCCACACTAGAGGATGGCGGCCTTGTAGCGCTCGAGGACCTGGTCCTGCACGCGCGACACGAGGTGGAACGCATCCTTGATGGTGCGCTTCTCGAGGTTCGTCAGGCGGCTCGGCGTGATGAAGTTGTTGATCTCGCCGCCGTCGCTCATCTGGCGGTACTGGCTGTGCACGCGCAGCAGCAGCAGAAAATCGAGCGCCTGCTTGAGTTCATCGGCGAACTCGCGGACCACCGTGTGCGTCTCGCGCAGGGCTTCGATGCGCTCGATGGTGGAGGAGGCGCGGCAGCCCTTCTCGAGGGCGAAGAAACGCACCAGGTCGATCAACGGGTTGATCCCCCGCGCCTTGAGGTTGAGCTGATCCTTGTGTTCGCCGCTTTTTTCGACGACGAAGGAGCCGAAAAAGCCGATGGGCGGGCGGTTGGTGACGATCTGGTTGACGATGTAGTTCAGAAAGAGGGGTTGGTCCTCGATCTGCGCCACGATGTGGTCGCGCAGCCGATCCCCGAGGAGCGGGTCGCCGTGGACGACGCGGAAGTCGAAGAAGACCGAGGTCTGAATCGGGCTGTCGCCGCCCGGGTTCTGGATCCAGTCCGAGAAATACCTGCGCCAGACACGCAGCGGCTGACGCCAGAGCGGGTTGGCGGCCATGATTCCGGCCGGGCAGGGCGGGAAGCCGCAGGCGATGAGCGTCTCTTTCGCGAAAGCGCCCACTTCGGTCGCCCAGCGCTGGCCCTCCGCCGCGAGTTCGGGGTCGGTGCAATCGTCGAGCAGCAGCCCGTTGTCCTGGTCGGTGCGGAAGACCTGCTCGCGCCGTCCTTCCGAGCCGAGGGCGAGCCAGGCGTAGCGCAGCGGGGCGGGGCCGAATTTGCGTTCGGCCATCTCGAGGACGCGGCCAACGATGCGGTCGTTGATCTCGGTGACCACGGGAGTGATGTTCGTGGCGCGCGCCCCTTCCTTGAGCAGCAGGCCGATGATCTGAGTTACCTTGCGCGAGGCCAGCGCCAGGCCGGGGATGTCCTGCTGCTGCTCGATCTCCTGCACGACCGAGAGCGGGGAGGTCCCCTGCAGGATCATCAGGTCATGGTTGGTGATGATCCCCTTCACCGCCCCGGATTCGACCACGAGCAGGTGGTGGATGTTGTTGCGGATCATCGTCAGCAGCGCCTCGAAGCAGTAATCGCGGGCGTCCATCGTGACCAGCGGCGAACTCATGATCGCCGCGGCCGGATCGGCGACGTCGCGGCCGGCGGCAACGACCTTGTCGCGGATGTCGCGGTCGGTGATGATCCCCTCGGGCGTGCCGGCCGCATCCAGCACGATGAGCGAGCTGATGCGGTTGCGCGACATGATCACCGCTGCGGCCTGTATCGACAGTCCGGGTGGGGCGGTGACCACGTTGCCGGTCGCGAGTTCACCCACCGGTGTCGTGAACAGCAGTCGCTCGCCGCCGCCGACGAGAATGCTGCGCGTGCGCATCTCGTGGAGCGTCTTGTCCAGGTACTTGCTCAGAAAAGTCCGGTGCAGGTATTCGCGGATCTGGGGGTTGGCGTCGAGGAGGCGCCGGAAATCCGGCTTTTCGATCAGATAGCAGATGGTGTCGGAGGTGGCGACCACGTTCGTGCGGGAGCGGTCACCCGTGTAGAGCGACAGAAACCCGATGATGTCGCCCTCGGCCCGGTAGTCGACGAGCGTCTCCTCGTTTTCGTCGGAGCGGATGAAGATCTTCGCCCCGCCCTTCTTGATGACCAGCAGGTTCTCGCTCGGGGGGCCGCCCTGCTCGAGGATCAGCGCCCCGGTCGGGTAGTACTCCAGCGACACGGCGCGGGCCACCTCGCGCAGCGTTTGATCCTCGAGAAACTGGAAGGGCGGAACTTTCCTGAGGAAGGCGACGACTTCCTGGACGGCGGCGCCACGGACCCGCGCACGCTCCTTCACGGCGAGAATTCGCGTGTGTGCACTAGGAAATTTCTCCACGAAATTCGAGTGGCCCGCGGGAAGGTGCGGCCTCTTCGGTGGAACGGACGTTGTGCCTGTCTGCATGGCAAGACTTCGGTGTCCTCATGCAGAAGCCTCCCTAGTCTTGCGGGCGACGCGCCCGCGTTGCGGCAACGATACCGGATGCGGCGGCAGGTGGTCAAGGAGGCCCGGTCGCGCACCAGCGCTTCCAGGCGATCCGGCTCGAGAACAGCAGGCCGGTGCCGATCGCGAGGTACAGCGGGCCGACCACGGCGTGCGAGAGCGGGCCGCTGCGCAGGAGCCGGCCCGCGCCCGACATCAGCGCCACGAGCAGCCAGCTGCGCCACGAGAGGAAGCCTCCCGCGCAGCGGCCGTCGCCGCGCGCCGCGATGCGATCCGCGATGCCCCCGGCCGCTTTGTCGAGGACGAAGCGTCCCTTGAGCAGGCCGGCGGCAACCCCGAGGACGACAGCCAGCACGCCGGTGCGGAGGCCGAACGCCTCGAGTGTCCAGCGCGCGCCGAAACCGAGCAACACCAATCCCACGATGGTCCAGAGCGCGGCGGCGAGCAGCAGTTGGGTGCGTCCGGCGGCACGGGGCTTCCAGCGCTCGAGCGGCGAGCGGCGAAGTGCGGGTTCCATGCGTTGGACGCTAGCACCCGGCCTCGTGGGGAGTCAAATCCCGGCCCCCGTCACGGAAACGGAGAGGAGGTTCAAAAGGGTCCAGGTGCAAGGCGCGTTCCGATCCGGCGACTGAGGCGTACGAGTGGTACGCCGCAGGGCCTCCTCCCACTCGTTTCGCTCGCAGGAGGCAATGACCGCACCGCAGCAGATGGGCCCTTTTCAACCCCCGTGGTGAGGATGACTGCTGACGACGCGGGCGGCCTGGTTGATCAGCATCCCCAATTCATAACGCATGAAGTCCAGATACGTCGGATGCAGGCTGCGGCGGCCGCCGCGCAGAACCCCGTACTTGGCGGGGTAGCGATTGAGCGCATAGGCCAGGGTGTCGGCGCGGCACTCCTCGCAGCTGCAGCCCGTGGGCGAGAGCCCCAGCGCGCGGCCGACCATCGAGGAGCCGACCTCGAATGTATAGTTGATGAGCCCGATCTCGTCCCGCATCGTCGGCAGAAGGCCGGGGCGATGCTTGGGCCAGAGGCCGACGCGTTTGAGAGCGGACTGGACCGCGTCGGTGATCGTTCCGGCCCTGATCAGCCCGGCGGCGCTGCCGGAACTCGAGGTGCGACAATAGAGTGGCGGCAGCAGCGTGAGCGCAAGAGCGACGATGTCGGTTTCGCACAGCTGACACCAGCACCCCGTGTAGCCCGGGCCGCCCTCTTGCCTGGCGCGGGTCACCTCGTCCCGGACCAACTGTTCCATCTCGTTCTTGATGCCCACAACTCATCCCCCCGTCCCACCTAGATTATAGTGCCTTTCGACGGGGAACTGTGACGTACATCACCGGTCTTGTCGCCTTCGACCGCGGGAGGGATCGGGCTGATGAGGAAGCGACGGGTTCGGCCCTCAGCTGGCCCGGCCGGCTCCCTTGCCGACGCCCCTGACGGCATAAATTATTCCGCCCCAGAGACTGAAAAGCACGGAATTTGCCCGCAGCAGCAGGCCGACGAGCAGTCCGGGGGAGCCGCCCGCTCCGCTGGCGCCGAAGGTGAAGAAGAACGCCCACTCGACGAGCCCGAGGCCGCCGATCGTGATGGGGAGCGAGGCGATGAACATGATCACGGGAACGATGACGAGCAGGGTCTGAGCGGAAAGGACGACGCCGAAGGCCCGCGACGATACGTAGATGTACCCCATCGCGGTGAGGTGGAAGAGAAGCGAGAGCGCCAGGGCAGCGATGACGGCGCGCGTCCGGCCGGCGTAGTCGTGAATCGCGGCCTGGATACGGATGAGTTTGCCGATCAGCCGCCCCGGGAGCCCGCCGGGAAAGCGTCGCTGGCCCCACGCCAGAGGGCCGGTCAGGAGGACGGCGATCGCGACGGCAATGTACACGGCCAGGCCGGCGCCCAGCGCCAGCGCGAAGCGGGGGTCCCGGAAGCTGGAGAGATTGCTGACGAAAGCGACGAGCGCGATGGCCATCAGCGCCGTCATGCCGGTGAAGCGCTCCATGAAGACCGACGCCATGGCGAGCGCCCGGTCGCCGACGTCCCGGCCGACCTCATAACCGCGGAAGAGGTCGCCCCCGATGGTCGAGGGAAAGAAGTTGTTGATGAAGAGCCCCACGAAATAGAGATTGAGAAGTCGGACGAAGGGAACGCTCTTTCCCTTGGCCCGCAGCAGGATTCGCCACTTCCAGGAACTGATGGCGTTGAGCATGGCGCCGATTAGGGCCGAGAGGAGCACCCAGCGCGCGTCCGTCTGACGCAGCATGGCGCCCAGTTCGCTCCCGTCCACCCGGCGCACGAGCAGGAACAGGAGCGCGGCGCTGACCGCCGCCTTCACGATGGTTGCGCGCGACTGAGAACTCATGATCTCGGTTGTCAAACCCCGCTATGGTACAGTGGCACTCCAGCATCGTAGAGGCGTTAGTATGCACCAGAAACGAAAGAAGATGTGCAACGGATGCTCACGTCCCGTCTGAACCCGACCGATCTCCGCGAAGGCGCCTCCGGTGCCGCTGGCGCGGTCGGGTGGCGAGAACTGGTGCTGGTCGCGGTCGCCCTGCTGTTGCTGGCAATTGCCTTTACCTGGCCGCTGGCACGCCACATGAACACCGATGTGCTCTATACCCACCGGGCGCACCCGGGCTACGAGCGCGTGCCGTTCGCCCAGGGGGATCACCTGCAGCTGCTCTATGTGTTCTGGCTCTTCGGCGACAGCGTCCGCGACGGGCGTACTCCCCTGACCGACCACTACGAATTCCGCGACGGCAGCCCGCCGGCGTTCTTCTTCCAACCCTCGCTGATGCCGCTGCTGACGTTTCTGCTGTCACCGCTCGGACTGATCGCCAGTTTCAACCTGCTGACCCTGTTCTCGTTCGTCGGCGCGGGCCTGGCGACCCATCTGCTATTGCGGCTCGAAATCGAGGATCGATGGGCGGCGTTCGCCGGGGCGCTCGTGGTCGCGCTCTTTCCGTACCGCGTGGCGCAGCTCGCCGGCCACGCCATCGGCTTTCTCTCGTTTCTCATCCCGCTCTATCTCTATTTCTTCGAGCGCTCCTTGCGCGCGACGCGCCTGGCCGGGTGGGTCTGCGCGGCCGGGGTGACCTTCTTCTTCGCGGGCGCCATGGAATTCCACGTCGTCTACTATCTGACACTGATGCTCGGCGTCTATCTGCCGTTCCGTTTCCTCTCGCCGCTCTCGGCGTGGCTGCAGGTGCGCGACCCGGAGCCCACGGCTGCGCCGGACACCGTATCGGCCGGGCTCGCGCTGCTCGGCGGCGCCGGGGCCGGCTGCGCCGTCTTTCTGGCGGCCGACAGCATGCACGCTTTCGGCCACGCTGCCGGGTGGGTCGTCTCCGCGGCGGCGGGCGCGGTCATCGGGCTGTTGCTCTGGCGCGGTCTGACGCGCACGGCGGCGCGGTACCTGCCGGCGCCCGCGGAGGGGTTCGCGCGGCTGTGCGCGCTGCCGCTGGCCCCGCTGGCGCTGCTCGTGCTCGCCCCGCTCGGGGCCCGGCTCGGCGTGCCCTACCTTGGGCGCGCCGTGGCGGCGGTGTCTCTCATCGGCGTCGCGGCGGCCTGCCTGCCGCTGTTGCGCCTGCTGCCGCGGGCACGGCTGCAGCCGCAGGCGGCCGGACTCTTCAGCGACCGCGCGCGCCGCTTTCTGCCGCACCTGGGGTTCATTTGCTGCACCCTCGGGTACCTGCTGGTCGTGCGCAAGCTCATCTTCACGTCTTCCGTCGCCGGGAGCGGACGGCGCTTCTCGGACGTCACCGCATTTTCGCCCCACCCGATCGATCTGTTCGCGATCGTCAGCACCAACGCGGAGCGGGTGGCCTACCTCGGCGTGGTCGCGGCGCTGTTGGCGCTCGTCGGTCTCGTCTCGGTGCGGCGGATCGCCGACCCGGGGCGCCGGGCGCGGCTCGCCTTCTTCGCCGGCACCGGCATCACCGGCGCGCTGCTGGCGGTCGGACCGAATCTCGACCTGTTTCCGCTCTACCACCTGCTCTTCCGGATCGTGCCGATGTTCAACTTCCCGCGCGTCTCCGGCCGCATACTCGCGGTGGCGTGCGTCGGGCTGGCGGTGCTCGCCGCGCTCGGGCTGGCCGCGCTTCGTCAGCGTGCGGGCCGGCGCGCCGGCCTGCTGACCGCGCTCGTTCTCGTGCTGCTGGTGGCCGACTATGCCCCCAAACACGCGCCGGGACTCACGACGCTGCCGTTGGCGCATCCGGTCTACGAGCGTCTCTCCCGCGAGCGGCAGCCAGGCGAGACGATCCTGGAACTGCCGATCTGGCCAGGGGAGTCCTCCTGGTCGTCGGATTACCTCTGGTATGTGACACGCTACCGCAACCTGCTGGTCAACGGGTACTCCCCCGCCACGCCCCGCGCCTACGTCGAGCGGGTTTTCAAACCGCTCTACCCGCTGGATTTCGGCGAGATGCGCCGACCGCAGTACGACCTGCTCAAGAGCCTCGGGATCCGTTTCATCGTCTTCCACGAGGAAGTCTATCCGCAGAAGATCAGCGAATTTCCCTTCCGGGTCACGGTGGAGAACCTTCGCGCCTCGAAGTATCTGGAAACCGTGGCCGGCTCCGCGCCGCTCTGGCTCTTCCGGCTCAAGCCCGAGCCGCCGGCGGGGGATGAGTTCACCGCCGGCGCCATCTCCCCCGTCGGCAGCCTGCGCGAGGTCGAGCGGTGGAATGCCGGGAGCGGCGCCCGCGTCGAGGACGCGCTCGCCTCCGGCGGGGCGGCGATCTCCTATAACGCCGGCGCCGGCGGGGTGCTCGGACGCCCGACTCCTCCACGGGTCTACCCCGCGGGGAGCTACCGCGTTCAGGCGCGTTTTCTCACGGATCCCCCCGCCCCGGCTCCGGGGCTGACGCTGGAGGTCAGACAGGCGGATACGGGGCAACTCATCACGACGGCTGCGCTGCCGGCGGACCCCGGTCGCGGTGGCGTCCTGGATCTCGAAGCCGCTTTCACGCTGGAGACGCTGGACAAGATCTTCGTGCAGGTCGTCACCGACGGGTCGGCGCCGGTTCGCTGGGACTACGTGCTGGTGCGTTTCGCCGAGGCTCCCGAGCCGCAGCTTTCGATCGAGATCGAGGACCTCTGGCACATGGGCATTCCCCGTCCGGGTTCAGAGTCGTCAGGGGGGGAGGCAGTCGAGCTGATTCCCGGGTATAACCCGCGCGACTACGCCTTCTCCGGTCCCGACCGGGTACTCGATGCGGGCGACTGGGTGGCCAGACTGCGGTTCGAGGCACCGGTGGCCGCCGGATCCGCGGGCGGAGAGCGCTTCGAAGTGACGATTTCGAACGTGGAGCGGCCGCTGGCGGCGGTGTTGCTGCCGGCATCCGGCGGCGTCGGCTATCGGGAGGTCGAGCTGCCGTTCAGACTCTCCCGCCCGACGCCGCTACGCTTCCGGGTCCATTTCCCCGGCCAACGGCGCCTGGTGCTCGACCGCATCACGATCGCCCCCGGCTAACATGGTTACGGCCGCTGAAAAGGGCCTGTCTGCGGCAATAATCCCATTGCTCTGCGCCTGACACAAGCCCATAACCCTCGACGGTAATTCGAGTTTTGTGCTCTCGGCCTCGTCGGGGTCCACGGACATTTTCAGCCAACAAAACGAAGTGTCGTTAACGTACTTGACCCCCGGCATCGTCGTGTTGTCTACAAGAACTTGCGGGAAAAGATTCACTCGGTATACTTCCCTCGGGGAGGCAAAAGACCATGACGAGAGAATTCGACGTTGTCATCGAGCGAGACAGGGAAGGTTATTACGTGGCCACCATCCCCACGCTTCCCGGCTGCCATACCCAGGCCAAGACGCTCGACAAGCTCATGGAGCGTATCCGTGAGGCAGCCGAGCTCTGTCTGGAGGTACAAGGCGACACCACCGAATCGTTGGAGTTCGTAGGCCTACAGAAGATCTCCGTTCCCGCATGACCACCCGGCCTGGCTTTACCGGCAAGAGGCTTATCGCGACTCTCGGCGGCAAAGGCTTTGCCGTGGTGCGGGTCAAAGGTAGCCACCACTTTCTTCAGCATCCTGACGGCCGATGCACGGTCGTGCCCGTACATGCCGGCGAGACGATAGGCCCAGGTTTGCTTGCAAAGATCCTGCGCGACTGCGAGCTGACTTTTGGAGACTTGTCTTAAGGCAGCAGGATTTGGCATGAACCCTTTCCCGAATAACGCGCAGGCTATCAGGCTCGTTATTGACGAGAATAGTTTCTCCGTCTACCTCGCCGACGGCAGGATTCTCAGCGTGCCCCTGGCTTTCTTCCCGCGCCTCTTGCACGCCGACCAGGGCCAGCGCGAGCACTACGAACTCAGCGGCGGCGGCACCGGCATCCATTAGGACGACCTGGACGCTGTCATTGGCGCGATTTTGGATCGAGGGAATCGCGCAACGCGTCGCCGACGAGATTGAACGCGAGCACCGTGAGCATGATGAACAGCCCCGGGAAGAACGCGATGTGCGGCGCATAGAGCAGGTACGCGGCTCCCTGCGCGAGCAGGCCGCCCCAGGTCGGCACGTTCTGCGGCCCGAGTCCGAGAAAGGAGAGGGACGACTCCGCGATGATCACCCCTGCGGCGCTGAAAGTCGCCTGCACGATGACCGGGGAGAGGGCGTTCGGCAGAATGTGCCGCCCGACGATGCGCCACGGCCCGGCCCCGACGGCCCGCGCCGCCGTCACGTACTCCCGCTCGCGCAGGCTCAGCAGCTGGGCGCGCATCAGCCGGGCGTACCCGACCCAGCCCATCATCGAGAGCGCGATCACCAGGTTTCCCAGGTTTGGCCCGAGCACGCCGGCGAGCGCGATCGCCAGCAGAATGCCGGGGAAGGCGAGGAAGATGTCCACGACCCGCATGACGACGACGTCGACCGCGCCGCCGAGGTACCCCGCGGCCGCGCCGGCCGCGACGCCGGCGATCACCGTGAGCGTCACGACCGAGATCGCGATCAGCAGCGAGGCCCGCGTCCCGTAGGCCACCTGCGCGAAGATGTCGCGCCCGAGCCGGTCCTGGCCGAAGGGATGCCCGGCCGTCGGGCCGCGCAGCGCGCCTTCGAGATCGGTCTGCAGCGGCTTCCCGGTGGTGATCACGGGAGCGAGCAGCGCCAGCGCGAGCATGAGCGCGAGGATCGCCGCGCCGATGACCGCAGTGACCGGAAATCTCCCCGTCGGCCGCGTCACGTTCTGACCCTCGGGTCGATCAGGGCGTACAGCGAGTCGGTCAGAAAATTCACGACCACATAGCACAGCGCGATCACGAGGACGCAGCCCTGCACGAGCGGGTAATCCCGCGCGGTGATGGCCTGTATCAGCAGCGTGCCGACGCCCGGCCAGGCGAAGACGTTTTCGGTGATCACCGCGCCGGAGAGCAGCGCGCCGAACTGCAAGCCGATGATCGTCACCACCGGCAGCAGCGCATTGCGCAGCGCGTGGCGGGCGATCACCGTGACCGGTCGCACGCCCTTGGCGCGCGCGGTGCGCAGGTAGTCCTCGCCGAGAACATCGAGCATCGAAGCCCGGGTCATGCGCACCAGGATGGCCGAGAGCGCCGTCCCGAGCGTCAACGCCGGCAAGACCAGGCTTGCGGCGCCCTCGCGTCCGCTGACCGGCAGCCAGCCGAGGCGGAACGAGAAGAGGATGATCAGCATCGGTCCGAGCCAGAAGTTCGGCATCGAGACGCCGACCAGCGAGCCGAACAGCGCCAGCCGGTCCGGGAGGCGATCGCGGCGAATGGCGGCGAGGATGCCGAGCGGCAGCGCGACCAGCACGGCGACCGCCATCGCTGCGGCGGCGAGCAGCGCGGTCGCCGGCAGCGCGCCGCCGATCACCGCCAGGACCGGCTTGCGGTAGTAGAACGAGCGGCCGAGGTCGCCGCGGACGAGCCCGCCCAGGAATCGCGCGTACTGTTCGCTCAGCGGACGGTCGAGGCCGAGGTCGGCGCGCAGCTGCCCGAGATCGGCGCGCGATGCCGTTTCGCCGAGCATCAACTCCACCGGGTCCCCGGGGATCAGGTGCACGAGGAAGAAGACGAGCGTCAGCACCCCGAGAACGGTCGGGATGAGCAAGAGCAGGCGGCGGCCCAGACCGGTCATCGCGCGGCCCGGACCTGCTTCAGGGAGGTGTACTGCCCGCCCGGGTAGGGTTCGAACCCTTCGAAGCGCCTAGCGAGCGCGAAGATATCGTCGGGGTACCAGAGGCTGACATAGACGCAATCCGCGGCGATCAGCCGCTGGGCGGCGATCAATTGGGCGCGTCGCGCGACCGGGTCACTCTCGCTGCGGCTGGCGTCGAGCAGCCGGTCGACCTCGGCGTTGGCGTAACGGCCGCGGTTGGCGCCGGCGGGCGGGACCGAGGCGCTGTGGAAGATGTAGTGCAGCGTGTCCGGGTCGGTGATGCCCACCCAACGCAGCGAATAGAGCTGGAAATTGCCGGCCTTGATGTCGCCGTAGAACGTCCCCCACTCGAACGAGCGACGCTCAACGCGGATGCCGACGGCGGCGAGGTCCTCGCTGACGAGATCCGCCATCTCGATCCCCTGACGGTCGGTGGAGGTTTTGTAGGAGAGCGCGAAGCGGCTGCCGTCGGGGCGCACCGGGTATCCGGCCTGGTCGAGCAGGCGCCGGGCCAGGGCGGGGTCGTGCGGGTACGAGGCGACCTCCCCGGCGTGCGCCCAGTTCTCCGGCGCCAGCAGCGTGGCGGCCGGCCGCGCGAGGCCGAGGAACAGCGCCTTGATGATGCGGTCGCGATCGACGGCGTGGGCGATCGCCCGCCGCACGAGCGGCTCTTTCAGGGTCGCGTCCTGCAGGTTAAAGCCCAGGTACTGATAGGTGATGCCCGGGCGCGTCGTGACGGCGAGCTGGGGCGCCTCGCGCAGGAACGGTGCGGCGTAGGGCGGGATGTTGTTCCAGAGCAGATCGATGCGGCCGCGCCGGGTCTCCAGCAGGCGCGTGGTCTCGTTCGCGACGATGCGGAAGACGACGCGGTCGAGGTGCGGCCGGCCTTCCCAGGCGTCGTCGAAGGCGAGCAGGACCAGCCGCTCGCCGGGCCGCCACTCTCCCCAGCGAAAGGGGCCGCTGCCGACGGGCGCGTCGACGAAGTCCTGGGCCTCCCCCCGATGCGCCGGGACGATCCCGAGCGTCAGATTCTGCAGAAACGACGCGAACGGCTCCTTGAGCACGAAGCGCACGGTCTGGGCGTCGGGGGTCTCGATGGCCGCGACGACCGCGAGCGCCCCCTGGTTGGGCGAGTGGTTCCCCGGCTCGCGCATCCAGTCGTAGCTGTAGCGCACGTCGGCGGAGGTGAGCTCGCGGCCGTCATGAAAACGCACGCCCCGCCGCAGATGAAAGACGTAGGTGGTCGGCGACGGGGTCTCCCAGGAGAGGGCCAACTCGGGGGTCGGCTCGCCGGCGGGGTCGAGGCGCAGCAGCGAGTTGAAGAGCAGCGGGAGAATGCGCACCGCCGCGGCGCCGGTCGCGAGACGGGGGTCGAGGTTCGTGGGGTTCGCTTCGAGCCCGACCACGAGCGTTCCGGGGTCGGCGGGCTTGTCGCCTGAGCAGGCGGCTCCCAACAGCGTGCAGACCGCAACGCTCAGCAAGAGAAGTCGTGGCAGCCGCATGGCGAGGGATTCTACCAGAGCTGCGGGAACGTCAGTCGATTTCCCCCGGCCGCGAGCGCTGGCGCTTCGTGGCGCTTCGCCCGCGCTTCTCGTCGAGACGCCGCTCCTTTGCGCCCCGCGTCGGCTTCGTCGGGCGGCGCTGTCGCGGCGCGCGCCAGGAGCGCGCGATCAACTCGTCCAGACGCTCGAGCGCGTCGCGCCGATTGCCCTCCTGCGTGCGGTGCCGCTGCGCCTCGATGACGAGCACCCCCTCGGTGGTCAGCCGGCTGCCGGCGAGAACGACGAGGCGGCTCTTGACGCCCTCGGGGAGCAGGCGCGAACCCCGCAGGTTGAAACGCAGACGCACGGCCGTCGAGACCTTGTTGACGTTCTGTCCGCCGGGCCCGGAGGAGCGGAAGAAATCGAAGGAGAGTTCGCCCGCCCGCAGCAGATCGTCGTGTTCGGGGATGCCCATCCGCTGGTTGCCGCTGCTTGCCGGGTGGTCGCCGCGTTGCTGTCGAAGAATCGGGCTCGGGCCGCGCGCGCGATCAGTACTGGCTCATCAACGGCCGGCGCCAGGTCGAGGCCATCAGCGCATACCCCGCGGCGTTCGGGTGCAGGCCGTCCGCGTCGAGCAGGGTGTAAGGCGAGTCGATGTATCCGGGGTCGTTGACGAAGGCCTTGTAGTGGTCGGCGCACTCGATCCCCTCCTCGTCGCAGAGGGCGAGGATCCGGGCGTTCAGCGCCACGATGAACGGTTCCCACCCGGCGTGGTCGCCGACGGCCGGAACGAGGGTGCCGAGGATCGGGATGGTCTTGTTTGCGCGGGCGACGGAGATCATGGCCCGCAGGTTGAGGATGGTCTCACTCGGCCCGGCGACGATGTCGTTCGGGCTGTAGTCGATGAGGATCACGCTTGGCCGCCAGCGCAGCAGCACGCTGGAAATCTTCGCCAGGCCGCCGCTCGATTGTTCGCCGCATTCGCCCTCGTTGATCACGATCTTGCCGGTGAGCGCCGCCAGACGCGGGCAGAACCCCACGACCGTCCGAAGTTCATGCTCGCAGGACTCGATGCCCATGTCGTGCTTGCCGAAGGTGATGCTGTCGCCGATCGCGACGACGAGCGACGGGTCGTTGTCGCCGAAGTCGGTACCCGAGTCACCCTTCGAGCAGCCGGTTCCGAAGGCGAACAGCACGGTGAGCACCAGCCCGCTGGTGCTGGCGAGAAGCCCACGGCGTCTTTTCGGGAACATGGGGCCGCACTATAATTTAAGCGCGACCCGCTTGACAAGCCCCCCCGTACCGCATGCCTACTTGATTCTGGTCGAACCCGCCGGCCAGACGATGTTGGTATAGACGGCCTTGTCCCAGCCCGCCCGGATGGCCGGGGGGTACCCGATGCCGACGATGAACGTGCCGGACACCGATCCGGCCTTGCGGAAGGGAATCCCGTCGATCGTGCTCATGACGAAATCGGGACCCCACTCGAGGCTCACGTTGCGGGCGATGGCAGGGTCCCAGCGGGGGGTGTTCCCCTTCGGCTCGACGTAGTAGCTCTCGGAGGCGATCACGCCCTTCGAGTCGTAGAACTTGAGCTTGAAATTCCGCAGGTCGCCGTTGAAGCCGCCGCTGCCGCCCTTGCCGCCGGTGTAGCCGTTGCTGTCATAGAAGAAGATGATCGGCCAGGCGTCCTGGTCCAGAGCCATGTTGATGCCGACGACGGTGAAGGAGATCTTCCCCGGGCCAGTGACTTCAGCCGCCTGATAGGCTCCGGGGGTGACGGTGAAGGAATTCGCCGTCCCCTGGGTGGGGGGTTGACCTTCGGGTGGGGGGGGGGCTTGCGGGGCCTTGTCGCCGCCGGTGGTCAGGGGTGTAGTGGTGATCTCTCCGCAAGCCGCGAAGGAACCCAGCAAGACGGCGGCCACGATCGACACTGCAAGCTTCGCAAAGGATCTCCGTGCCGGTGTCCTCAGGTTCACCTCAGCCCTCCTTGTGAGAATTTTTCAATCACCATAGCTGGTTTGCCACAATCTATCAAGTAAACTAGTAAGGCAGGCTGTTCAGTGACCTAGATCACAAAGAGAATTCAATGATCGGTCTGCTGCAGCTTCTCCGTTTTCCTGGCCAGGAGCACCACGACGTAGCCGTGCGTGAAGAAGAGCAGGGTGTCGAGACGGGACGCGAGCCAGAAGAACGGGTAGATCAGGTTGTAGAGCCGCAGTTTGCGTTCGAGCGAGCGGACCTCCTCGGCCGATCCCGGCGTGATGGCGCCGTCGCGGGTGGCGTCCCGGCCGCGGGACTTCGTCCGGACGTAGAAAACGTTGAGCAGCAATTCGAGGAACTCGGTGAAAAAGCGCGAGTAGGTGGCGCGCAGCGTCACGCGACACCCCCGGCGCTCGAGCCGCCCGGCCAAATCCTCGAGCGTGTAGCCCTCGCGGACGTGCCCGTAGTCCTCCATGGTCATGCCGGCGAGGCGCCGCAGCCGGTTGGCGAGGAATAACCGGCCCGTGGCGGGGGCGGAGAGCAGAAAGGTGCCCCCGGGTTTCAAGGTCCGGCTCAACTCATCGAGGCACCGCTCGTCCTCGGTGACGTGTTCGAGGAAATCGAGGACGCTCACGAAGTCGAAGCTGCCGTCGGCGAAGGGCAACATGCGGTAGTCGACCCGGACCACGCTCGATCCGACGAGATCCCGGGTTGCGAGCAGGTTCGCGTCGTCCAGATCGGCGCTCACCCAGGCTCCGCCGCGCGTTCTGAGCAGCCAGCTGAAGGTCCCCTTGGCGCAGCCGAGGTCGAGGCAGCGCGCGGACGGCGGCAGCGCCGGGGGCAGGATCCGCTCGAGGAGCCGCCACTTGAGCTTCTTCTTCAGGGATCTGTTGAAGATCCTGATCTGCCAGGGGACTTCGTCCCCCTGGTCGGGACGGCCGGGCTCAGCTGCCGCCATCGCGCGGGCCCCCCACCGGCGGCGCGGGTGGGGAAGGGGGCGTCTTGCCGCGGAAGCGGATGACCTTTGCCGGGATGCCGACGGCGATGGCATTGTCGGGCAGCGGATCGCGGACCACCGCCCCGGCGCCGACCACCGCCCCCCTGCCGATCGACACCCCGTCGAGGACCGTCACCTTCGCCGCGAGCCAGGAGCCCTCGCCGATGCTCACGCCGCCCTTGTGGTAGGAGGGTTGTTCGAGCACGGGCAGGTCGATCCGGTCGAACTCGTGGTTGCCGCCGGCCAGCAGGTAGCAGTAGGCCGCGATCGTGACGTCCGGGGAGATTTCGACGCGGCTCTCGGAGTGCACGAGACAGTTGATGCCGATCTTGCTGCCGCGCCCGAGGACGATGTCGCCCCCCTTGCAGGAGAGAATGCTGTTGCGGCTGATCATCGAGCCGTCGCCGAGCGTGATCCCGGCGTTTCCGTCGCCCTTGGCGTCGAGTACGACGTTGTCGTCGATGATGACGTTGTCGCCGATGAAAATCTTGTGCGGGTGGCGCAGCACGACGTTGCGCCCGAAGACGGTGCCGCGGCCGAGGGCCCCGAGCAGCGGCCGGAAGCACAGCGTGCGCAGCGCGAAGCCGGCGGCGCCGGGCATGCCGCTCGCGAGCAGCAGCGTGTCGTACAGAAAGAGGCGCCAGAGGCTGCGCGAGCCGACGAACAGGTCCTGGTACTTGGCCAGGGGCGACGCGCCGCTCGCCTGGAGGCTGCGCTGCAACTCGGCGGTGCTGACCGGCCGGTCGTCGTGCCCGGGACCCGGCATCAGCGCTTCTCCACGACCAGACCGCGCGCCTTGCGCGCGTAGCCGACGATGGTTTCGCCGAGGAAGCGCTTGAGGTTCGGGGTCGGGACGCCGAGGAGCGTGGGGCGGTGGACGGAATCGCAGCCGGCGCAGGCCGTATATCCCGAGATGTTCCGGGCGAGCATGTCGGCGCGCAGCCGCTGCAGCGGCTCGCCGTTCCAGATCTCGCGCAGGCCGGCGGTCCGGACATCCCCCACCGGGTAGGCGCCGTAGAAGTCCTGGGGGCAGGTGACCACGGTTCCGTCCCAGAGCACCACGAGGGCGAACCAGGGGAACGTGCAGGGCACGAAATGGCGCGGGTCGGCGCCCGCGCCCTCCGAAACGGTCCCGGCCCAGTTGTGCGGCTGCTTGATCCGCACCTCGTCCAGAGGCAGCCCGGCGAAGCGCCGCACGAAGCGCTCCTGCGCGCCGCGGTCGACATCGGCCCGGCCCGCGAAGTCGATGACCTCGATCACGGTGTAGGGCGTGCGGCTGCCGCGAGCCTGCTTCTCCCGCAGAAAGCCCTCGATGTTGGCGACGGTCTGCTCGAAGGAGGCGCGGACCCTGATCTTTTCGTAGGTCTCCTTCTCGAACCCGTCGAATGAGAACGAGAGATAGTCGAGGCCCGACGCGAGGATCTCCCGCGCCTTCTCGGCGTCCAGCAGCGTGGCGTTGGTGTGCAGCATCGTGCGGATGCCCCGCTCGCGGGCGTAGCTGATCATCCGCGGGAGCTCCGGGTGCAGGATGGCCTCGCCGCGGTGGTGGAGATTGGCGTCGTAGGCGAAGGCCGCGGCTTCGTCGACGATCTTCGTGTAGAGCGAAAAATCCATGAAACCGCGCTTGGGCGCCTCCGGCAGGCTCGTCGGGCACATCACGCAACGCAGGTTGCAGGCGTTGGTGGACTCGATCCAGAGGCGCAGCGGCGGGTGGGGCAGACAGGTGCGCCGCGTGACGCGGTAGTTCCAGAAGATCCTGCCGAGATGCAGGAAACGGCTGCTTTTACCCACGGTTGCGCTCTCCGGCGAGGTCCCTCACGGGATGCACTCTAGCGGCAAACGACAGGTGAGTCAAAAATGGCGGGCGTCAGGTCGGGTTCATCTGCCGATGACGCAATACTGCGCTCCCAGCGGGACGCGCGAGAGCCAGGGCTCGGAGAAGCGCAGGAAAGCCAGCGGCCGGGGGAGGAAGAAGAGAAAGCGGGTCGGCAGCAGCGTGCGGAACCCTGCCGCCCGCAGCAGGCGGCGCGTGCGTGCGGCGGTCACCATCCGGGCGTCGCGGTCGAACGGGATGCGCTTCATCACGAGCCGGGCCCCGGGATTCAACGGGTTGTTGTCGAACACGGCTAGATAGCCGGCGCCGGCGAGTCGGTCGCGGATGCCGCTGATGACGGCGAGTTGATCGGCCGGCGGGACATGGTGCAGCACGCCGTTGAGATAGCACAGATCGAAGGGCGCCACGCCGGCGAGCCCGGAAACGGGAACGAAAGAGATCGGCCCGGTCTGGTGAGCCGCTGCCCAGGCGAGCGCGTCGGCCGAGGTGTCCGCTCCGACCACCTGCGCACCGGGAAAGGCCGCTGCCAGCTGGCGGCAGGTATCGCCGGTGCCGCATCCGAAATCCAGGATGCGCCGCGGCCGGAAACCGCCGGGCAGGCGGCGGACGACTTCCGCGACCCGGCCCTCGGCGAAATAATCCCGGTTCTCCCCGGAGAGACTGATGCCCTGATTGAGCATCTGCTCGTAGTGCTGCGGGCTGTCAAAGGATTCTTCTGACACGGCTGCTCCAGAGCGACCGGATCATCAGGACTGTCCCCGCAGGTACTCCAGCTTCTCGCCCATCAGGTCGATCACGAAGCCGGTGACCTTCGTGACCCCGAGAACGATGGCGAGGGACAGGAAGAACGACATCGCGATGAAGCGTGACCAGTGTTCGTAGGTTGCGCCGGTCGTCACCAGTTCCAGGAGGCTCGGCAGGACCAGGATGCCCCCGCCGACCGCAAGCGCGGCCGGCGCCGCCCAGAACAGCGACGACGCGAAGAAGCCGTCGAGCAGGCGGTACAGCGACTGCCGGGGCGGCGGCACCGACAGCGAGAACTTGACGAGGCGGGTGCAGAGATACCCGGCGCACAAGAAGAGACAGCCGCTGATGCCCAGCAGATGGCTGACGATGAAGCGGTAGATCATCCACTCCAGTACCTCGTCATGCCGCAGGTAGTAGACCAGCGGGCTGACCATGACCGTCCCGGCGACCGCCAGGCAGCCGAGCCCGAGCAGGCCGAACGGGCGGGACGGGCGGTACAGGAACGCCGTGTTCAGGATGACCCGAAGAAAGCGCAGGCCGTCCTTGGCGACGTGGAGCTTGGATTCGCCTTCGCGCTCGTGGTAGGGCATGTCCATCTCGATGATCCGGATGTCCTCGCTCAGCATCGCCCGGGCACTCATGGCCGGCGTGAAGTGCAGTCCGTTGGGGAGCGGCATCAGCCGGGGCAGGCACGAACGCCGGACCACCCGCATGCCGCTGGCGGTATCCCGGACCCGTCGCGAGGAGAACACCGTCAGCAGCGTCGCGAAGAGGAAATTTCCGAGTTGCCGGATGGCCGGCATCTTGCTGCCGGCGTGCAGGCGGCAGCCCAGCACGACATCCGCCTTCTCCCGCTCGAGGGCGAGGCAGAGATCGGCGAAGAAATTCGGGTCGCAGGTCCCGTCCGCGTCGAGAAAGGACAGCAGATCGGCGTCCGACTGCCGCCAAGCCTCCTTGATGGCGGCGCCGTAGCCGCGGTTTTCTGCGAAGACGATCAGGCTGATCCGAGGCTCGTACCGCCGCGCCAGCTCGACGGTCCGGTCGGTGGACCCGTCGCTGACCACGGTGATCGCCACCTCGGTGACCGGGGATCGGGCGACGATCGCCTCACGCGCCGCCAGCGTGCGTTCGATGATGCTTTCGATGCTCGCCTCTTCGTTGAGCGCGGGAATCGCAATCAGGAGCTTCATCGGCTCTCTTTCATAGTGTGTTCGACCATTCTGCACATACTTGATCAGGATATTTGAATGTGATGACGAGACGACCCACCAGTTTTGGTCGGATGTAGTCACTTGCCCAGATTTCGAATGTTTTCCCGTCTGAGTCAATGCTCCACAGGTCGTGTCCCATAGAACGCAGCATTTCGATTGATTGCTTGGTTCGACGAAAGAACTGTTGTGATGACGCACTATGACCAATGAAAGTCTTGAGTTCCTGCTCCATAAGGTCCAACCGCGGTCGACGATCCACGTCGGTAAGTGATTCAAACGCTAAATTTGAGAATAGTTTCTTTTCCATTTGGTGGCTGAGGTAGCGTTTAGCTGCCGGCGCGCTTGCGGGTGCCTCGGAACTTGCCTCAACTGCGGCGCGCCGCCTCGATTGCAGCGATGTCGATCTTTTTCATCCGCATCATCGCGTCGAACGCGCGCTTGGCGGCGGCGGGATCGGGATCGAAGATCGCCTCCGTCAGGGCGATCGGCGTAATCTGCCAGGATAATCCCCACTTGTCCTTGCACCAGCCGCACTCGCTCTCTTTGCCGCCGTTGCCGACGATCGCGTTCCAGTAGCGATCCGTTTCGGCTTGGTCGGCGGTTGCGACCTGAAACGAGAACGCTTCGTTGTGCTTGAACTCAGGTCCGCCGTTGAGCCCGAGGCACGGAATGCCCATCACGGTAAACTCGACGGTCAACACGTCCCCTTTCTTCCCCGACGGATAATCGCCCGGTGCGCGGAGCACCGCGCCGACGGAAGTATCGGGAAAGATCTTGGCGTAAAACCGCGCCGCGTCCTCGGCGTCGCCATCGTACCAGAGGCAAATCGTGTTCTTTGCTGGCTTCACCATGTCACCTCTCCAATGTGATGAGCCGCCCGAAACCGGAGCAGACGATGCACTCGCAGTCAACGGGCCTTGGCTCGGCCGACATTCTATGCATGTTTCTGCAGACGCTCAGAGATCCAGACCTTGATGATTGATTGGCGAGTCACACCGAGTCTTCTTGCTTCCTTATCCAGTGATTCGATCATCCAGACAGGAAAATCAACATTCACCCTACGCTGTTGACTCCCCGGTCGGGCAGCCTTCGACAAATCAAGCTGCCTCAGGACGCTTTCGCCGTTGTCGAATTTCTCGTCGAATGTTCTAGCTTTCATAAATGTGGATCTCCTCACGTCTTGAGCGACGGACCGAGATGATCCGTGTTTTCCCGTTTCTGTAGGTGATAACGGCGGACCAATGTTTAGCGCCGACCTGGCCAATGACGACAAATCGTTCTTCATCGTCGGTTTTCGCGGGGATTTCAACCCGTTCGCTGTCTTCCCAGAGAAGTTGCCCTTCAATGAAGTCTATGCCGTGCTTTTCCATGTTCGATTCTGATTTCGCTTCATCATACTCGAATTCCATATAGGTATAATAAATATACCTTTCTGATGATCTGTCAAGCCCGAATGCTTTTCTTCACTTAAGGTCGAACAGTGTATTGAGAGGCCCACCCATAGTCGAATCGTTAATGGAAACGACTGTTGTTTGTTGAGAGGGGACACCCGAAGCCATCTGCGTCAACGCAACAACCATCCGTGTTCCCGGTACCAGGCGATCGTGCGCGGCAGGCCCTCGTCGAGGGGCACCCGGGGAACGAAGCCGAGGAGCCGCCTGGCTTTCGCGGTGTCGTAGGCGCGATGCTTGAGGAAGAAGTCCACCTTGGCGCGGGTCAGCGGCGCCTCCCGCCCGACGGCCTTGAAGGCGCCCTCCAGCAACCCGGCGAGCGTGCGCAGCGGCTCGCGCGGAACGTGCAGCCGGGTCAGCGGCACGCCGATTGTCCGTGCGATCCGGCCGCAGAGGTCCTCGATGGTGACGATTTCGTCCCCGGCGATCGTGATGACTTCCCCGGGCGCGAGCTCGGCGGTGCGGCAGCGCGCGAGCCCCTCCGTGAGATCGTCGATGAAGACCGGATGCGTGCGGGTCGCGCCGTCCCCGACGAAGAAGAAGCGTTGTTTCGCGATGGCGCGCATCAGCTTGAAGGTCCGCCGGTCCCCCGGCCCGTAGGCCCAGCCCGGCCGCGCGATGACCACCGGCAACCCGGCGGCAGCCTGTTCGCGGGCGATCACCTCGCCGCGCGCCTTCGAGCGTTCGTAGTCGTCCTCGGGATGCAGCGGGGCATCCTCCGCGGCTGGCGGCCCCTGGATGCCGCCGAGCACGCCGACGCTGCTGCAGTGGACGACTCGTCGCGTTCCGGCAGTGCGGGCCGCGTCGAGCACGTTTCTGGTCCCCTCGGCGTTGACGGCGATGAAGCCCTGCGGCCCGAGAGGGGTGGCGCCAAGGGCGCTTGCGAGGTGAAAGACCGTGTCCGCGCTGGCGAGCGCGGCGGGCAGGGACGCCGGGACGGTGACGTCCCCGGGTGCCGTCTCCACGGCTCCCTCGAGACCTTCCGGGGCGGCAGCCTCCCGGCAGAGCACCCGGACGCGGCAACCCTCGGCGAGCAGGCGACGGCAGAGGTGGCGGCCGATGAAGCCCGTGCCCCCGGTGACCAGCACCAGGGGCGCAGCACCCGCCATCAGGCGTATGCCTCCCGGACCTTCTGGAGGTAAACCCGGTAGGAGTAGCGCTCCTCGGCTACGCGTCGCCCGGCCTCGCCGAGGGCGGCGCGGCGCGCGGGATCGCGCAGCAGCGCCACGACGGCGTCCGCGATGGCTTCGGCCGTGGCGGGAACGAGCAGCGCCGTCGCGTTGTCGAGGACCTGCCGGTGGGTCTCGAGGTCGGTCGCCACGATGGCCTTGCCCGACCAGAGGTAGGAGTAGATCTTCAGCGGCGTGTTGGTGCCGCTGCTGCGCGGGGAGACGAGGATGTCGGCGAGGCCGACGTAGGCCGGCATTTCCTCGGGCGGGCGCTGGCCGGTGAAGAGGACCTGCCGCGCGATGCCGAGCCGTTCGGCGGTGCCGAGAGCCGCTCCGACCTGTGCCGGCTCGCCGCCGACGATCACCACCCGGGCGTCGGGACACGAGGCGAGGATGCGCGGCACCCCGTCGAGGAGCAGGCCGATCCCCTGGTTCTTCTCGAAGGTCCCCGTGTAGAGGACCACCGGCCCGGCAATGTCGAGCCGCGCGCGAAGCGCCGCCACCTCCGCCTCGCCGGCCAGGTTCTCCCCCGCGACCGGCTGGTTCTCGATGAGCAGCACGCGCGCCCGCGGGTCGGCGGCCTTCGCCTGGTCGACGAGGTGCGGGCAGATCGCGATCACCGCGTCGCTGTGGCGCATGACCCAGCGCTCGAAGGCGCGCGCGAACCCGATCAGTAGTCCCGAAGTCGTGAAGCGATAGTTCTCGAGCTGCTCCGGCAGGCTCGAGTGCATGTCGTAAACGTGCTTCTTCCCGAAGAGAACGCGCAGCAGCGCCCCGATGCCCCCCGCCTCCTCGTGCGTGTGCACTGCGTCATAGCGGCCCGCGAGATAGCGCCAGAGGCTCACCCAGCAGATCAGGAAGTCGAGCGGGAACTTCACCGCCGAGGGCCCGATCGGGATGTGGCGCAGGCCCGGCCAGCGCCAGAGCCGGAAGATGCGCAGGCCGGGGATGTCGACGTCTTCGCCGAGGGGGTAGGTCACGAGGTCCACCTGGTGGCCGAGATCCGCGAGCGCCTTGATCCGCATGCGGACCGA
>JANOHV010000045.1:0-9774 GCA_031406795.1 Candidatus Rokuibacteriota bacterium
TCCAGCGCGTGTATGCGACCGCGCACGACATCAGCCCCGAGGTCCACATCCGGATGCAGGCCGCGTTCCAGAAGCACACCGACAACGCGGTGAGCAAGACGGTAAACTTTTCGCGCGAGGCCACCGAGGCCGAAGTCGACAAGGTCTTCCGGCTCGCCTACGAGCTGGACTGCAAGGGCGTGACTATCTACCGCGACGGTTCGCGCGAGTACCAGGTGCTCTCGACGGGAAAAAAGCACGAGGCCCCAGCGGCCGGCTCCGAGACCGCAGCCGCGGCGGCGCTCGAGGCGCCGCGCGCGCCGGTCATCCGCCAGCGACCAAAAGCTCTGCGCGGCTCAACCTACCAGATGGACACCGGCTGCGGCCCGCTCTACGTGACCATCAACGAGGACGACGACGGCATCTTCGAGCTCTTCACGACGATGGGCAAGGCCGGCGGCTGCGCCTCCAGCCAGTGCGAAGCCCTCGGCCGCATGGTCTCGCTCGCCTGGCGCAGCGGCGTGGAAGCCGCCCCGGTCATCAAGCAACTCGTCGGCATCAGCTGCCACCAGCCCGCCGGCTTCGGCGTCGAGAAGGTCCTCTCCTGCTCCGACGCGGTCGCCAAGGCCATCGAGCGCCACTGCGGCGAGAGCGGCGGCGGCCTGAAAAAGCGCGCCATGGACCGCGGCGCCTGCCCGGACTGCGGCAGCACGGTGGAGCACCTGGAAGGCTGCGTGGTCTGCCGCGCCTGCGGCTATTCGGAGTGCGCGTAGGGCGTCTGGATGTGCAGGCGCATGTTCGCGCAACAATAGTCTTAAAGCAGGCCAGGGCCGAAATCGTTCCGAGGACAGCCGACGCTTCCGACAAACGGTTGAATGAGCCGGCATTGCGTACGCTCGCTGCCGCATATTAGACGTTCGGTGATAAAGGAAAAACCGAAAAGGAGTCGAGATGCCAATCATCGCTCGGTTCTACGGAATCCTCATCAAGATGTACTTCAAAGAGCATGGCGTCCCGCACTTCCATGCGATCTACGGGGAATTCAACGGTGTCTTCAACGTCACGACGCTCGAGATGATCGAGGGAGACATGCCGGCGCGGGCGGCGAAGATGGTCAAGGATTGGGCCAAGAAGTACAATAGGGACCTGATGGAAATGTGGAAGACACAGAAATATCGGCAACTGCCGGGGTTGGAGTAATCGTCGATGAAGGCCTATCCAAAGATCGAAAGCGTCAAGGCTCTCCGATCAAAGACGCTCAAGGTTGTCTTCAAGAGCGGAGATATCCGGTATTACGATTGCCGTCCTCTTCTCAATGAGGAACCATTCACAGCATTGCAGAACGAGGCTTTATTCCGCGCTGCGAAAGCAGAGGAGCACGGTTATGCGGTTGTCTGGAACGACGAAATAGATTTGTCAGAATCTGAAATATGGATTCACGGGCGCACCGAACCCGGCGTTGTAGCTGACCTGTCAAGCTTGCAATCGCCCTATCGTAAAAAGGCCAATTCGATGGTGAGGGCAAAGGCGGGCGCAAGAGCGCCAGGCAGCTAATCGCTACGTTGGACAACAAATGAAGCCGAGCAAGAAAAGGCGTATTATCAGCCAGGGGCCAAGGCCATCTGCTGTTCGAGGGGATGGAAAGATAATCCACCCCGGAGATGGCGTCGTCCCAATCCTCAAGGAAGTTGGACCCCAAAAGCTCATGGTAATTGGAACCGGATTCTATATAACGCGATATGGTCTGTTTATGACAGCGCGACATGTGCTGGAGGAATTGGTTAGTGCAGACGGCTCAACCCTGGTGAAGAGCTTTGTCTGCCAGCTGTTTCTCTGCTCACCAGAGCCGGAAGACGAGGGGTACCGGCGGAACAAGAGCCCTGGCGTCGGCGGGGTGTTTCCCCTTCGCCTGACGAGCCGAAGACGGAACACAAAACGCGGGAAACGAGCGGAGTATCGGGGCACGAGCGACGAGCGAAGTACCCTGAGATGGGCACTGGCAGTCTTAGCGGAGCATAGTACCGAGGGTTGAGGGGACAGCCCCTTCGACCGAGAAGGTGGGGAACCGAGGCCCAAGGGACCCACTGGAGGGAAGGCGAAGTCGGGCATAACGTTCTGCTGGGAGGAACTACGGTGGATACATTGAGATCCGAGTCCGTATCAACGAAATTCCAGTGGAGTGCGCGGGGGCTGCATAGTTATGCGTCAAAGTGATGGTGTTGCTTTGATCACCGAGGAACCGGATGAACGAATTGTTCACGTCCGGATCTGTGGGGGGGCCGGTCGGGTGACCGCCGGCTCTACCCGGATGCAAGAGGGCTACCGTTCAATGGGAAGAGGCGAAGGCAGGTTCCAAGGCGCCCGCAAGCGCGCCGGCAGCTAAACGCTACGTCGCCCAAAAAGGAAGTACGAACCATGCCAGGATCCTCGGAACTCAACACTCTTCGCACCGTCAAGATCGCTCACACGCTCGTCTGGGCCATTTTTGCCGGGTCCATCTTTGCAATACCAGTCTTCTCCTTCATGCAAGAGCACCGGATTGCCTTTGGCCTCATTGGTATCGTATCTATTGAAGTTCTCATTCTCGCCTTCAATGGCATGAGCTGTCCGCTCACCAGCATCGCTGCACGCTACACGGATGACCGTCGCGCCAACTTCGACATCTACCTTCCCGAATGGCTTGCCCGGCACAACAAGGCAGTCTTCGGCTCTCTGTACGTCGCGGGCATCCTCATGACCATTGTCCGCTGGAGCAAGGGCAACCCATGACAGAAGCAACAGGAAGATGGCCGAACAATACTCCCATGCAATTGGCTCAAGAATCGAGAATGCAATGACGATCAAGATTGAACCGAAAACAGAAAAGTATCTTGTCGATTCGATCAAGCGCTTCTTCGCCGAGGAACTGGACGACGACATCGGTGACCTCAAAGCCGCGCGGGTTCTCGATTTCTGCATCAAGGAGATCGGTCCGAGCATCTACAACCAGGCAATCGCGGACGCCCAGGCATATTTTCAAGAGAAGACGTCCGATCTTGGCGGCGAGCGCTATGAACCCGAATTTTACTTCTGGAAGAAATAGGGGGTCCCCATGCCCATCAAAAAGTCACTACCGTGCGAGCGTCTCCCCGATCATGTTGAAGTCGGCATGCCGGTGACTGCCCGATACAAGGGCGTTACTGCCGGCCTGCACATTTCAAGCTTGATCGCCGCAGCGGCAACCGTCATCCTCGGCGTCCTGTCCGGACTCACCGTCCGGGCCTCGGCGCAGTCCATCACGGTGTTCGAGGGCGCCCGGATCATCGTGGGCGATGGAAGCGTGATCGAGAACGGGACCTTGGTGGTGGAAAGCGTGACGATTGCCCAGGCCGGCAAGGCCGCCGACGTCCGGGTGCCCGACGGCGCGAAGCGCGTGAATCTGGCCGGCAAGACCGTGATGCCGATGCTCATCGACGCCCACGTGCATCTCGGCAGCAACCGCGGCGACATGATCCGGGACTTGAAGACGCGCGCCTCATACGGCGTGGGCGCAGTCCTGAGCCTCGGCACGGATGGATTCGACGTGCTCTCCCTGCGCGACGAGGCGATTCCGGCCGCCGCGCGCTATGTCAGCGCCGGGCGTGGGATCACGATGCCCGAACCGGGGCGCTCAACGGTGCCCTATTGGGTCACGTCCGAGGCGGAAGCCCGGGCGGCGGTGGCGGAGCTCGCCGCGCGCAAGGTCGACATCGTCAAGATCTGGGTCGACACGCGAGAGGGGAAATACAAGAAGATGCCCCCCGAGATCTACGGCGCCGTCATCGACGAGGCGCACCAGCGGGGGCTCCGGGTCATCGCGCACATCTTCGAGCTCGTGGACGCCAAGGGGCTCCTTCGCGCCGGGATCGATGCCTTCGCGCACGGCATCCGGGACCGGGACATCGACGATGAAGCGGTCGCCCTGTTCAAGCAGCATCCGGACGTGGTCCTCACCGCGAACCTTCCCGACCGCGGGGTGAGAGTGAATCTGGGCTGGCTGCGGGGGGTCATTCCCGCAGCGGAGTTCGCGAAACTCGAAGAGGCGAACACCGACCGGCCGGAGGCCCAGGCCTTCTACGGCATCCAGGCCCGCAATCTGGCGAAGCTCAACGCGGCCGGCGTGCCGATCATGCTCGGGAGCGACGGGAACAGGATCTGGGGCCCGCACGAGGAGATGCTGGACATGGCGGCCACCGGGATGACGCCGATGCAGGTCATCGTGGCGGCGACGCGCACGCCGGCAGAGTTCCTGCGGATCGCGGACATGGGCACCCTGCGGGCGGGCAAGAGCGCCGACTTCATCGTGCTCGACGCAAACCCGCTGGACGACATCACCAACGCGAGGCGCATCTCGGCCGTGTACCAGCGCGGCGCGGCCGTGGACCGCACTTCGCCGGCGCCGTGAGGGCGCCCCGTTGAGCGCTGCTTCCCGTCCGACACGATCTGGGTGGCGAACGCTATGAACCCGAGTTCTACTTCTGGAAGAAATAGGGAGCTTCATGCCCATCAAAAAGTCTGAACTCTACTCCTCCCTCTGGCGCAGCTGCGACGAGTTGCGCGGGGGAATGGACGCCTCGCAGTACAAGGACTACGTCCTCGTGCTGCTGTTCGTGAAGTATGTCTCCGACAAGTACGCCGGGCAGAAGAACGCGCTGCTGGAGGTGCCCAAGGGCGGCGGTTTCGCCGACATGGTGGCGCTCAAGGGCGACAAGGAGATCGGCGATCGGATCAACAAGATCATTGGCAAGCTCGCCGAAGCCAATGACCTCAAGGGTGTAATCGACGTCGCCGACTTCAACGACGCCGACAAGCTCGGCCGCGGCAAGGAGATGGTGGACCGCCTCTCCAATCTGGTCGCGATCTTCGATTCCCCGGCACTCGACTTCCGTGCCAACCGCGCCGAGGGGGACGACCTGCTCGGCGACGCCTACGAATACCTGATGCGCCACTTCGCAACCGAGTCCGGCAAGAGCAAGGGACAGTTCTACACGCCGGCCGAGGTCTCGCGGATCATCGCCAAGGTGGTCGGCGCCGGTAAGGCGACATCCGCTAACCAGGCGATTTACGACCCGACCGGCGGCTCCGGCTCGCTGGTGATCAAGGCGCACGACGAGGCGAAAAGCAGCACCGGGCTGGATCTAGCCATCTACATGCAGGAAATGGACAACGCCACGGCCGCCCTTGCCCGGATGAACGCGATCTTGCACGACTGTCCGACGGCCGAGATCTGGCGGGACAACACCCTCTCGAGCCCGCACTTCAAGCAGGGCGGCACGCTCAAGACCTTCGACTTCGTCGTCGCCAATCCACCCTTCTCCACCAAGGCCTGGAGCAACGGCTTCAATCCCGCCGAGGACGAATACCAACGCTTCCCCTATGGCCTCCCGCCCGCGAAGAACGGCGATTACGCCTTCCTGTTGCACGTCCTCGCCTCGCTCAAGAGCACCGGCAAGGGCGCGGTCATCCTGCCGCATGGCGTGCTCTTTCGCGGCGGCGCCGAGGCCGCCATCCGCCGCGAGATTGTCCGTCGCGGTCTGATCAAGGGCATCATCGGCTTGCCAGCCAACCTCTTCTACGGTGTCGGCATTGCCGCCTGCATTGTCGTGCTGGACAAGGAGCACGCCGCCGCCCGCAAGGGGATCTTCATGGTGGATGCCTCCAAGGGCTTCATCAAGGACGGCCCGAAGAACCGGCTGCGCGCCCAGGATATCCACAAGATCGTCGACATCTTCACCCGCCGGCTCGACCTCCCCCGCTACTCCCGGATGGTGCCGCTCGCCGAGATCGAGGCCAACGACTTCAACCTGAACTTGCCGCGCTACATCGACAGCACCGAACCCGAGGACATCCAGGACATCGACGGCCATCTGCGCGGCGGCATCCCGGTGCGCGACATCGATGCGCTGGACGCGTATTGGGAGGTCTTCCCGGCCGTGCGCGCCGTCCTGTTCAAGAGGGCCGACCGCCCCGGCTACAGCCAGCTGAAAGTGCCCGCGGGGGAGATCAAGAAGACGATCTTCGAACATGCCGAATTTTCCGTCTTTACCTCTGGGGTGAATTCCCTTTTCGCGAAGTGGAAGAAGGCCGCGACACACACCCTCAAGGGGGTAGCCATTGGCGCCAAGCCCAAGGCGCTGATCGAGGCCCTCTCCGAGGAGATGCTCGAGACCTTCCGCAAGGCGCCGCTTCTCGACGCATACGACATCTACCAGCACCTGATGGACTATTGGGCCGAGACGATGCAGGACGACGTTTATATGCTCGTGCACGACGGCTGGAAGGCCGTGATCGACGGGAAGCCGAATGCCGACCTCCTGCCGCCGACGCTCATCATCGCCCAGTATTTCGGTGCCGAGCAGGCTGGCATCGAGAAGCTCGAAGCCGACCGCGACGCCATCTCCCGCCAGATGGAGGAGATCGACGAGGAGCAGGGCGGCGAAGAGGGCTTGCTGTCCGACGCCAAGACGGACAAGGGGAAGCTCACCGCAAAGAGCGTCAAGGATCGCCTCAAAGCCATCAAGGGCGACAAGGTTGCCGCCGAAGAGCGGACGGCGCTGGACGGCTACCTCAGGCTGATTGAACAGGAATCCGAGGCCGGCAGGAAGGTGAAAGTCGCGCAGAAGGCGCTCGATGTCCTGGTCGCTGCAAAGTACGGAAAACTCACCGAGGCAGAGATCAAGACGCTGGTGGTGGACGACAAATGGCTGACGACGATTGCCGCCGCCGTCCAGGGCGAATTGGACCGCGTGTCGCAAACGCTCACCGGCCGCATCCGGCAACTTGCCGAGCGCTATGCGGCCCCACTGCCGCAAATCGTCGATGAGGTCGCGACCCTCGCAGCCCGGGTGGACGAGCACCTGACGAAGATGGGGGCAACGTGGCGGTAGACGGCCGGCCGGGATTGCTGGAGGCTGACATGGCTGTCAGCCGATGGTCCCGTGTACGCCTGCGGGGTCCTGCCGCTGCGCACCCCCACCGCGCTCCCTTCGGTCCGCGCGGCGGGGGTCCCCCGCTTCGCGTCACCCCTTCCGGCTTGTTACGGTGTGTATGATGGGACGATGCGAATCCGCCTGCAAGGCAATTAGCCGATGACCCACCCACAGAAAAATGAGCCCCTCAATCCCGGGTACAAGCAGACCGAGGTAGGTGTGATTCCGGAGGATTGGAACGTCCATGAACTCGCTTCCATCTCCGAGCGAATCATGGTTGGCATTGCGAGCGCTGCAACTCACGCCTATCGGCCGAGAGGCGTACCGCTGCTGAGAAACCAAAACATCAAGCAGGGATACTTGGATGACGCCGACATCTTGCATGTTGATCCAACCTACGAATCCACCTTTCGGAATAAGCGTCTTCAAGAAGGCGACCTTCTGACGGCCCGGACTGGCTACCCAGGCATGACCTGCGTCGTCCCCCATCGTTACGATGCGGCACAAAGCTTCACAACGCTAATAACACGCCCGAACCCGGGAGCAATTGATTCCTTCTTTCTTTGCCAGTTTATCAACTCTGAGGAGGGGCAAAGATTCTTTACTTCAAGTCAGATCGGTGGTGCGCAGCAAAATGTGAATGCTGGCGCTCTGAAGAGTATGCCAGTCCCTGTTCCTCCACTATATGAACAACGTGCCATCGCGGCAGCGCTGGGGGATGTGGATGCGCTGATCGGCGCGCTGGACCGGCTCATCGCCAAGAAGCGCGACCTCAAGCAGGCCGCCATGCAGCAACTCCTCACCGGCCAGACCCGCCTCCCCGGCTTCCATGGGGAATGGGCGGTGAAGAAGCTCGGAGATTTCGCCGAGGTTGACCCAGACAATCTCGGAGCCGGCACTGCCCCGAATTATACGTTCAAGTACATCTCCCTCGAAGATGTCGATTCAGGTGTGCTCAAAGGCCATTCCGAACAACTATTCAGCACCGCCCCCTCACGAGCACGACGGAAATTACATCAGGGTGACGTTCTTGTTTCGACGGTGCGTCCCAATCTGAAGTCACACCTTCTCTTCACCAACGAAGAGCCGCACTGGATTTGTTCAACCGGCTTCACCGTGGTGCGATGCACGGAGGGGGTTGCTCACGCCGGTTATGTTTTCTTCCATCTATTCGGGCATGTCATCTCACGACAGATCGAAACCTTGCTGACCGGATCCAACTATCCCGCGATCAACGGGAAGGACGTTCGCGCTCTTGAGATCCCGCTCCCATCCCTCCCTGAACAAACCGCCATCGCCGCCGTCCTCTCCGACATGGACGCTGAGATCGCGGCCCTCGAAGGCCGCCGCGACAAGACCCGGCTCCTCAAGCAGGGGATGATGCAGGAGCTGCTGACCGGCAAGACGCGGTTGATCTGAGGATGCAGTATTCTGTTGAACATTCCCAATCTGGGGTTTATCGTTCCCAATATGGGAACGGAGAAGAAGCCTTCCGCCGGCGACGCCCTCCCCTGCATCGGGCTCGCAGACGCGCTATTTACCAAGGTCCAGCAGCGTGTCCTGGGAGTTCTGTTCGGGAATTCCGGTCGGACGTTCTATGCCAACGAGATCATCGCGCTTGCGGGCAGCGGCGTTGGCGCCGTCCAGCGGGAGCTGGCGCGGTTGGCCGCCTCCGGGCTGGTAACGGTCGCGAGAGTCGGCAAGCAGAAGCACTACCAGGCAAATGCCGATTCCCCCGTCTTTGAAGAACTGCGGGGACTCATTCTCAAGACGTCCGGCCTTGCCGATGTCCTGAGGACGGCTCTGGCGCCGTTGGCCGCGCAGATCGACGCAGCGTTCGTCTACGGCTCCGTGGCCAAGGGGCAGGATTCCGCCGTCAGCGATATTGATCTCATGGTCGTGAGCGAGAACCTGACCCACGCCGATCTGTTCGGGGCAATTGAAGCCGCCGTCTCGAGGCTCGGCCGAGCGGTGAATCCCACGGTCTATTCGCGGCAGGAACTCGAAAAGAGGATCCGGGAGAAGAACGCATTCATCATGCGGGTACTGGGCCAGCCCAGGCTCTGGCTGATCGGGGGAGAGCATGACCTCGCCGCTTGAAACTTGAGCCGGCCGGGTACCAGATTAGCTTCAAGCTGCTGCGGGGGTGAGGCGCGCCGTAAACAGTGATTGAGGGGCTGAAAGGATCGGCTCGTCCACGCCATCGCCGCCGTCCTCTCCGACGTGGACGCCGGGATCGCGGCCCACGAAGCCCGCCGCGACACGACCCAGCTCCTCAAGCAGGGGATGATGCAGGAGCTGCTGACCGACAATACCCGTCTGGTTTGACTGCCATGGCAGTTGACGATCGCGCATCGAGCGTTATACTCATACACATATAGTTACACCCAAGGAGGCGATATGAAGCGCACCAACATCATGCTCAGCGACGAGCAGCACCGGCGGCTGAAGGTCAGATCGCGCCGACAGGGACGGACCCTTGGGGAGCTTGTCAGGCAGGCGGTGGATGCTTCCTACGGCAAGCATGACGCGCTTGAGGTGCGCCGCCGAATCGCTCTTGATTCCTATCAGGCCGGATTTATAAGTCTCGGCAAACTCTCCGAAGTTCTCGGTCTCGATCCGGTGAGCACGCGGCTGTATCTGCGTGAGGCGAGCATACCCTCGCAGTCGTCATCGATCGAAGACGTCCGCCAGGATGCCGTCAACGCCTGAGGTCGTTTTCGATTGCTGCGTCCTGAGCAACCTCGCCCAGGCTGACTCCCTCATTATTATCAAGAAAATGTACCCAGGCGTTGCGTGCGTGACCGCATCCGTCTCCGCTGAGAATCTCCGGGGAATCCAGGGAGGG
>JANOHV010000064.1:0-10234 GCA_031406795.1 Candidatus Rokuibacteriota bacterium
CCCAGCGCGCTGCCCGCCGGACCCGGCACGAGCATGCGATCGTAGACGTTGCCGTGCAGGATGAACTGGCAGGCCGCGCCGCTCTCGTAGTTGTCGACGAGTTCGCGCGCCCAGGGCGGCAGCGCCGGCGAAACTCCGGTCACCGTCAGTCCCTCACGCGCGGGCGGCGCGTCGCCGTATGGCGCGAGTCCGCGACGACCGGCGCCTCCCGCTCCCGCGGCAGCGCGGAGAGCGCGGCGTCGAAGCGCGCCAGATCGATCGCGAGATCCGAGGAGATCGCCTGCGGCGTGCTGCTCATCGCGGCGTTCTCGAGCGCCAGGTCGAACTGCGCCTCGATCCGGTTGAGCTCACTTTCGATCTCCTCGCCCATCCGGGCGCGCCGCTTCTGGTTCTCGATGCGCGCCTGCACGATTTCGAGCGTGCGCGTCTTGGAATTGCGCAACTCTTCGCTGATGCCGGTCTGCCCGAGCTGCGCCTCCAGAGTCGCGGCCTGCTCGCGCAGTTCGCCGTCGTCGTCGTTCGTCCATTGCAGTGCCAGGTTCTCGCGCGCCTGCAGCAGCCGCGCGTAGTGCCCGAGCAGGGCGAGGAGCGACTCGCGGTTCTGGCCCGAGGTGAGGTCGTCGACGTGAAAACGGTCGTAGAGCGCGAGGACGCGCTGCAGCTTGGCCTTGAGCGCAAGCAGCCGCGATCGCTCCGGCCCGCCGAGTTCGGCCACCAGCTGTTCCCACCCCGCGGACGGCTGCCGCGACGGCGGCGCGATCGCGGTGCGGGCGTCGACGACCGCGCGGAACCGCGCGTTCGAGGCCAGCCCGAACAGGTAGGCCGCCTCGAACCCGAGTCCGAGAAACCAGAAGGCCGAACTGGCGAAACCGACGATCGCGAATCCGGCGAGCGCCAGCAGGTTGAACGGGATCGCCCCGAGTCCGGGAACGCGCGGCCGCGCGGTGAAGGCCGCGCCCAGGTAGCGGAACATGCTCTCGGCGCCCGCCCGCTACTGCTTTTCGGCGACCGGACCCATGCTCTTGGCCCCGGGCGCGGACGGACCGCCCAGGGCGATGCCCTCTTTCGCCGCGAAGTCGGCGAGTGCCTGGTCGGCCAGCGCCTTTTGTTCGGACTCCTGGAGATCGACGCCCGAGAAATCGAGCTTCTCGGTGGCGACCCGGGCGCGGCCGGCCGCCTTGTCGCGCTCCTCGGTGACCATCGATGTCAGCCGGTCCATGGTGTCGCCCGAGCCGCCGATGCTGCCGATCATCGAGTTCGACATCTCGGTCAGTTCCGCGAGCGCCTGCTTCATCTTCATGTCGTTGATGGTCGACTTGAGGGTCTCGAGCTTGGCTTTGGCCGACTGCACCGCGACGTTGCGGGCCTTGACGAGGTTCTTGTACGTGGTCTCCGCCTGCTCGAGTTGCTTGCGATCCTCCTCGAGCTCGCGCTGCACGATCTGCAGGCGCAGCGCGTACTGGGCCGCCGCGTCGCGGTTGCCCGCCCGCAGGTTGGCGCCGGCCTTGGCCCGCAGGTCGCGCTCTTCATTCTCGAGTTGCCGCGTCTGGGACATCAGCCGCTCACAAAGCGCCGCGTGCGACGCCAGCCCGTCGTTGTACTTGGAGATCTGCTCGCGCAGATTTTCCTTCTCCACCTCAAGCAGGGCCTCGGGGTTCGTCCGCTCCATCCCGCTGATGAAGAGGCCGAGAAAGCCGCGAAAGATATTGATGAGCCGCTGAAGCATGTGTCGCTACCTCCTTAGGGCATGATCAACACGTAGTCGGGGTAGATCAGGTGCGGGTTCGCGATGCGCTCCCGGTTGATCTGCCAGATCTCCTCCCAACGGTCGGACGAACCGAGTCGGTCGCGCGCGATCGTGCTGAGCGTCTCGCCCGGCCGCACCGTGTAGGTCTTGCGCCCGGCGACCGGCTTGACGACGTCTTCGGACTTGTACTCGAGGTACCGCCGCACCAGCTCGCCATAGCCGGCGGCGGCCTTGATCCGGGCAATCGCGCCGTTGACCGCGTCGAGCAGGTCGTCGTTGCCGGCGGGCACGCCCACCGCGTAGCGGGACTGGTTGAGGTTGAATTGCACGATCTTGGTGCGCGGGTGCAGCTTGATCTCCTCGGCGGCGAACGGGTAGTCGTAGACCAGCGCGTCCGCCTCGCGGCGCTCGAGCGACTCGAACCAGCCGGAGTCGCCGGAGTAGGCCTTGACCCGGGCGCCCGGGACGTTCTGCTTGACCCAGCGCTCGGCTGCGGGGTCGTCGTAGATCGCGATCGTCTTCCCGGAGAGCTGCGAGATCTCGGTGACCGCCGAGCTGCGCAGCACGATCAGGCAAAGGCCGAAATCGAGGTAGCCGTCCGACCACTCGATCCCTTCGAGGGAGGGGTCGGGCACATAGCCGGCCATGATCAGGTCGATCTGCCCGCGCCGCAGCATCTCGGGCAGGTCTTGATAGGCCCCCTGCACGAAGAGCGGACCCGCAGCGGGCAATCTCAGCTCGGAGGCGAGTTGCCGCGCCAGTTGGTACTCGAAGCCGTCGTCGCCCGACTGGCTGTTCTTGAAGTACATCGGCGGGGCGTCTTCTTCGAAGCCGATACGCACCGCACCCCGGCTGCGGGCCTCCTGCAGGACGCCGCGACGCAGCGACGGCCCCCCGGCGGCGCCCGGTGCGGTCGCCGCCGACCCGCCGGCACCACGGCTCGCCGTCTTCGTCGCTACGGACTCAGGCCGGGAGCCGCGCGCGAGCAGCCCGGCGAGCGGGTTGCCCGGCCAGAGTTTGAGGGCGAGCCCGACACAGCCCGCGATGAAGGCGAAGATCACCAGCTTGCCAAGGAGAGTCAGACGCTTCTCATCCGCCATGTGCCGCTCCTTATCCGGTTAGCAGAACCAACATCACCGTGCCGGGCACGGTTTTCAGCAGCTTCCGTTCCTCGTTGCGTATGATAACTCAACCGGAGCATACGGCAAAGTCCGGCGCGCCCTTTCACCCGGCGCCGCCGCCGTGAACGGGCCGGCCGAGAAGTTTCGGTTCCCGCGAAGCGCGCCCGACGCTACAATGCGCAGATGAGAAAAGTCGGACAAAGTGGAGCCAGTCTGGCGGCAGCGCTTCTCGCGGCGGCCCTTTGCGCGTTCCCCGTACCGGGTGCCGCCGCAGCAGAACCGAATGGCCAGCCCCTCGCCGAACGCCGGCCGGTTTGCATCCGCGGCGTCTGTTTCGACGCCGAGATCGCCGTGACCGCCGCGGAGCGCAGCCGGGGTCTGATGTATCGCGACACGCTGGCGAAGGACCAGGGCATGCTCTTCGTCTTTCCCGAGGAGGGTCGCCACAGCTTCTGGATGAAGAACACCCGGATCGAACTGGACATCATCTTCATCGCGGCCGACCGCCGGGTGGTCGGGATCTCCCGCCGTGCGCAGCCCTGCCGCAAGGATCCGTGCGAACAGTACAGCCCCGAAGCGGACTGTGTATACGTGCTGGAGATTGCCGGCGGGCTCGCGGCCGTATATGGCTTCGCCACGGACGATCTCGCGGAATTCCGGGAGGCCGCCCGGAGTCGGTGATCGCAGCGTCATTCGCGGCGGCGGAATCCCGCGGCGGCGACCAGCATCCAACCCGCACCATTGAAAGCGGAGGTGTTATTCATGCGCAAGGCCTTGAAGATCGGTGCAGTGGCGGTTCTGCTCGCGCTCGTCGGCGGCGCCGTCGGTTACGTCATGATCGGCCCTTCGTCGGCGACGTCGGCTGCCGCGGGGAGTTACCGGACAATTACCCCGCTCGAGGCGAAATCGCTCATCGAGACACGAAAGGACCTGCTGCTGGTGGACGTCCGTTCGCCGGAGGAATTCCAGGGCGGCACACTGCCGGGCGCCACGCTCATCCCCTTCTGGGATTTCGCCAAAGGCCGCTACGATCTTCCCAAGGACAAGCCGATCCTGCTGATCTGCGCCGTCGGCGGACGCAGCCTGGCGTGCGGCCAGATACTCGCGGCTCAAGGGTACAAGGAGGTCTACAACCTCAAGGGCGGCCTCGACGCCTGGGTCGAGCAGCGCGTCCCGCTACCCCGGCGCTAGGCGCCGCGCGGCGGCTAGGGCGGCGGGAGCATCGTCTTCAGGGCCGGCAGGGTCACGTCGCGGTGCGAGGCGTGCGCGACTGCCTTGCCCCCGACGAGGCAGATGACCTGCGGGGACTCATGCGGTACGCCGGTGCGCTCGGCGACTGCAAGCGAGAGCGGGCGGTTTTCGCGCACGAGCACCTCGACGCAGCGCGCCTCGCTATTCCCTTCGGCAAATCGCAGGAACTCGGACCGAGCTCCGGCAGAAATGGGTCAGGTCGTCGAGTGCTTGAGCAGCAGGACCGGCCGCGCGGCGCTTTCGGTCAGACACTGCTCGAAGTCCTGCAGACACAGAATTCTTTCGATACTCACGCGCCTTCCTCCCGGTGGTGGTGGCTCGCGCCGATCAGCTAGATCAGCTTGAGCAGTTCTTCCAGAGCCGCATCCACTTTCCCGACGTCCTTGCCGCCGGCGGTCGCCATCTCGGGCTTGCCGCCCCCGGACCCGCCGCACACCGCGGCCACCTTCTTCACGAGGTCCCCGGCCCGGTGCGTGCCGACGAGGTCCCGCGTGACGCCGCAGGCGAACGCCACCTTGCCCTCGGTGACCGACGCCAGCAGCACGACCCCGCTCTGGAGCTTGTCCTTGAAGTGATCGACGGTGGTGCGCAGCGTGTCCATGTCCAGCCCATCCATGCGCGCCGCCAGCACTTTCACGCCGTTGATCACCTGGGCTCTCTCGGTGGGGTCGCCCCCGGCCCCGCGGGCGAGCCTGGCCTTGAGATCGGCAACCTCTTTCTCCAGACCCCGGACCTGTTCGGCCAGCCGGTCGGCGCGCCTGGCCGCCTCGCGCGGGCCGACCTTGAGCGCGGCGGCGACCGCGGCCAGATCGCGCTCGGCTTCGAGCACCGCGCAATAGGCGCCCTCGGCCGTCGCGGCCTCGATGCGGCGCACCCCGGACGCCACGCTGCCCTCGCTGAGGATCTTGAAGAAGCCGATCTCGCCGCTGCGCCCGACATGGATGCCGCCGCAAAGTTCGGAGGAGACGCCCGGGATGGTGATGACGCGCACCCGATCGCCGTATTTTTCACCGAAGATCGCCATGGCGCCGGAAGCCACCGCCTGTTCGAGCGACTTCTCCTCCTTGTGCACGGTGTGGTCGGCCCAGACCGCGGCGTTGACCTCCTCCTCGACCGTAGCCAGTTCGGCGGCGGTGACGCCGGAGAAGTGCGTGAAGTCGAAGCGCAGCCGGTCGGCTTCGACATGCGAGCCGGCCTGCTTGACGTGGTCGCCGAGCGCCTTGCGCAGCGCGGCCTGGAGCAGATGCGTCGCGGTGTGGTTGCGCGCGATGCGGCGGCGCCGGCCCGCGTCGACGGCGGCGGTCACCAGGTCGCCTTGGGCGAGCACCCCCTCCACGAGCCGGCCGCGGTGCAGGGTGTAGCCCTTCCAGTGCTTCTTCGTATCGGCGACGAGCAGCAGGCCCTTCTCGCTGCGGATTTCGCCCCGGTCGCCGGCCTGTCCGCCGCTCTCGGCGTAGAACGGCGTGCGCTCGAGCAGCACCTCGATGTCGTCGCCGGCCGCCGCGGCCGCGACCCGCTCCTCGCCCCGGAAGATCGCGGCGACCCGCGACTCGCCCTCGGTGTGCGTGTAGCCGGCGAAAGCCGTCTCCGGCAGACCGCCGAGCAGCTTCGGCCACGAGCCGACCGCCGTTTCGCCCGAGCCGACCCACGAAGCGCGAGCGCGTTCGCGCTGCGTGCGCATCGCGGCCTCGAAAGCCGCGTGGTCGAGGCCCAGTCCCTGCTCCTCGGCAATCTCGCCCGCCAGATCGAGGGGGAACCCGTAGGTGTCGTAGAGCCGGAAGAGGTCCTCGCCGCCGAGGAGCCCGGCGCCGGCGTTCTTCGCCTTCGCCATGATCTCCTGGAGCAGCCCGAGGCCCAGCTCGAGCGTGTGCGTGAAGCGCTCCTCCTCGACTTTCGTCACGCGCCGCACGAACTCCAGGTGCGTCGCCAGTTCCGGGTAGGCCCCCTGCATCGCCTCGACGACGACCTCGACGCCCGTGTGCAGGAACGGCTCCGAGAGTCCGAGCATCTTGCCGTGGCGGGCGGCGCGCCGCATGATCCGGCGCAGCACGTACCCGCGGCCTTCGTTGGACGGCAGCACGCCATCGCCGATCAGAAACGTAGTTGCCCGCAGGTGATCGGCGATGACGCGCATCGAGACGTCGCTCTTCGCGTCCGCGCCGTAACTCTTGCGGCAGGCCACGGCGATGAAGCCGAGCAGCGGCGTGAACAGGTCGGAGTCGTAGTTGCTCTGCCGCCCCTGGACGACGGCGGCCAGGCGCTCGAGCCCCATGCCCGTGTCGATGCTCGGCTTGGGCAGCGGCGTCAGCGTGCCGGCCGCGTCGCGGTTGAACTGCATGAAGACCAGGTTCCAGATCTCCAGATAGCGGTCGCAGTCGCAGCCGACGGCGCATTCGGGCCGCCCGCAGCCGACCGCAGGGCCCTGGTCGATCAGGATCTCGCTGCACGGGCCGCAGGGCCCGGTGTCCCCCATCTGCCAGAAGTTGTCCTTCTCGCCGAGCCGGATGACCCGCGCGGGCGGCAGCCCCGCGATCTTCGGCCAGAGCGCCGCGGCCTCGTCGTCGTCGCGAAAGACGGTGGCCCAGAGGCGGTCCTTGGGCAGGCCCATGCCCTTCGTCAGGAACTCCCAGGCAAAGGCGATGGCGTCGGCCTTGAAGTAGTCGCCGAAGGAGAAGTTGCCGAGCATCTCGAAGAACGTGTGGTGGCGCGCGGTGCGCCCGACGTTCTCCAGGTCGTTGTGCTTGCCGCCGGCGCGGACGCACTTCTGCGAGGTCGTCGCGCGGGTATAGGCGCGCCGATCCTCGCCGAGGAAGACGTCCTTGAACTGGACCATGCCGGCGTTGGTGAACAGCAGCGTCGGGTCCTTGGCGGGAACAAGCGTCGAGGAGCGGATCACCTCGTGCCCGTTCGCCGCGAAGAATTCCAGGAATTTCGCTCGGATCTCGTTGCCTCTCACGTTTCCTCCTTCGCGTCAGCCGCCCTCGGCGTAGGCGGTCGGGGCGAGCGTTTCGATCAGATCGGCCGTCGCCACCTCGCGCTGCGTTTTTTCGCTCATGTCCCGCAGCTGGACCACCCCCGCCGCGAGTTCGTTCTCACCGACGATCACCACCTGGCGCGCCCGCAGCCGGTCCGCGCGCCGCAGCTGGCTCTTGAGACTGCGCCCCTCGTAGTCCCACTCGGCGGCCACCCCGCGCCCGCGCAGCTCGGCGAGCCAGGGCCAGACCGCGCGCCGCGCCGCGGCCCCGAGCGCCGCCAGAAAGACCGGCCGCGGCGCTTCGTCCACGGCATCGGGCGGCAGCAGCAGCAGCAGCCGCTCGACGCCGAGCGCAAAACCCAGCCCGGGGGTCGCCGCGCCACCGAACTCCTCGACGAGCCGGTCGTAGCGCCCGCCCGCGGCCACGGTGTCCTGTGCGCCGAGGCCGCTCGAGGTCAGCTCGAAGGTCGTCCGGGTGTAATAGTCCAATCCGCGGACCATCGCGGGGTTCACGATGTACGGAACCGCCGCCGCATCGAGCAGGCCGCAGACCGCGGCGAAGTGCTCCCGGCAGGGCGCGCAGAGGAACTCCCGCCCATCCGGCGCCCCGGCCCGCAGCAACCGGCAGCCCTCGGCCTTGCAGTCGAGGATGCGCAGCGGGTTGGTCTCCAGGCGGCGGCGGCAGTTCTCGCAGAGCTGGGGGGCGAGGGGGCGGAAGTACTCGATCAGGGCCTGTCGGAAGTCCGGCCGGCACGCGCCGTCCCCGAGGCTGTTGATCTGCAGCGAGAGCCCCGGAACGCCCAGCGCGCTGATCGTCGCGTGGACCATCTGCAGCAGCTCGGCGTCCGCCTCGGGACCGCCAACGCCGAAGAGCTCGGCGCCGATCTGGTGGAACTGGCGGAAACGGCCCTTCTGCGGCCGCTCGTAACGGAACATCGGCCCGGTGTACCAGAGCTTGACCGCCCCGCCCTCGCCGCCGAGATTCTCCTCGAGATAGGCGCGTACGACACCGGCGGTCCCCTCCGGGCGCAGCGTCAGGGAGTTGCCGCCCTTGTCGGGGAACGTGTACATCTCCTTCTCGACGATGTCGGTTGTGTCCCCCAGACCGCGCGCGAACAGCGCGGTCTCCTCGAAGATCGGCAGGCGGATCTCGCTGTAGCCGTAGCGGGCGAACGCCTCGCGAAACAGCCGCTCGAGACGCTGCCAGCGCTGCGTCTCGCCGGGGAGGATGTCGCGCGTCCCTTTGATCGCTTTGTATTTCACGGTGCCAACCTCACCTGAAACGGACGCTATTTTTCGTTCTGGCAAGGCGCGCGACGCTGCCGCGACTGAGGCGTACGACTGTACGCCGCAGGGAGCGGCTAGGAGCGTAACGCCGCCAGAGCGAAAAAGAGCCCCGTTTCACAATCCGAGCGTCTCGCGGACGGTGTAGGTCGGGCGTTTCTGCGACTCGTGGTAGATGCGCGTCTGCAGTTCGGCGAGCAACCCCATCGTCACGAACTGCACGCCGACGATGACCAGAAGCACCGCCAGGAAGAGGATCGGGCGGTTGGAGAGCGGCACGCCCTGGAACAGCCGCTGGAAGGAGAGCCAGCCGCCGATGACGACGCCGGCCCCCGCGCTCGCCAGGCCGATCAGCCCGAAGATGTGGATCGGCCGCGTGGAGTACGAGAGGAGGAATTTCACGGTTATGAGGTCGAGCAGCACTTTGACGGTACGGAAGAGACCGTACTTGGACTGCCCCGTCGTTCGCGGGTGGTGGTTGACGGGGATCTCCGCGACCTCGACGCCCATCCCCGAGGCGATCGCGGGGATGAAGCGGTGCAGCTCGCCGTAGAGGCTGACGCTCTTGGCGACCTCGTGACGAAATGCCTTCAGGGTGCAGCCGTAGTCGTGCAGCTTGACCCCGGTGATGAAGGAGATCAGCGAGTTGGCGAGCATCGAGGGCAGGCGTCGGGTGAGGAAGGTGTCCTGCCGCTTGACCCGCCAGCCGTTGACCAGGTCGTACCCTTCGCCGATTTTCGCGACCAATCGCGGGATGTCCGCCGGGTCGTTCTGCAGGTCGCCGTCCATGGTGACGACGATCTCGCCGGCGGCGAAATCGAAGCCCGCGGCGAGCGCCGCCGTCTGGCCGAAGTTGCGCCGAAACCGCACGAGCTTGACGCGCGGTTCCCGCCGGTTGGCCTCGCGCAGGATCTCGACCGTGCGGTCGCGCGACCCGTCGTCGACGAAGATCACCTCCCAGGTGAGGCTCATCTTCTCGAGGACGGCGACGAGCCGGTTCGCCAGCTCGCCGACCGAGCCTTCCTCGTTGAAGACCGGGATCACCACGGAAATACCGAGAGACCAGGGCTTGGCGGCGGTTTCCATGGGGCGCATGGTACCCGCAGCAGCCGCGCCGTTCAAGTCGGCCGCCTCGCCGGCGTCCGGCGCCCGCGCGGCCGGGGACCGCCCGCCACGATGGCGCGCGCCGCCGAAAGGAGCGATCCGGCGCTCGGGACGCCGGGCGGTAGCGGTGCGCCGCGCGGCGCGACGAGGACGCCGCGGATACCGACAGACCTGCCGGCCTCGAGGTCGGTGAGCGAGTCGCCGACGACCCAGGAACGCGCCACGTCGATGGCAAACCGCTCGAGCGCCTGCGACAGCATCCCCGGCTGCGGCTTGCGGCAGCCGCAGCCCGCGCCCGCGTCGTGGGGACAGTGGAGGATCGCGTCCACACCGGCGCCGGCGCGAACCAATTCGACCTGCATCCGCCGGTGGACCTCGGCCAGGTCCGCCTCGGACATCAGCCCCCGGGCGATGCCGCGCTGGTTCGTGATCACCACCAGCAGGTAGCCGGCCTCGCGCAGCGCGCGCAATCCGGCGCGCGCGCCGGGCAGGAACCGGAACTGATCCCACGAGCGCACGTAGTCCCCGGGCAGACGCCGGTTGATCACCCCATCGCGGTCAACGAACACCGCCGGTCGTCCAGCAGGCCTCTTCATGAATTGCCTGTCGGTCCCGGGATGCAACCCGCGCGCCGCAGATCTGCCCGGGTCCAGCGCCTGCGGAGCAGGCCGCTCAAAAGGGTCCAGGTGCAAGGCGGGCGAGTCCTGAGGAATGAGGCGTACGAACAGTACGCCGCAGTGACGAAGGGCGAAG
>JANOHV010000091.1:0-28091 GCA_031406795.1 Candidatus Rokuibacteriota bacterium
GACGAACTCCGTGCGCAGCTCCTCCAGTTCCTCCAGATTGCTCGCCATGCGGTTGAACTGCACGACGAGCTCATTGATCTCCTGGTCGCCGCTGTGCGGGATTGGTTGGCTGAAGTCGCCGATCCCCACGCGGCGCATCGCTCCACCGAGGCGCCGGATCAGCGAGCGCGCGGAAGTTGCCAGCGAGACCGTGAAGCAGAGGCTGATGACGAACGTCGTTCCCGCCAGTGCCAGCAATACGGCCCCGGCGCGGTTCTTCTCCCGCTGGATGTCAGCCATCACGAGACCGATGTTCCGGTCCCAATTCTGTTCCATCTCCAGGAAGCCCCCGTTGATCCGTTCCTCGAAGTCACGTACAAGCCGGCGCGCAGCCGCGCGATCCGCCCCCGGGGTGAGAGCGACCATCGTCTGCGTGTGCGCGAGGCGCTGTTCGTATCCTTGCAGCTCCTGCTTGAAACGTGTGAAATGGTCGAGCCGGCTCTTTGGGAAGGACGAAAGCCGACTAAGATCCCGAGCCAGGCTCTGGTCGATCTGGAGGATCTCGGCCATCAGCGCCGACGTCTTGAGAGCCTGAGTTCGCGCCCGGTCCGTCAAAGCTGGATCGGGGCGCTCCAGGCTATCTTTCACCGCCTGAAGCTCGAGGATCATTGAAGTGTGGAGGGCTTGCTCGCGGCCACGGAGGTCATTAAGCAGGAACACGAGGTGATTGCTGCGCCCATACTGGCGGAAAGTGGCGAAAAACAATACGGTCATCACCAGCGAAAGCGCTGCGACTAAACCGAAACCGAACGTGAGTTTGTGAGTAAATCTCATATGCCGTACCTCTCTTGCCTACATTCAGACGCTGGGCCTGTCAAAAAGTTCCACGTCGTTCGACCTGAACAAGGTCCCGGAGCAGCGGCCCCGCGGCGTAAGTTGCCGATCTTGACGTCGCAGGTGACTCCTGATACGGTGCCGGACAGCATTGGGGAGTAGCTGAGCCGGCCACCATCGTCAGCACGGCCCGTAAGGGCCCGGTGGCGCCGGATTCGGGAGACCGAACAGGCGAGACCTTTGTTGCGGCGCACAGTGTGCCGCGGCAAAGGTCTTTTTTTGTTGGTGGGGGAGGCGAGATGATGGCCGCCGGCCAATGAACCGCAACCGGAAAGGAACCTCATGACACGCACGAAAGGCCCGCTCGCCCGACCGCTCCTGGTGGTCCTGGGTGTTCTGGCATTCACCTTCGGGCCGAAGCTGGTGTCGTTCTACGTCGACTGGCTCTGGTTCGGGAGCGTCGATCTCGCGCAGGTCTTCGCCACGAGTTTCAAGGCGCAGGTCTTCTGGACGCTGGTGGGCGGTCTGCTCGGCGGTCTCGTGGTCTACGCCAGCCACCTGGCGCTGGTGCGGGCCACCCGGGGTCGCGTCCTCAGTGTTTCCATCGAGAACAGCGCCGCCTTGCAGCTGGATACGCCGGGGCGCCTCGACCGGATCGCCCTCGCGGCGCCGGTGCTGGCGGCGTTCCTCTCCGGCTCCCTGTTCGCGGGCAACTGGCGCACGTTCCTCTTCCAGGCCAACGCCACGGCATTCGGGTCCGCGGATCCGGTCTTCGGCCGGGACATCGCGTTCTACGTCTTCACCCTGCCGGCGCTCGAAATAGTCGGCTCGGCCCTGCTGCTGTCCTTCGGGATTGCGCTGCTCGCCGCGACGGCCATGTATTTCCTCAAGGGGGCGGTGCACCTCACCAGCCACGGCGTTGCCGCGGAGCGGGCGGCCTCGGTGCATCTCTCCGTGCTCGGTTCTCTGCTCTTTCTCGCACTGGCGCTCAACACCTTCGTCGGCATGCACGCCGTTCTCTACTCGACGCAGGGCCTCGTCGCCGGCGCGACCTACACCGACGTCAACGCGCGCCTGCCCCTGATGAACCCGCAGATCGCCCTCGCCGTCGTTGCCGCGGCGCTGATCCTGGCCAACATCTTCGTGCGGCGCAAACTGCTCGTCATCGCGGGGATCGGCGCCTACGTCGTCGTCGCCGTGGTCGGCGGCACCGTCTACCCGGCGCTGCTGCACAAGTTCGTGGTGGCGCCCAACGAACTGGTCAAGGAGACGCCCTACATCCTGCGGAACATCGCCGCGACCCGCAAGGGCTTCGGCCTGGACGCCATCGAGGAGCGCAACATCTCGGGACAGACCGGCCTGAGCCGGGAGGACGTGGCAAAAAACGGCGCGACCATCAGCAACATCCGTCTCTGGGACCACCGGCCGCTGCTCGACACCTTCAGCCAGGTGCAGGAGATCCGCACCTACTATGACTTCACCACGGTGAGCAACGACCGCTATCTGATCAACGGCGAGTACCGGCAGACGATGCTCTCGCCGCGCGAGCTCTCCAGCGACAGCATCCCGACGAAGAACTGGATCAACGAGACGCTGACCTTCACCCACGGCTACGGGTTGACGCTCGGGCCGGTCACCCAGGTGACGCCGGAGGGGCTGCCGGTGCTGCTCGTGAAGGACATCCCGCCGGTCTCCACCGCCGCGGAGATCAAGATCACCCGGCCCGAGATCTACTACGGGAAGCTCTCGAGCAGCCACGTCATCGTCAACACGAAATCGAAGGAGTTCGACTACCCGGCGGGCGAGGACAACGTCTTCACGGAATACGCCGGCGCCGGTGGCGTGAAGATCGACTCGCTGCTGAAGAAGCTGGCGTTCACGGTGCACTTCGGCTCGATGAAACTGTTGCTCTCGAACGACATCACCGCTTCGAGCCGGGTGCTCTATCACCGGAACATCGCCGGGCGGATCGGGAAGGTCTTCCCGTTCCTGCGTCTCGACAGCGACCCGCACATGGTGGTCGCGGACGACGGGCGCCTGGTCTGGATGTACGACGCCTACACGGTGAGCAAGCGCTATCCGTACTCGCAGCCGGTCGCCGGCGGGGTCAACTACATCCGCAACTCGGTGAAGATCACCATCGACGCCTATGACGGCAGCCTGAGGTTCTACATCGCCGACGCCGCCGACCCGATCGCGCAGACGATCGCCAGGGCGTTCCCCGGCGTGCTTCGCCCCCTCGCGGAAATGCCCGAGGACCTGCGGCGACACCTGCGCTACCCGCTGGACATCTTCGGGGTGCAGACGGCCGTCTACTCGACCTACCACATGGAGGACCCGCAGAGCTTCTACAACCGCGAGGACCAGTGGGAGATCCCGGTCATGGGCGCCGAGGGCCGGCGCGAGCAGATGGAGCCCTACTACACGATCATGAAGCTGCCGGGGGAGAAGAAGGAGGAGTTCATCCTGATGACCCCCTTCAACCCGAAGAAGAAGGACAACCTCTCGGCCTGGATGGCGGCGCGCAGCGACGGGGAGCACTACGGCAAGATGATCGTTTACCGCTTCCCGAAGGACCGGCTGGTCTACGGACCCAAGCAGATCGTCGCGCGGATCAACCAGGACACCGAGATCTCGCGGCAGGTTTCGCTCTGGGACCAGCGCGGCTCACAGGTCATGCAGGGGACGCTGCTCGTGATCCCGGTCGAGAACTCGCTGCTCTACATCCAGCCGCTGTACCTGCGCGCCGAGACCGGCAAGATCCCGGAGCTCAAGCGGGTGATCGTGGCCTACGAGAACAAGATCGCCATGGAGGAGACGCTGGAGCGGGCGCTCGCGCGGATCTTCGGCGAGGGCGCCGGCGCCGAACGGACTGCGGTGGAGGCGGGATTCGCCGCTACGGGCAGCGCGGCCCCGGGCGCCGCGGTCCGGCTGCCGGCCGCGGCGGGCGATCTTGCGGCCCGCGCGCAGGAGCACTACGAGCGGGCGATCAAGGCCCAGCGCGACGGCAACTGGGCGCTCTACGGCGAGGAGATCGAGCGGCTTGGGGAGATCATCGGGAAGATGCGCTGAGGCCCGTTCGCCGCCGCTTCTTCAGCCGCCGGGCAGCAGGAGGAACGCCGGGCCTGCGCGGCTGATTTGTTCTTGGCTGCTTCGGCGATGGCCACCACCGCGGGATGCTTGAGCTTTTTTTCCGCGGAGATGGCATAAAACCGTTCCCGCAGTGAATCGATAATCTGCCGACCCAGGAGAAAAATCTCTTCCGCGTACCGGTACACGACGTGGCCGGCATCGGTCAAGACGAGCTCCTGTCCATCTCGTCATCGTTCACTTTATTCAAACAGTCAAATGCAGATTAGGAAATGGACCGAAAGGTGTGCATCCGCTATGTTCCTCGCGGATGGATACGACACGTCGGCGATCGACACCGCGCGGGTTTGAGGTAATCACGGCATGAGGATACTCGTTCGGCATCCCGCCGGTGATGCAGACGGCAGACTGGCGTCACATGCCGAAAAGCTTCTGCGACGGGTGCTCGATCGTTACTGCCTGTCGATCTCTCTTGTCCAGGTGAAGCTGAACACCTCGGCGGACGCCGAAGGGGCGCTCAATTCGCGGTGCCGGCTGGCGGTCAAGCTGCTTTCCGGCGATGCGGTCCGGGCTGAAGCATCCGACCGCGAAGCTGTGCTGGCTCTGTACCGCGCCACGGACAGGGTGGCATTTCTTCTGTGGCAACGCCTCAAGTCCTCGAATAGCCGGTGCAGCAGCGAACGCGTAGCGGACTGAGAAGGAGGCGGTGCGGTTATGATGATTCCCCGGGTCATGTCCACGCAACACCCGGACAATGTTCAGTCTCCGTTCTTCGCGGGGAGCCATGACATGTCGGGGGACGATGAAATCCAGGAGGCGTACTATGCCTTCTCGCACCTGGGCTGCGACGAGCAGCTGTGGGACTGCGAAGGCAAGGAAGTCGACGATTTCGTCGTGAGGAAACTCCTGACGAAATACGAGCATTTCTTCAAGACCACGCGGCTGGGCAAGGACGTGCGGCTCACCCTGCGGCTGCCGAACCCCGATGTGGAAAAGAACGAGGCCAAGGTCTTCGTCGAGACACTCGAGAGCATCCCCCGGTCCTGCGACGCGGCCAGCCTGTTCTACGAGTGCGTATCACCGCCGATCCATGAAGTCATCCTGCCCATGACCATGTCCGTCGAAAGCCTGAACAGGGTCTACTACTATTACAAAAATTTCGTCGTCGGAAAGCAGAACCAGCCGTTCTACCCGGGCGACATCACCATTGCCGAATGGATCGGCGAGTTCAAACCCGGGTCGATCAGCGTGATCCCGCTTTTCGAAGACAAGGAGCACATGCTTGAGGCCCACACGATCATGCGGGCCTACCTCGACGGCAAGCAGATCGAACACCAGAGGGTATTCCTCGCACGCTCCGATCCGGCAATGAACTACGGCATGGTGAGCGCCATCCTGTGCAACAAGATCGCGCTCCAACGGCTCAGACTCCTTTCCGAGGAAACAGGGGTTCAGATCTATCCCATTCTCGGCGCCGGCTCCGCGCCCTTTCGCGGGCATCTGGCTCCGGACACCGTGGACAAGGTCATGGAGGAATATCCGGATGTCCAGACTTTTACCGTCCAGTCGGCATTCAAGTACGACCATCCAGTCGCGTCCGTAATCGCTGCCATCAACAAAATCAAGACCACCGGGATGATGCGGGGCTACGACATCGACGAGGGAAGGTGCCTGGAGGTCATTGACAAGGTGTCGGTGGAGTACCGGAGAATCATTGAACATCTGGCGCCGCTCATCAATCATGTCGCCGCGTTCGTTCCCCGCCGGCGGATGCGCAAACTTCACGTCGGTCTCTTCGGCTACGCGCGGTGTATCGGGAAAACCGCGCTTCCGCGGGTGATCAGCTTTTGTGCCGCGTGCTATTCCCTGGGCCTGCCCCCCGAGGTCCTGGGGTTGAACGCGCTGTCGCAGGACGATCTGCGGTGCATGAGGGACATGCACGTGAACTTCCCGTTCGACATGCAGACGGCAATGTCGTACTTCAACGAGGACGTGCTCACGATTCTGCCAAGCGAGGTGAAGGCGTCGTTGGCGCTGGACTGGGGTCCTTGTGAGATCAACCAGGCACACAAGGCCATCACTTCGAGGATCATCGATGCCGTCAAGAACAAGGACAGTGCGAATATGCAGAACATGCTCGTCGAGGCCGCACATATCCGGAAATTCCTTGGATAACGACTGGAGGATGCGTTCATGAATCAGCCGTTGGTGGGTATTTTGATGGGAAGCGACAGCGACCTGTCGGTGATGGAAAAGGCCGCTGAAGTGTTGAAGCAGATGGGGGTGCCTTTTGAAATGGACATCAGTTCGGCCCACCGGCTGCCGGACAAGACCGCTGAATATGCCAAAGCAGCGCGGCAGTCCGGCATCGAAGTGCTGATCTGCGGCGCGGGTATGGCTGCACACCTGGCGGGTGTCGTCGCGGCCAACACGACGCTGCCGGTGATCGGCGTCCCTCTGAAGTCCGGCGCGCTCAACGGTGTCGACGCGCTGTATTCCACGGTCATGATGCCCCCGGGAATCCCCGTAGCCACGGTCGCCGTGGACGGCGCGAAAAACGCCGCCTACCTCGCGTGCTCCATCCTGTCCATCAAGCACCTCGAACTCGCCGAAAAGCTGGAGGAGTTTCGGGAAAAAACACGGCAGGTGCTTCTGGAGAAATCCCGCGAGATGAAAGCGAGGACCGGCCGATGAACCGTCTGCGGGGCAGCAAGCTGAGGGGGCGGTAATCTCGTGGAACGGCTGTACAAAGGCATTCACAAGTTCCAATCGGCGCACTTCAAGCGCCAGGAGGGATTCTTCCGGAGTCTGTCGACGCATCAGACGCCCGAGGTATTGTTCATTACCTGCGCGGACTCTCGGGTGGACCCCAATCTGGTGACCCAGAGCAGACCGGGGGACCTGTTCATCGTGCGGAACGTCGGGAACATCGTGCCGCCCCACAACGCCATCCGTGACAAGAACAGCGTGGCCGCGGCGCTGGAGTTCGCGGTGCTGGAGCTGAAAGTGGCGGACATCATCGTCTGCGGCCACTCGAACTGCGGCGCCATGCGGCTGCTCCGCCGGGACGCCGCCGCGTTTCTGGGCATGCCGCATCTTCAAGAGTGGGTGCAGCTCGCCGAGCCCGTCAGGCTCATTGTCGAACGGTACTACGACGGGGCGACGGAAGGGCAGAAAGAGCGGATCACGGAGAAGGAAAACGTACTCGAGCAGCTCAGAAACCTCGAAACTTATCCTTTTGTCGAGAAGGCACTGACAGCCGGAACCCTGCGGCTGCATGGTTGGTACTACGACATCGGCACCGGAATAATATTTTCGTACAACCCCGGGAACGATGAATTCGAGGCGATCTCGTGAGAGCTGCCCGACAAGGGTCTTTTTTCTATCATGAAGCTTGACGCGCATCGTTCGGCAGCGGCGGGCTCGACTCTGCTCTCCTTGGTCACCGTTGTCACGCTGGTTGTCTATAGTGGGGAGTATTCCCGGGCGATGGCCGCCGACGTCTCCGGTTCGCCGGCACCTGATCGCGAGATAGCGATCGCCCTGCTTCCCGAACGTAATGTCTTCGAACAAAAGAAACGCTATCAACCTCTGGAGAGATACCTCACCGTCGCAATTGGGAGCCAGGTAACCTTCAAACTCCTCGACAGCTACCAAGCGATCTTCGCAGAAATCCTCGACCACCGCGTCGATGGGGCATTCTTCGGCAGCATGAACGGCGCTATTGCCCAGACTAAGGTCGGTGTCGAGATTCTGGCGCGACCGGTGGAACTTAGCGGAGTGTCAACCTATACCGGGTACATCTTCACCAGGATCAACAGCGGCATCACCAAGGACCCCGCGACCTGGAAGGGCAAAAGCGTGGCTTTCGTGAACAAGGTCACTACGGCAGGATACCTTTACCCGCTGGCCTTGCTGCGTCTCGCGGGGTACGCCGGCGAGCCGGAGAAGTACTTCAAGAAGATCACCTTCTCCGGGAGCCACGATGCAGCGATCCTCGCGGTTTTCAACGGGGAAGCGGACCTCGGGGCCTGCAAGAACACCATCTACGACGAGTACATCAAACACCACCCCGAGGTTCAACGTAACATCGCGGTTCTCGCGGTATCCGCCGAGGTCCCCTCCAACGTGCTCGGCGTGCACCCCGACCTCGACCCAGAGGTGAAGCGACGCCTGCGAGAGGCGATGCTGGCCATGAATTCCAACGAAGCCGGGCAACGAGTGCTGCGCCAGTTTCAGGCCCAGCGTTTCGTAGCGACCACACTGAAGGACTACGACCCGGTCTTCACGATGGCCCGGCAGGCCGGAATCGACCTCGCGACGTGGCCGTTGCGGGACACCCCCTGATGGCCCAGACGAAAGGGACAACCGCCAACAAGTACCCCGCCGATTGTGTCAGTCGCCAAATCGGATTATTCGCGGCAATAATCCGATTGCTCTGCGACTGACGCCGGCTCGCAAGTCGTGGTGATGCCCCCGCGATTTGTGCTCCCGACCGTTCTGAGGAACGTGGTCATTTTTAGCCCCGTAATCGAAATGTCGTTACCGTACTCGGATGGCCGCATTGAAGACGGGATGGGGGGCGGGGTCAAAGCGGCAGCGGTTGTGGCCTCAGATGCGCACTAGAGCGGTCTGGCGAACTTCTATGTCCCGGGTACATGTGGTCGGGCACTTTGAATGCCGTGGGTGAAGGTTGTCGGTAAGCCGTATGAGGGAAACCTCAGGTACGGTTTGAAGCGGCGGGGGCTGGAGACGGGCCAACGGCGATGGCTACACGGGCACGAAGCTGGAAACGGCGGACACAGCCAAGCCGAAGCCTACGGGGTACCGCGCCACCTCGACCCTACCAAACTTTCCCCGGGCCTCTGTTCCCTACGCCCTCGCCAACTACGGCGGCCCTCCGCACTCCCGTCCGGCCCCCAGGGGCCTCCCTGTCAGTGTAGAGGCGCTCCGGCATCTCTAAGGCACTGGCGCTGAAGGAGTCCCACGTTGTTTCGTCAAGAGATAATATCCGATTGAGAGGGCGACAATGATGGCCCCTATTCCTATTAAGGTGAGGCTTGAAACCTCCTTGATGTCCAGAATGATGACCTTCCTGGCTATAGCAATCATGGCGACCGTGAACACCACTTCAACATGCACCGTCTTGTTGGAGAGATACATTTTCACGGTCTCCAGTAACTCTACCCCTATCAACACCAACAAGAACATGCCAAATATGTCCAACAACTCATTGATGTCGAGCAGAAACACAGGAGGAGTGATAATGTCTTTAATGATAATCCATCCCAATTCCACCGTTGAAAGAATTACAACCGACACCATCATGACCAGGAGCGACAAGACCAGCAGTCTTTCAATCTTTTCAAGATATTTCATCCTTGCTCCTTTGTGTCCGGACGCGAACTTTCAAAAAGATCATGGACCCTGAAGCTGCCACCCAAATGGCAGCGATGCCCAGCATTATGTGATAGATAGCTCCACCCTCGCCCGGTCCATACTGGATATCCACCAAAATCATATCCCAGAGCCTCAACAAGGGGGAAAAGGTCTCTTTGATCGCCTCACCGGCGCGCCGGTGAATCCCCAACAACCAATCAACGCTGAGGAAGATACCGCTGAGCACCTGAAGGATCAGCAACGGCGCTATGACAACACCTGCTATCCGGTGCAGTTTCCTGAGATCCGGTTCTTTCATAGGGCACTTCAAGAAAATCTATACAGAGATTAACACCCGTTTACTGACACAAAAACAATGGGCGGTCGGCATTTCTAATGATGTGCAATGCTGTCTCCCCGAGGGCCCGTTTCACCAGCAGATTGCGAGCGCTGTTGCCCAACACGATCATGTCCGCCTGCCAGTACGTCGCTATCGGCAACAAGAAGTCCTTGGGAGACCCCGGATTCGACTCAATCTCAACAGAGAATCCATGAGCCCGGCAATACTCGGACGCATCAAACAAAAGCTGGCGGGCCTTGTCCTCCGAGCTATGGAACGTCACGATTTTCAACTTCACGTCTGGCCACAAGCGCAACTGCACGAACCGCTTCATCGCCTTGGCCGACTCCATCGATCCGCTATAAGCGATCAGGACTTTCCGGATCGGTCGGAACACACTCGATACGGCGATGATCGGCCTCACGCCCGCGGCGATCAGCCGCGCCAGCGTATCTTTTGGCTCCTCAATCGCCATGTCGGCGATTGAAATATTATATTCGAAAATGCCGCGCAGCCCGAATATCATGAGGTCGTGGTAGCGGGCAAGGGTGATCATCAGCGCGAAAGAGACTTCTTTCTCCTCCCGCCTGACCCGGTGTTTGATCCCCTCGGCAGCGCAGGCGGACTCGAATGCACTGATTGCCTCCTCGAACCGGTCTTTGACCAGGGCGACCCGATGCATGGCGTCAGGTATCGTTTTTCCCAGTGCAAGGCCGTCCTTTGTCAGGCGTTCCAGGTCAAGTACGGTCACTCCCGTAAGCTCGGCATCAAACCGCTTGGCAAGTTCTACGGCCCGCTTGATCGCAACTGTCGTGTACGGTGTGCCTCCTAAGCCGAGGAGTATCTTCTTGATCATTCTTCTGTCCTCCCTGATTTCTCTAGCTTGACGGGATTTGAACCGGACGCCGCTTCACGCCCCTCGCGCGAAGCCATTTCTCGATGCCGACCACGAATGAAGAGAGCACGGACACCACCAGTATCCGGCCCCAGGCCTCGATGCTGATGGGCGCGCTGTGAAACATGATGTTCATCGTCGGCAGATACGTGAACATCATTTGCAGGATCACCATGATCGCAACGCCGCCAAACAGCAAGGGGTTCGAGAAAAATCCCAAACGGAAAGCTGACTGCGTTAAAGAGCGACAGTTGAACAGGTAGAACAGTTCTACAAGAACAAAGACGTTCACCGCCACCGTACGAGCCTCCGCAACAGTGGCACCCGTCATCAACTCCCACTCGAAAAGGCCGAATGCCCCTGCAAGCAGCAGCATCCCGACAATGAACAGCCGCCAACCAAGCACCCCGGTGAGTATGGGCGCCCTGGGGTCCCGCGGCGGCCGCGACATGATGCCGGGCTCTTTGGGCTCGAAAGCGAGCATCAGCCCCAGCAGCACGGCGGTAGTCATGTTGATCCACAGGATCTGCACGGGGAGGATCGGCAGCGGGACCCCCGCGAATATCGCCGCCAAGATCACCAGCCCCTCGCCGAGGTTGGTGGGCAGCGTCCAGACAATGAACTTGGTGAGATTGTCGAAGATGCCTCGCCCTTCCTCTACGGCGGCCTCTATGGAGGCGAAGTTGTCATCCATCAACACCATGTCGGCGGCCTCTTTGGCCACGTCGGTTCCGGTGATGCCCATGGCCACGCCGATGTCTGCCCTCTTCAACGCCGGCGCATCATTGACCCCGTCTCCGGTCATTGCCACGACGTTCCCCTTGGCCTGAAGTGCTTCAACCAGACGAAGTTTTTGCTCTGGCGTCACCCTGGCGAAAACGGAAGTCCGTTCGGCAACATCGATCAATTCCAGGTCGGAGATTCCCGTCAATGCTTTCCCGGTGACGACATCGGATGGGTTGTGCAGACCCACCTGTCGCGCAATCGAGGAGGCCGTCAGGGCGTGGTCGCCGGTTATCATCTTGACGCGAATGCCCGCTGTGTGACACTTCTGAACTGCGAGGATCGCCTCCTGCCGGGGCGGGTCGATCATTCCCTGGAGACCGAGGAAGATCAATCCGGAAGCCAGATCAGGGTGATTCAGACCGGTTGTCCCTCGCTTGATTTCTCCTCGTGCAAAGGCGAGCACCCGCAGGCCCCTGGCTGCCATTTCTCCCACCGCGCCGTGTATCCGTTCGGCATCCAGTACGGCAGGCCGCCCTGCGCTATCAAGGGACAGAGCGCATCTCTCCAGGATGGTTTCCACCGAACCCTTGACGTACATGATGCCGGGGTTGTCGGCTCCTCCGGAATGCAGGGTCGCCATGTACTGGTGCTGCGATTCGAAAGGGATGGCATCGATGCGCGGCAATTCCTTCCCCAGGATGCCCAAGTCTAGCCCCGCCTTGACCGCGGAGACCAGCAACGCTCCTTCGGTGGGATCACCCTGTACCGCCCAGCGGCCCTCCACCTGCACGAGCAAGCTGTCGTTGCACAACAAGCCTGCTTTCAGGCACTCCATCAGTGCCGGTGACCCGGGGGTGTCCACCGCAACCCCTTGCCTGAGTATTCCGCCTGTTGGCGCGTAGCCTGCACCGGAGACTTCAAAGCGCTCGCCGCCGGCCACAATCTCCTGCACGGTCATCTGGTTCTCGGTCAGTGTGCCGGTCTTGTCGGAGCAGATGACCGTCGTGCTGCCGAGGGTCTCCACTGCCGTGAGCTTGCGGATTACAGCGCGTCTCCGCGCCATCCGCGAAACGCCGATGGCCAGAGTGATAGTCATGGCCGCCGGCAGCCCCTCGGGGATGGCCCCAACTGCCAGGGCCACGGCCGCCATGAACATGTCGAAGACGGATTGCCCACGCATCAGGCCTGCGACAAAGGTGACCGCTGCGAGAGCCAGAATCGCATAGAGCAAGATATGGCTAAAGCGGGCGATCTTTCGGGTCAGCGGGGTCGCCAATGCCTCTGTTGACGAGATGAGTTCGGAAATGCGGCCCACTTCTGTCTGGTCGCCAATGGCGACGACAATGCCGACCCCCTGACCGTAGGTAACCAGCGCCGATGCGTACGCCATGTTTCGCCGGTCGGCCAATCCCGTGTCGTGATCGAGGACATCCGGTTTCTTGCCCACGGGGACAGACTCCCCGGTCAGAGCGGACTCATCAACCTGAAGGTCCCGTGCTTGAAACAGGCGCATATCCGCGGGCACTTTGTCGCCGGACTGCAGAAAGATGATGTCGCCCGGGACCACTTTCGTCGAGGAGATGCGTCGTTTCTCGCGTGCGCGCAGTATCGTTGCCTCAGTGGTCATCGTCCTGGCCAAAGCTTCTATGGCTTTGACCGCTTTCGCCTCCTGCACAAATCCTATGAACGCATTGACCAGCACAACCCCGAAAATAACCCCGGAATCGACCCATTCCTGAAGCAAGGCCGTAACGGTGCCGGCCGCCAGCAGAATGTAGATCAGGGGCTGATGGAATTGGAGCAACAATCGCAGCAAAGGCCCTCTTCCCTTTTTCCCGGTGATCGCATTGGGCCCGAAGTGTTTCTGACGAGTCTCGACCTCGAACAGGTCGAGCCCTTTCTCCTTGTCACCGTCCAGGAGGCCGATTACCTCATCCGCCGGCAGGTGATGCCAGTGTTTGCCGATCAAGGAGTTCACGATCTCGCCCCCGCAACCATTTCAGCCGTTTTCATTCCGCCCCCAAAGGACCCATGGGCCCTGCGGCACTTCTCCTACCCTATATCTGCAATGCCCCGGTGTCTGCACAAGTCGAGATTTCCTCAAGTTCATCACTTCCGCGGGAAGTTGCCGGAGTAGCGATTAGTTTCACAATAATCAAATTTATGAAAGAGTACACTCAAAATCCATGGTGAGGGATCATGAGTGCGGATGTCTTGGCGGCTTTGGGCTTGCCCAACTGGCTCCGGAGAAGCCCCTTCAGAGAGTCGGGTATCGGAGGTGCGAAATGAGTGCAAGGGATATCTTCTTTGAAAAAGAATAGAAATTTTAATCACGTTGTGCGACTCGTAGAGCTTTCTTCGTGATGATGGTCAACTTGCTCGCACGGCAGTCCCGGTTGGTTATCACCGCGTTGGCAGTGGCGCTCTGCGTCATGGTGGGGGTGCTCGACGGATTGAGCGGTCCCGACTACTCGCTTGCACCTTTCTACCTTGTTCCTGTTGTACTGGCCTCGTCGGGAACTTCATCCGGCTGCAGGAGTCAAAAAGAGCAGGCGGAGGCTTATGCGCCACCGTGAATCTGGTGATGAGCGAGCGGCGGGCATGTGAAAGGACCATAATGAACTACCACATCCATGTTTGGACGTGGATGGCCTTGTTGTCGAGTATTAGCCCTTCCATTCATGCCCCCAGAATCGGCATTTACAGAATTGGCGCACCCGGCGGGGAACGCCAAACAAAACGGGTCACGGCAGGTTATTGCAACGTAATCTCAGAAATAGGCTTTCAGCACGTACTCGTGCATCATTCTCTGGGTATTGAAGAATGAGCCGTTCAGGGCGATGGAGAAGCGCATCACGTCGACGAAGCGGTCCCGGTCACGATAAAACAGGGGAAGAATGACGTTCTCCAGTTTGTCATAGAGAGCTGCGGCGTCTTTCGGCCGGTCGCCCTCTGCGCCTGCCCGCGCACCGTTCCCGCCGATGGACCAGCCGGTCAGCCCTTCGATATGCCCCTCGATCCACCAGCCGTCGAGAACGCTCAGGCTCGGGACGCCGTTCACCGCCGCCTTCATCCCGCTCGTTCCCGACGCTTCCTGGGGCGGCTCAGGAGTGTTCAGCCACAGGTCGACCCCTGCGGTCACCAGCTTCCCGAGATCCATGTCGTAATTCTCGAGATAGGCGATCTTGATTTCCCGCGCAAGGGCTTCCTTTGCCTGGAAGATCCGCTTGATGAGCTCTTTGCCGCCCTGGTCCCGCGGATGGGCCTTGCCCGCATAGACGACCTGAAGGCCGCCCTGTTCCGCTGCGATCCGCCTCAGCCTCTCGATGTCCTGGAAAAGCAGGTCTGCCCGCTTGTAGGTCGAGGCGCGCCGCGCAAAACCGACGGTCAAAACCTCCGGTTCCATTCCGATGCCGGTCGCGGCGTTCACCTGGTCGATCAATTGCCGCTTAGCCCGTGCATGGGCCTGCCAGAGCTCCTGTTTGGGAATGCCCAGGGCATACCGGAGGCTGAAACTGTCCTCCCGCCACCCCGGGATGAAGCGGTCGAACAGCTCCTGAAAGGGGTCCGAAGCCCAGGTGGCCGGGTGAATGCCGTTGGTGATGGCGTCGATGGTGTATCCCGCGAACATGAGACGCGACACTTCGCCGTGCTTTTTGGCGACGCCGTTGATGTAGCGGCTCAGGTTGAGGGCGAGATAGGTCATGTTCAGAACGGTCCCGTCCGCGGAAACTTCCTTGAGACTGAAAAAGTCTTCGCGGGGGCCGACAACCCTGCGTGCCAGGTCCAGGGGGAACTGATCGTGTCCGGCGGGGACAGGGGTATGGGTTGTGAATACGCACTTTTCCCTGACCGGTTCGACATCGTCCGCAGTGATCGTCGCCCTGCCGGCCTTCTTCGCCTCCTCGTCCAGGAGCTCCAGGGTCAGGAGGCTTGCGTGCCCTTCATTCATATGGAAGCGCCCGATGTTGTTGTAGCCGAGTTCACGGAGCATCCTGACGCCGCCGATCCCGAGAATCACTTCCTGACACAGACGGTAGTGCGCGTCCCCTCCGTAAAGAGCGTGGGTCAGCGACCTGGCCCAATCGGCATTTTCCGCAAGATCGGCATCCAGAAAATAGACGGGAACGGTAAACCCACCGGCGCCCTTTACCTCGTATTTCCAGGAACGAAGCTGTACCGTCTGTCCCTCTATGGTGACGGATATTCGCTGCGGCATCTCGGTGAGAAAATCCCCGGGGACCCATTCCACGGGCTCCTCTTGCTGCCATCCGTCCGCCTCGAGTCGTTGACGAAAGTACCCTTTCCGGTAAAGGAGGGTGACGGCAACCAGCGGCACCCTCAAGTCCGCCGCAGCGCGGATCGTATCCCCTGCAAGGACGCCGAGTCCGCCGCTGTAGGTCGGCATCCGGGCCTCAAGACCAATCTCCATTGAGAAATATGCGACTCTTTGTTCGGCCATTGGCTTTCTCCTCGTCTGAAATTGATGTCCTCGGCAGCAACCCCGCTCGTCCTCGGCGGCAAAACATTTTTTTTCGCGCACGACCACTATTCTAAATCACTTCTTCGGGAGAAGCCCCCCCGCGCGGCGGCGATGTGCCGGGCACTCTCAAACGCCCGTCAGCGGCCGGATCTCGACACGCGCGGCAGCGAGGCGGCGGTACAGGTCGCGCCGCCGCGCCAGGGGCAGCCAGTCGTAGAGAAAAATCTCGGCGGGCCGCCAGTTTGCCACCCACCCGAAGATCAGCAGGCCTTCCTGGATGAGGTGCCCGGCGAGAAGGTAGGTGGTGATCAGGTGCCCGGCGAGCAGGCAGAACGAGAGGACCGAGAGCCCGACGACGAGAGCGCGGCGGCCGAGCCGGAAGAGTTCCTTGATGTCTCTGCCCAAGACGGCGCCCCGGTAGGCGAAATAGTTCCGGATCGCCTCCTCGAGGCTCAGGGCGCTCTCCTTGCGGGCCTCCTCCTCGGGAAGGTGGATGACGATCATAAAGCCTGCGTCCCGCGGCAGCTCCAGGGCCCAGCCGACGATGTACTCCTCGGCGTCGTCGTCGAGGTCTTTGGCACGGAAAGGCGAAGGGTCAAGATAGTTGAAGAGCTGGCGGGGGTCCTTGACGCGCAGTTCGATCGACAGCTCGTTGCCTGCCCCGGCCCCGTCAAGGGGTGTTCACCAGAGATCATGGAAAGCCTCGTGATGCCGGTTTATCCCGCCGAACCCGCTTGTAGAGTTCCATCGCGACGAAGACCACTCTTTGCATCGAAAGCCTAGTGGCTACCCGAAGAACTGGTTCTTGGCTGCTTCGGCGATGGCCACCACCGCGGGATGCCTGAGCTTTTTTTCCACCGAGATGGCGTAGAACCGTTCCTTCTGACCATCGACAAGCCCGATTTCCCTGACGCCATATTGTTTTGCTATTTCGCTCCGGATGATCGCCGGGGCGGCGAATACGCCGAGACCCTGCTGGCCGAACACTTTCAACAACGCACTGTCATCGAATTCGCCGACGATGCGCGGACGGATGTCATGAGCATCAAACCAGTTGGTCAGCAGTCCCCTCAGCGCCGTACCAGCGGTCGGCAGCAGGAACGGCGCGGTTTGCAGCGAGGCGGGAAAGTCCCGGCGGTATTTCTTTGCAAGCGAATCTACAGCGAACAGAATGATATCGCTTTCCCTGAGAAGATGGTTGTAGGCCCGCACTTTAACCGAGGATCCGACGGGTGTGTCGGTCAACACGACATCGAGATTGTGGATGCTCAGTTCGGCGAGGAGTCGGTCGGGCCGGTTCTCGTGGCAGATGAGTTGAACGTCATCGGACAGACCCAAGACAGGCATCAGAAACTTCTTGGCCAGAAGCTTCGGAAACACCTCGGCAATCCCGACATGGACCTTGAGCGGTCTTTTCGCCGGCTGATCCCGCAGTGAATCGAAAATCTCCCGTCCCAAAAGAAAGATCTCCTCCGCGTACCGGTAGACGACGTGGCCGGCATCGGTCAAGACGAGCTTCCGGCCCTGACGTTCAAAGAGCTTGTGCCCGAGCGCTTCTTCCAGGCGTCCGATCTGCGTGCTGATCGTGGAGGGAGACAAGCGCAGATTGTCCGCAGCTTTTGTCAGTCCTCCCTGTTTAGCAACCATCCAGAAGTACTGCAGGTGATGATAGTTCAACCAGTCCATGCCGCTGATCATTATTCGCTTTTATCAAACAGTCAAGTCCAAATTAGGAAATGGACCGAAACGTGCGGACCCGCTATGTTCGTCGCTGATGGATACGGCAGGTCGGCGTCCGTTACCGCGCGGGTTTGAGGTTTTCATGGCATGAGGATACTCGTTCGGCATCCCGCCGGTGATGCAGACGCCAGACTGGCGTCACATGCCGAAAAGCTTCTGCGACGGGTGCTCGATCGTTACTGCCTGTCGGTCGACCGTGTCCAGGTGAGGCTGAACACGTCGGCGAACGCCGAAGGGGCGCTCAATTCGCGGTGCCGGCTCCGAAACTGCATGGTTGGTACTACGACATCGGCACCGGAAAAATATTTTCGTATAACCCCGGGAACGATGAATTCGAGGCGATCTCGTGAGAGCTGCCGGCATCAGCGGGTTGCGGCAACCCAAGGAGGCATGAAATGAACGGAGTGCGAACGACGGTTCTCATGGTCGCCCTGACCCTGATGTTGGTGTTCGTCGGCGGGCTGATCGGCGGGAGATCGGGCATGACCATCGCCCTGGTCATGGCCTTCGGCATGAACTTCGTCAGCTACTGGTTCAGCGACAAGATCATTCTCAAGATGTATCGTGCGCGGGAGGTCGGCGCGGCTGAAGCCCCGGAGCTTTACGCAACGGTCGGCAGGCTCGCCCGCAAGGCGGAAATTCCCCTGCCGAAGGTGTACGTCATGGACGAGGACCAGCCGAACGCTTTCGCGACGGGGAGAAATCCCGAGCATGGCGTCGTTGCCGTCACGACCGGCCTCATGAGGATCCTCTCGCGGGAAGAGCTCGAAGGGGTTCTCGCGCACGAGCTGGCCCACATCAAGAACCGGGATATTCTCGTGGCGACGGTCGCCGCCGCGATCGCGGGCGCGATCAGTTACCTCGCGCAGATGGCGCAGTGGGCCGCGCTCTTCGGCGGACGCCGGGATGACGATGGCGAAGGAAGCAATCCCGTCGCGGCTCTGGTCATGATGATCGTGGGCCCGCTTGCCGCCATGGTGATCCAGATGGCCATCTCCCGCTCACGCGAGTACGGCGCGGACGCGGGCGGGGCGGAGATTTCCGGCACCCCGCGCCAGCTTGCGAACGCCCTGCGGAAATTGCACGCCGCCTCCCGCAGCATCCCGATGCACGCCAACCCGGCAACGGCCCACATGTTCATCGTGAGCCCCCTTTCCGGTGGCGGCATGTTCAAGCTCTTCAGCACCCATCCGCCCATGGAAGAGCGGATCGCCAGGCTGGAATCAATGCGACCAGGTGCATAACCAGGAAGCGTCATCAAGATGGTGGCGGTCTTCCAGCGATTGGCAGCAGGACGAGGGGGGCGGTGCAGATGAAACCAAGCAGAAGCGAAGAGGAGTACATTGCGCGACAGCAGTTCGAGCTGCTGAAGAAGTCTGAAGCGGAGAAGCGGAGGCAGTTGACGGAGGCCGAGCAGAAGGCGGCACAGGAACTGCATTGGATGAAATGCCCCAAGTGCGGCATGAGCCTGGTGGAGGTCGAATACAGGAAGATCAAGGTGGACAAGTGTTCTTACTGCGGCGGCATCTGGCTCGACGCCGGCGAGATGGAGCACGTCGCCAAGATCGACAAGACTAGCCTGGACAAGCTCTTCAGCGTCTTCAAGAGGTGATCTTCAAGCCCGGCGCCGGCGCGGTCGCTTCGCGGGAACTTCAACCGGGCGCGGGTGTCAAAAAGACAGATGAGTATTCTTAACAGGGCCCTGCCGACCGCAGGCATTTGCCACAATGTCCGCTAAAGTGTTTTGGAAGTCACCGGTGGGGGTGCGCCTGCTGGTTGTCGCGTTGGCGGTCTTGTCTCTGGGGTCCCCCTGGCTCGCCGGCAGGGGCGATTGCCGGGAGCCCGGATGCATCACGGAGAGCGCGCCCTTCCTTGTCCCCGAGGTATTTGCGCCCCCCGGAGCGCTTCCCTCTTGCTGCCCCCCCTCCTGCGAAACTGAACCGAGCGGGGGATGCGCGCAGACGTGCGATCTTGTCCCGGAATCGATCTCCGGACGGCAGCCCCAGAGCATCCGCCAGGGAGCGGTTGAACCGCGGTCCCTGGCTTTCGCCGCCGCTGTCGGCCCCGATGCCGTGCTTGCCGCAGGTTCACTGCGCACGCCCGCCGACGGACCGCCCGCTCCCTCATCCGCCCCCCTGTTCATCAGGCACAAGTCCCTCATCCGCTAATTGTCCCGGGCGCCGTGCCGCCGCCGCGTCGAGCGGTGCCGGCGGGCGGCGCCCCTCTCGCCAGGCGATCTGTTTTTCAGTGATGCCGATGATCCGCGCGCGAACAGGAATGCGCATGGCTTTCGCGGGCGGGTACCACCAATCCGAACCGGAGGAAGGACGTACATGACGCTTACTGACATAACGTTGCTCAACCTGCGCCGGAGGAAGGCCCGGGCCGCCTTCGTGCTCGCCGCTCTCGCCATCGGGGTCGCCGCGGTTGTGGCCCTGGTATCCCTCTTCCGCTCGATGAGCCAGGGGATTCAGCACGGGATGGAGAAGTACGGTGCCAACATCATGGTGGTGCCCAGAACCGACACCCTGCCGCTGACCTATGCCGGGATGGACCTCGGCGGGGTCTCCTTCCGGGTGGAAGAGATTCGTCAGGAGGATGTCGATCGCATCCGCACGATACCCAGCGCGAAGGACCTGGCCGTGGTCGGTCCCCTGCTTCTGGGGTCGGTTGATGCGGGAGGAACCCCGGCCGTTCTTGCCGGGTTCGACCTGACCACGGCAGAGGTGCTCAAACCGTGGTGGCGGGTCGAGGGGCGGCTGCCGGGCTCCACCGAGGTGATGCTGGGAGCTGTTGCCGCGCGGTTGTTGAATGTCGCTCCGGGGGACCGGTTGCGGATAGGCGACTCATCCTACCCCGTGACCGGGACCCTGGCGGAGACCGGTTCCCAGGACGACAACCTGGTCATCTCTTCATTAGAGACAGCGCGAGCGATTCTCGGCCGCCCGGGGGCGGTCTCGATGGTCGAGGTCGCCGCCCACTGCGCCGCCTGCCCGATCGAGGCGATCATGGCGGAGATCGAGCGGGTGCTGCCGACGGCCCGCGTGACCGCGATCAAGCAGGTCGTTGCCAGCCGCATGGCGGCACTGGAGCAGTTCGAGGGCTTCCTGATGGGAGTCTCGGGGATCCTGCTTTTCGTCGGCAGCCTGATCGTTTTCGTCACCGTGACCGCAAGCGTCAGGGAGCGCACGGCCGAGATCGGGGTCTTTCGCGCCATCGGCTTCCGGCGCTCGGCCATCATGGGCGTCATCCTCGGGGAGGCGGCGATCATCTCTGCTCTGGCCGGTGTCGCCGGCTACGCGGTCGGCCTGGGTGGAGCGCGACTGCTGGCGCCGCTGTTCCAGGGCGGGGCGCAGGCAGCCTGGGAGTTCGACCCGGTGCTGCCTCTTGCGGCGGTGACGCTCTCGGTCGCCCTCGGCCTCCTGGCGAGCCTTGTCCCCGCCATCCAGGCCTCCCGGCTCGACCCCACCATGGCTTTACGAACCCTGTGAGAAGCGGAGGAATGCACATGAATTTTCTAACTGCCTGCAACCTGGGCAAGCGCTACGGTGAGGGCCCCTCTGCAGTGGAAGCGGTTCGCGGCGTCGATCTCTCGGTCGGCCGCGGCGAGTTCGTGGCGGTGATGGGCCCCTCCGGCTCCGGCAAGTCCACGCTGCTCGCGATGCTCGGGGCGCTCTCCACTCCCAGCGGGGGGAGCTACACGGTCGACGGCGCCGACATCGGCGCGCTCGATTCCGAGCAGCGGGCCGATTTCCGGCGGGACACCCTGGGCTTCGTCTTCCAGAGCTTCCACCTCCTGCCGGCTCTGACCTTGTTGGAGAACGTGATGCTGCCGCTGTCGGTGGTTTCCGGAAACCGGGCGGACAAGACCGCCCGGGCCCGGGCGGCTCTGGAACGGGTCGGACTCGCCGACAAAGGCGGCCGGTTGCCGGGGGAAGTTTCCGGCGGCGAGGCGGAGCGCGCCGCGGTGGCGCGGGCGATCGTCAACCGACCGCCTCTGCTCCTGGCGGACGAGCCCACCGGCAACCTCGACAGCAGCACGGGGCGCCACGTCATGGAACTGCTGGCGGGACTTTCCCGCGACGGGGTGACGGTAGTCATGGTGACTCACAGCAGCGAGTGCGCCCGCTATGCGCACCGCATCCTGCACATGTGCGACGGTCTGATCGCCCGGGAGGAGCAGGTGCAGCCCCGGTTCGATGCCATTCCCGCGCCCGAAACAGTTCTGGCCGCCGCATGCTGATGGCGGCCGCCAAGGCTACGACAACAAGGAGGAATCCGATGAAGAAGATGCTGATCATTGCGGCGGCGGTCCTGGTCGGGGCCGCTGGGCTGGCCTGGAGCTTCTCCTCGCCCGAAGGGGTCGGTGTCTCCAAGATCAAGGCCAATCCCGAACGGTACGTCGGCAAGCTGAAGATCCTCGGGCTGACCGGACGGACGGATGCGAATCAGGGCCTGCTGGAGATCGCCGACGAGAAGGCCTGCTGCACCCTGGTGCTTGACGTGCCGCTCACCACCGAACAGCAGGCGCTGCACAAGTCGGAGTTCCTCTATGCGGGAACGTTGCCCGAAAAAGGGACGCCACTGGAAATCCTCGGCACTCTGCGTCAGGTGGGGGCGGGGTACGCCTTCAAGGTCACCCGCGTCAGCAGCGGGGGGAAGGTCATCATCAAACGGATTTAGAGGATGGTGCGCGCAAGTTGCCCGATGAGCGAGCCGACGCCGCGCTTCTGGAGCGTGTTCTTCGAGGTCTACGAGGCGCTGCCCCGCCAAGGCCCGGGCAAACGCGCCTGCGCCGCAAAGGCTCTCGGGCTTTGCCGGGATCTGCCGGCGGCGCCGGCCGTGCTGGACCTTGGCTGCGGCGTCGGCGGACAGACACTCCACCTCGCTGGGCTCACCTCCGGGTCCATCGTCGCCCGGGACAGCCATGCCCCAAGCATCGAGAAGCTCCGGGCGACGGTCGCGGAGCGCGGGCTTTCGGCCCGCATCCGCCCGGTGGTCGGCGACATGGCGCACCTGGACTTCCCCCCCGGGGAACTTCGACCTTGTCTGGTCCGAGGGGGCGCTCTACAACGTCGGGATCGAAAGGGCCCTGCGGACGTGCAGCCCCCTGCTCGAGCCCGGCGGCTACGTCGCTTTCACCGATGCCGTCTGGAGAAAGGTACATCCCCCGCCGGAGGTGAAGGCGAGCTTCGATCTGGACTACCCGACCATGGGCCGGGTCCCAGACGTTCTGACAGCCATCGCGAGATGCGGGTTCTCGCTCGTCGGGCACTTCACCTTGCCGGACGAGGCTTGGTGGGATGACTTCTACTCCCCGATGCAGCGGCGGATCGCGGAGTTGCGCGGCACGTACGCGGCTGACAGCGAGGCGCTGGCTGTGCTCGATCAGTTCGCGCAAGAGCCGGAGATGTACCGTTTGCACTCGGAGTACTACGCCTACCTTCCGGCCTCTTCTTCCTCCTCTCCCACTTCGCCAACCTCCCTGGATCAACCTTGAGGCGCCGGGCCCTGGCCTCCTGACTTAGCCCGCGGTACCTCCGAATCCAGGTCAGCCGTTCCCCAGGCGTCCAGTCCGGGTCTTAAGGGGAGTAACCGAGGAATCCGATGATCTTCGGCCAGCAGTGGAAGGTCGGAGTGGCCTTCCCGCGCTCCCAGAGGTAAACGCAACACTCCGTCGTTCCGATTCGTTGCCCCACCTCCTGCTGGAGCAGTCCCAGCTCAAACCGTCTTTTCCTGAGGTGGTAGGCGATTGACCATAAGGGAGCATGTTGTTGATATGGTTCGGATTTCATTGCTTTGAGAGTAAAACAGCAGAAAGGCAACGTAACGGTGCAAGTGCGGCTTCCGGGGGGATCGCCTGCATGCCTGTCGCTGCACTCCGCACGATGTGGACGAGTACCGTTCGCGTATTTCCGGGCCGCTGCTGGATCGCATCGACCTGCACGTCGAGGTACCGGCGTTGACATATGACGAAATCGCGTCGGCGCCGCAGGGGGAGGGGACTGCTGCAGTGAGAGCGCGGGTTGAGCGCGCGCGGGCGGCGCAACGCGAGCGCCTCAAGGGAGCGGCGATCTACTGCAACGCGCAGATGGGGGCGCGCGAGGTCCGGGAACATTGCCGCCACGACGAAGGCGGCGCCCGCCTGCTGGAAGGGGAGATGCGCGCGCTCGGACTCTCGGCGCGCGGCTATGCGCGGGTGTTGAAAGTTGCGCGGACGATCGCGGATCTGGCGGGTGAGCCGAAGATCGGCGCAACTCACGTCGCCGAAGCGATCCAGTATCGGGAGCAGCCGCGTCACATGGTTTGATTCAGATGGTCACCCGTGGATCTTCACGCCTACGCGATCAATGTGCTCTCGGAGCGCTTGGGATTGGATGGCAACCATCGCCTTGACATCGAAGCGATACGGCAACGGCAGGTCTTCCAACTCGGCGGCGATCGCTTCGGCAGCCAACTCGTCTTCGATACCTTCGAGCGCCAAGTCGATATCTGAAGCCGGTGAGGCTGTGCCCTTGGCGCGTGAACCGAACATGACGGCGCCGGTGATCTCTCCGTGACGTTTGAGTACCCCACGGATGAGATCCATCTCCCGATCCGACAGACCGAATCTCGCCATCAATCCGTCCTGTGTGCCATGAACCAGCCATGCAGTGCGTCGATTGCTACGGAGTAGCGCTTGTCGATGGCCTGAACGGCCTTCTCGAAAGTCGCCGCATCGTAGGTGTGGGACAGCACGTTCCGGTGGTCGAGCATGTCGATCCAGACTTGACCGTCGCCGAGAATCTTCGCGGCAAACGCCTCTTTTATAACCGTGCGCGGCGTGACCGGTTCGATTACCGTGCCCTCGTTTTCAAGGTAGTCCTTGAGCGTCTTCCAGGCGAGTTCCAGGGCGAACTCAAATCGCTGGACGGTTCCCTCCTTCTCCAGGGCGGACAAGGTGTCGATGCCGCGTTTCAGCGGTTCGCGCAAGAGAACAACAGCGCGGTCGAAATTCTGGAAGCGTTGTTTCCAGCGGATGTCACGGGTCATGCTCAATCTCCTTCGCTTCCACTGTGGCGAAAACATACTACCCGATTATCTTGAATAATACGCACATCGAACACGCCAAGGAAATACACACCTCGTCCTCTGCCCGAGGTAGAAACGGAGCACGCTTTCAGTTGAACTGGCTCCGGTCCTTGATTCGTGCGGCTTCCTCCTGCCCCTGCATTTCCTCCCACGTCCGGCCCTTGCGCAAATCCTCCCAGCAGAAACGGACCCCCTGGTTGTCGTTCGGGTTGAGCGAGAGAATGCGCTCGAACACCATCAGTGCCTCGGAAGTGCGCCCGAGACGCCAGAGGCACAGGCCGTAGCCGTGGAGGCACCGGAGGAACGGCCGGTTGTAGATGCGGCCCCACAACAGCACGCCGTCGTAGAAGGGTGGCAACGAGAGTTCGCCGATGCGGATCCCGATCTCGTAGTGGACGAGTGCGCGTTTCGGCGATCGGTCGAATTCGAGGTTGCCGAGGTGCGCGTGCGCATCGATGCAGCGAAGATCCCGGAGCAGCATGTCCATCAGCAGGTCACGGGCGCCATCGACATCGCCCACCTCCGCGAGTTCAGCCGCGACGCAGGTCGGATTCTCATCGAAATCATCATCGTCGGGGAACGCGCCCCAGGCGATGGGGTCCATGCCGTAGCTTGCCCGCGGCTTTGCGGTGAGCTTTCTCCAGAGCGGGGCGTACGGTTCGGGATTGCGATACGGCTCGGAGTTGGACCGCAGATTGCGGAGGTCATAGTCATGAAGCGGCAGGGGTGTGAGGCCGAGCTTCGCCACGTCGATGCGCGGATCCTCCATCTTGCCGCTGGCGTACGCGTCGCCGCGCCAGGTCCAGCGCTTGTCCACGACGAGTGTCACCAGGTGCCCCGGCGCGACCTCCGTGGCGTCGCCGGAGCGGAATGTGACCTGAACGTCTTCGGAGGGGATCCTGACCCGTGCCGAATTCCGATTGACCTTGAGGACGATCGCTTCGACGCGTTGCTTCTGATCGCCCATTGTCGAAGTTTCGGGCAGGCCAAGAATCTCGGCCCGGGCGCGCATGACATGGAGGCGTGCAGCGGTGTAGGACTCTCCCGTCTTGCACTGGCGTTCGCGGATGATTGTCTTGAGATCTTTGTGCGCGGTCATCGACGTCTCCTCGCTCTGCGCCGCCGTGGCCCCCGCCCAGAGGCTGCGCAACACGAAGATACGCACCCGCCCCGGCCGGAGGAGTGAACTCCCCTTTGCCCCGTTCGAGGGATCCTGCGGGGGAGGACCCACCGGGGTTGGGCGTCGGTGCCGCCGTACGCATGAATTTGCCGCAACAAAGGTGGCGCTGTCAATCCCAATATTCTTTCTCCGCAATAGTTCCCACTGCCTTCAAGAGCCGATGTTGATGAACTCTATTAGTTGGGTCATGAATCTGCCTTTTGGCTCTCTCACTCCACTCTCCCACCTCGCCAGCGTCCCCGGATCAACCCGGAGGCGCCGGGCCATGGACTCCTGGCTCAGCCCGAGGTACCTCCGGATCCAACTCAGTCGTTCCCCGGGCATCCAACCCGGGTCAAAGGGGCAGTAGCCGAGGAATTCGATGATCTTCGGCCAGTAGGGGAAGGTCGGAGTGGCCTTTTCGCACTCCCAAAGGGCCACGCAACACTCTGACACACCGATTCGTTGCCCCACCTCCTGCTGGCGGAGTCCCAGCTCAAACCGCCTTTTCCTGATGTGGTACGCGGTCGACCATAGGCGAGCATGTTGTTGATAGGGAAGGGGTTTCTTTGCTTTCAGGCTGAAACAGCAGAAAGTCAACGCAACGGTGCAAGTGTGGCTTCCGGGGTGACCGCCTGCGCGCCTGCCGCTGCAATCCGCACGATGTGGACGCGTACCGTTCGCGGATCTCCGGGCCGCTGCTCGATCGCATCGACCTGCACGTCGAGGTCCCGGCGCTGGCTAATGAAGAAATCGCCTCGGCGCCGACGGGGGAAGGAACTGCTGCGGTGAGGGCGCGGGTTGAGAGCGCGCGGACGATGCAGCGCGAGCGCCTAAAGGGAGCTGCGATCTACTGCGATGCCCAGATGGGGGCGCGCGAGGTCCGGGAGCATTGCCGCCACGACGAAGGCGGCGCCCGCCTGCTGGAAGGGGCGATGCGCGCGCTCGGTCTCTCCGCGCGCGGCTATGCGCGAGTGCTGAAAGTTGCGCGCACGATCGCGGATCTGGCGGGTGAACGGACCATTGGGCTCATCCACATAGCCGAGTCGATCCAGTATCGGGAACAGCCGCGGCATCTAGGCTGACGGCAGCAGACGGGTCTCTTGCGCGGCCTGCCAGTTTTCGACATTCGGCGCCTGGGAAGAAAAAGAAAACCTATGGTCTTGCATTCAGCAGGCAGGTCCGAAATGATAGACTGTGAATACATGGGAACGTTGGCCGGTCGCAAACCTCGACGTTGGGCGAGACACCAGGTCTGTAGTGAAATAGTAAACAGGGCGGAGGGACTATGAGCACGGCGGAAAAGATCTACGAACACGTCAAGGCACTCCCCGAGACTGTAGCGCTGGAGATACTTGATTATGTGGAATTCGTGGAATCGAGGTCGCGGCGCACGGGAGCGGGTGTGTCAGCCGTCGGGTCTGATCGCCTGCGCAGAATGCGCGCCGCGTGCGGTGTTTGGCGTGATCGCGACGATCTTCCTGATCTTCGAGCCCTTCGTGGAGAGTGGGAGCGTGCGCGGAGCCAAAAATCGTGACGCCTGAGAATACCATCCTTGTCGACACCGATATTCTCATCGATTATCTTCGTGGTATGCCGCCGGCAATCCAATATCTGGAGGCCTCGGGCGCTGATCTCTGTCTCTCCGTAGTCAATGTCGCGGAACTCCACGCGGGGGTACGTGATCATGAGCGCGAAGCGGTCAATACCCTCCTGGGATGCTTCACGATAGTCCCGCTGAACAAAGAGATTGCTGTTCGCGGCGGGTTGTTGCGCCGTGACTTCGGCAAAAGCCATGGCGTCGAGTTGGCCGACGCCCTCATCGCGGCGACGGTGGAGAGTTTAAGGTGCACCTTGGCCACTCTGAACCGAAAGCACTATCCGATGCTCTCTTCGGTGATGGTTCCCTACACGAAGGAATAGACATCCTATTCCAGACCGACCTGGTTCCTGAAGCGGAGATGAAAGAGCACCCCGCCACTTCAGATATCGCTAGGGAGAAGCTTCTGCAATCGGATCAGGAATCCACCCATCGGCTCCTTCTTCCCCGTCTCCCACTTCGCCAACGTCCCTGGATCGACCTTGAGCCGCGGGGCCATTGCCTCCTGGCTCAGCCCGAAGTACCTCCGGATCCAGGTCAGACGTTCCCCTGGCGTCCAGCCCGGGTCGAAGGGACAATAGCCCAGGAATTCGATGATCCTAGCCCGGAAGGGGAGGGTTGGGGAGGTCCGATTCGTCTCCCAGAGGCACACCGAGCATTCGGTGGACCGTAACAGCAACGTAAGTCCTCGCCCTACCCCGACTGCACATTTTCCTCGTCGGCAGGCGTCTTCGTGATGGCCGCCGGGTCACGGTCGAGCGCCGGTCCGGCCGGGCGGTCTACTGCAGGGTGTTC
>JANOHV010000096.1:0-1969 GCA_031406795.1 Candidatus Rokuibacteriota bacterium
CGCATGGCCCCGTTCGCCGAGAGTGAAGAAAAGATGACCCGCCCGATCAAAGAGAAAACGGCAGCCGTAGTGGCTCGTGTCGCGGTAATAATATTTCTGTTCGGCGCGGTAGATGTCCTGCTGTTCAACCCAGGCGCCGTCGCGAAGTTTGCCGCGAACCAGGACACGATTCGGCTGGTGCTCCTCGATGGCCTCATGCCGAAGAAGAGTGGCGTCGAGGCGCTCGAAGAGATTCGCAGGCTGTGCCCCGGTATCAAGGCTGTCTTCATGAGCGGCTATGCCAATGATATATTCTCGGGTGGCGCTCTCCCGGGCAAGGCCGCGGCCTTCATCCAGAAGCCGGTCATGCCCGCCGACCTGCTGAGTACCGTGCGGGAAGTCCTGGACCGGTAAGCCGGTGCCAGGCGCGCGCGTGATCAGGCGCCCAGTGTGAAGAAGAAAGTCGCCCCCGCGCCGGTATCAGCCTCGGCCCAGATGCGCCCGCCGTGACGATGTACGATCCGCTTGACGAGCGCCAGGCCGATCCCGGAGCCGGGAAAATCCTTGTCGGAATGGAGCCGCTGAAGCGGCTGAAAGAGCCGGTTCGCGTAGTGCATGTCAAATCCGACCCCGTTGTCCCGGACGAAGAACTGGCGCTCCCCGTTCGTCTCGCGCCGGCCGACCTCGATCCGCGCCTCCGCCCGGGCCGAGGTGAACTTCCAGGCGTTATCGACGATATGGCTCATGCAGCTTCGCAACAACTCTGGGTCGCCGGTCACGTGCAGCCCCTCGCCGATCACGCAAATCACTTCGCGTTCCGGAGACGCCGCCCGCAGCGTGGCGATGGTTGCCGCGGCGACTGCTCCGAGGTCCACTGATGCCGAGTGGAGCGCGTGGCGCGTGACGCGGCTGAGCTGGGTCAGCCCTTCGAGCATCAGGGCCATGCGCCGGGCCGCGTTCCTCATGTAGTCCAGATAGAGCTGACCTGCTTCGTCCAGCTTCTGTCCATACTCCTCCCGGACGATGGCACCGTATCCGTCGATGGCGCGGAGCGGAGCGGTCAGATCGTGGGACACGACATAGGTGAGGACGGATAGATCCTGCCGTGCTTCCTCGAGTGCGGCGGTGAGGCGATCGCGCTCACACTCCAACTCGGCGATTCGATTCCGTTCAGTGGAATCCCGCTGGATCACGACCGCTCCTCCTCGATCCACGAAAAACCGCGCCAGAGGTCCGGGCACATTGATTCTGGCGTCGCGGATGGTGTCTGTCAATGACAGCTTGAAAATACTGGCAGCTCCTTTGCCTTCAACAACGTGACTTCGAACAAGAACCGGAGCTTCTGCCTACCGATATGTATGACTAGCAAGGGAAATCAAAAATATGCGTACCATTAGGTATCTTTTATGCCGGCACGTGTGAGGGCGGAAAATCCGTCGCTAGATGCAATCCCCATCGTCACCCTGTCTGGTGTGACGTTTCGCGGCCGGACACACGGCCGAAGGAGCCCTATCTCCCCGTCACGGCACACAATTTGCTTGATTTGAATGGTTACTTTGCGGCATGCTGTAATGCTGGTACGGAGGTGGAGCGATGAGCAGTGATCAGGGAGCCGGCACCACGACGTCGGCGACATACGCGAAAGGACCAGCTTGATGGGCGACATGAACATCACCGCATTGTGCTGCACCAACGCGCTCTACGAAGGACTCAAACCGGGGGAGTACTCCCGGGCCTACGTCAAGGGTGTGCAGATCATCGAAACTCCCTGTTCCGGCAAGGTCGAGCCGATCTACCTGCTCAAGGCCTTCGAGAAGGGGGCGGACCTCGTCGTGGTGCTCGCCTGCGACCAGCGGCTCTGCACCACGATCGAGGGGAGCAAGCGGATCCACAAGCGCATCGCGCGCACGAAGCAGCTGCTCGCCGAGGCCGGGCTGGAGCCCGAGCGGCTGGTGCTGCGCATCGTGCGCCGGCCGGCGCTGAAGTCGCT
>JANOHV010000117.1:0-2058 GCA_031406795.1 Candidatus Rokuibacteriota bacterium
CCCACGAGGTACCAGCCCACGCTGTCGGCGGCCCCGGGCATCAGGCGCTTGACGCCCTCGTTCAGGTAGTCCCAGTGGAAGAGCAGCGGCGATTCGTCGGCCGTCTTGTCGCGCCCCCGGAAGATGCCGCGGATCGTCATCGGCCAGTCGCCCGGGTAGATCGTCCCGCGCAGCGTGATCGTCTGACCGAGCTTCCAGCCGAAGCGCGCCGCGGTCTTGCGTCCCACGACGCAGGCCGTGCGCTCCCGGCGGAACGCGGCCAGCTCCTCGGCGCTCAGCACCATCTCCGGGTAGAGATCCAGGTAGCCGTACGGCTCGACGGCGAAGTTCGGGAAGAAATTGCGCTCATTCTGGTAGATGCCCCCGAACCAGTTCCCCCACGAGACGCGGGCGACGCCCTCGACCTGGCGGATCCGCGGCGCGTAGGCGAGCGGCAGCGGGATGATCAGCGAGATCGAGCTGCGCGTGATGAGGCGCGCGGCGGACGAGGCCTCTACGCCGGCGTACCAGGCGTCGACGACGGTCCGCAGCAGCCCGAAGGAGAGGATCGCCACGGCCACCGCCACCACCGTGAGCGAGCTGCGCAGCGGGTGGCGTAGCGAATTGCGCAGCAGGATCTTAAGGAAGATCATTGCTGAAGATTCCCGCCGGATTCACTGATCCCGCCGCTGCGTCGATCACCGAGAAATCCCTTCCCGTCGGCATCACGAAGAGGCAGTGGCCGCTGCTTCGCCCAGCCCATACCTCACCCCCCGTCCGCTTCTCCTCGGCGTCGGTGGTGTCGTAGAGGTTGGAGCCCTTGTACTCGACGGCGAGAATCCGGCCGTCAACGAGCTTGCAGACAAAGTCCGGATAGAACCAGTCAGTCGAGGTCTGAAGACGGAAGGAACTTGCCTTGCGCGACAGGTTGCGCACCCAGAAACGCACCGCCCGTAAGCCATCGATGTGCTGCGCGCACAGAAACTCCTCCGCCGCGGCACCACTCTGCGGGGCTCGCTCGCGCAGCTCCCCGGGCTTCGGGCCGAAGTAATGCCTCCGAAACTGAAACCCGCCCTCGTACAGCCAGCTCGGCTCGTAGGTCATCGTGCGAAAATCAACGGACTGACTGGGGTCAACCACAAGAGCGTCGTCAGGGAAAAGCATCGCCTGGAAAGTGGCCTTGCGCTCGGCATCCCGGTGCCGGCGGATCAAGGTCACCAACTCATCTCTGAGGCGAAAGCGGTCGAGCGCTAACTCGCCGACATTCAGGATATTGCAGCGGGCCATCAATCCGCGGGCGGCCTTGCGGAGAAATTCCGCCGATTCGCCGTACGGAATATCCTGGTGCTGGATATCCCGGTCGAGCCACGCTACGAGTTTCTCCAGCGTCCAGTCGTCGACCTGCGTGAAGAGCATGACTTGTTTGTGCATCGCGGCGACGAATCCGGAGGGCGACCCCTCGGAGATGCCCGTCACGACCCGACCACCGTCGCCGACATCCACGAAACCCTCGGCGCCAGCGGGTCTCATCCGTGGGTCGTAGCTCTCCGGTAGCGTGGCGTCTTTCTCGCCGAGCCGCCAGGGGTGCTCCAGAAGGTGGGTGGCTTCGAATTCGAAGAGCCCCTGTTCTTCCCTCACGCTGAGCCGTGGGACACGAAAATCGAGCCCTAGCTCGAACGGTGAGGGAGTGCGGGGCTCGCCGCTCGCGCCGAATGTCCGCTCGGTGGCCCGTACCATCTCCACGGCATCACGGAGCTTCCCGCGCGCCTCCTCGGTCCGCAAGGCGCCGGTGAGTCGCTCGGTGTCATCCAGGCTCAGTGGCGTCAAAATAGTGAGCGTGCTACGATCCCGGTCAATCCCGACGCTGCCGCCGATGCCTTCTACGCAGGCGGTTGCAGCATCCAGGTCGATCTCTTCGGGAGCGAACGTCACCGTCCGCGGCTGCACTCCCAGCGGGAGCATCCCCGGCGGTACGGGAATGATGATCCGTTCCGCCTCGGCGGCGGAGAAGCCATTCTTCTCCAGGGCATCGCGCAGCTCCGCGAGCACCTCCGCGATGGACGGAGACACCGAGAAGGC
>JANOHV010000162.1:0-2412 GCA_031406795.1 Candidatus Rokuibacteriota bacterium
TGTTCGACGCGGAGTTCAAGCGCTTCTGTAAATCGGTCGAGGCCGGAGAGGAGACCTTCCTCGATCCCTACGCCGCGGAACACGAAGCCGAATTCTTCGCGGTGGCGAGCGAGGCGTTCTTCGAGTCGCCGGAGGCGCTCAGGACCGGCTTTCCGGAGCTCTACGATCTCTTCAAGGGGTTCTACAAGCAGGACCCGGCAATCCGCCTGAAGTCCTGAACGTCAACTTCCCGTCGTTTGCATTTGCCCTGTAAGAATTAGCTGCACGGCCCGCCGATAAGCGTCCTCGTCGGAGGGCACGAGAGCGCGCTCGTCGTGTCCACCTTTGACCTCCAACACGGTGGTCGGCCCGCGGTAAGCCGAGATCACTTCCCGTTGATACGAAGGCGGCACAACGCGGTCGTCTTTCGAGACCACGAACATTGAAGGGACAATCGCCTTGCGCGCATTGGCGATACTGTCCAATCGAGCGGGGATAAATGGCGCTATTGCATATCGGGACAGCCATGCGGTGCGCCTCGCGTAGTGGCGCCGTAACAATTCCGCGAGCGGCATTGCGTTGCGAAGGATGACGCCTGAGGCGCCGCCCTCGGCGACCGCAAGCAACGCGGCGGCCGTGCCTATGCTCTTGCCGCAAACCCATATTGGCTTGCCGCGCGCATGCTTCCGCAGACGGTCGATCGCCGCCAATGCGCAGTCTGCATACCGCTCGAGGTCTGGAGGCCCGCTTGTCTGGCCGAATGCAGGCGGATTGACTGTCCATACTTCCGCGCCCAATCCCGCCACCCTGTCGGCGGGATCCAATGTTGCCATTTCGGCCCGGCCGCGACTGCCCAGGAACCGCAAAAAGTAGACATTAGGTTCCCGTCGTTCAGAGACAGGCGACTCGCTATACTCGCGCCAGATCTGCACCTTGCCCCAGGCAGTCCCAATGAGCAGTTCCTCCTTTGCGCAAGGGATATAGTGGTGCGAAGGGCTCAGAAATCCACGGCTCACCAAAGTTCTGAGGATCATTTGAACGACATCTCTGCCTGGATCTCTTCACTCCGACAAGAGTGGATTGCGGGTTGCTCGGATGAGGTTCTGAAGACAGCCTATCTCCAATATCAATCGCCGGGACGGTTCTATCACACGTGGAGTCACATTCGCGCATGCGTTGAAGCGCTGCACACGTTCCCATGCGAATCCGGTCGGAACGTGTTCCTAGCATTACTTTTTCACGATGCTATCTACATTCCGGGAAACCCGGAGAACGAGGAGCAAAGCGCCGGCATTGCAGCGCGAATCCTGCAGCAACACTCGGACCTCGGGGAGACTGAGCTGGAGAAGGTCTGCCGCCTGATCCTTGCAACGCGCGACCACAGGGTCGAGGGGCGAGACGATGGCCCGGATCTGCGCGCGGTCCTGGATATCGACATGAGCATCCTCGGAGAATCGTGGGACAAGTACCGCCAGTACGCCGACGGGGTGCGCAACGAGTACTGTCCGTCCGTCACCACCGAATTGCGATTCGTGGCGGGCCGCATCAAGTTCCTGTCGGGCGTTCTCGCGTCGCGAACCATCTTCCATTCACCTGAAGGAATTTCCCGTTGGGAGCGAAATGCCCGGGAGAATGTCGGCCGCGAGCTGGGCGAATTGCGGTCGCAACAGAATTTTTTCTGGCGAACAGTTTCCGCATTGCTTGGTTGGGCGCGGCATTGAAAACCCTGCTGATCGTGTTTCACACCGGCGGCGTCAAGACCGCTAGGATGGCCGAGGCAGTGGAGCGTGGTGCACGCGGTGAGCCCGGAGCAAATGTGGTCGTCAAGCGCTGCGCCGACGCCGGGCCTGAGGATGTTCTCGCCGCCGATGGCCTGATCCTCGGCACGCCGGAGAACTTCGGCTACATGTCGGGAATGATGAAGGACTTCCTCGAGCGCGTGTTCTACGCCTGCGAAGGCAAGGTCAATGGCAGGCCCTATGCGCTTTTCGTGGGTGCGGGGCAGGACGGCGCGGGCGCGGTCAGTTCCGTGGAAAGAATCGTAGCCGGCTTGCGACTGGAGAAGAAATCCGAGCCCGTGATTGGATTGAAGGAACTTACGCCCGAGGTTCTTGAAAAATGCGAAGAACTCGGCGCGGCATTTGCCGCCGGGTTGGCGCTCGGCGTGTTCTAAAAAAAATCGGGCTCTGACCCCGATTTCCCTCACAGCACCAGTTCGGAGCCTTCGGCGGGCGCGTCGCAGACCACGCTCGATCCGAGCCGCAGGAGTTCCTTGCGTGTCTCCTCCAGCTTGAGGTCGATGTCGGCGTCGGTCTGGTCCGGGTCGTGGTGGAAGAGATGCAGCCGCTTTACTTCGGCGCGCGCCGCGAGGTCGGCCACCTGGCTGACGCAGGAATGGCCCCAATCCACTTTCGACGGGTACTCGTGGTCGCG
>JANOHV010000213.1:0-4633 GCA_031406795.1 Candidatus Rokuibacteriota bacterium
GGCGTTCCTGTGCCGGGCGGGGATCAACCCCGCCCCTACGACCTGCCATCGCTGTGCCCGGGGATCAACCCCGCCCCAACGACCAGCCATCGCTGTGCCCGGGGATCAACCCGCCATCGCACCCGTTGCGCCGCTGCGCCCAATGCAATGCCGTAGGGGAGAGGTTCACCCCCTCTCTCGCGCGGCAAGCGCCTCCCGCACCCGCGCGCACAAATCCCGCGTGGCCTCCTCCGGATTTCTTGCGCCGCTGACCGCGGCGATCACCGCCACGCCGTCGGCGCCGGCCCCGATCGCCGCGGCGGCGTTCGTCGCGTCGACCCCCCCGATGGCGATGATCGGCAGCCGCGTCTGCGCGCGCCGGCGCCGCACCGCCTCGAGCCCAACCACCGCGATCGCCTTGGTGCTCGTCGGGTAGACCGCCCCGACGGCGACATAGGAGGCGTGCGCCGCGTGCGCCCGCGCGAGGTCCTCGTCGGTGTAAATCGAAACGCCGATCAGCCCGCGCTCTCCGAGCAGCCTCCGCGCCTGGTCCGGCGCCGAATCCCCGGGGCCGACGTGCACGCCGTCCGCGCCGCAGGCGAGCGCCGCCGCCGCGTCGTCGTTCACGAAGAAAAGGGCGCCGGCGGCGCGACACGCCGCGGCCAGACGCCGCCCGAGCGAGAGAAGGGCGCCGCCCGCCAATCCCTTGGCCCGCAACTGGACGGCGTCCGCCCCGCCGGCGAGCGCCGCCGCCGTGAGGGCCTCGATCGGGGAAAAGGGGACGGGAAAGGGGACAGATTTATTTTCAACAGAAAATAAATCTGTCCCCTTTTCCCAGCGCGGATCCGGGACGATCACGATGACCCGGGGGGCCGCGGGGCGGCTCACTTGCGCAGGAAGGTGTCGAGGAACTGCGTTGAGAAACGCCCCTGGATGAAGTCCATGTCGCGCAGCACCCGCAGATGCAGCGGGATGGTGGTCTTGACCCCGACGATCCGGTACTCGTCGAGGGCGCGGAGCATCCTCATGATCGCCTCTTCGCGCGTGTTGCCGTGCGCAAGCAGCTTGGCGATCATCGAGTCGTAGTGGGGCAGGACTTTCCAGCCCGCGAAGGCCGCGCTGTCGATCCGGATGCCCGGCCCGCCCGGTGCGTGGTATTCGCTGATCGTGCCCGGGCAGGGCGTGAAGCGCTCCGGGTCCTCGGCGTTGATCCGGCACTCGATGGTGTGCCCGGTCGGCGCCTGCTCCTTGGGATCGAAGCGCAGGGCCGCGCCGTCGGCGATCCGGATCTGTTCTTTCACCAGGTCGATGCCGGTCTGCATCTCGGTCACCGAGTGCTCGACCTGGATCCGCGTATTCATCTCCATGAAATAGTAGTTGCCCTTGCGGTCCACGAGGAACTCCACCGTCCCCGCCCCCGTGTAGCCGACGCGCTCGGCGATGCGCACCGCCGTGCGCCCCATCTCCCGGCGCAGCCGCGGCGTCATCACCGTGGAGGGGGACTCCTCGATCAGCTTCTGGTGCCGGCGCTGGATCGAGCAGTCCCGCTCGCCCAGGTGCACCGCGTTGCCGTGGGTGTCCGCGAGGATCTGGAATTCGATGTGGCGCGGGTCCTCGAGGTACTTCTCGACGTAGACGTCCGGGATGCCGAAGCCGGCCTGGGCCTCGGTGCGCGCCTGGAGAAAGAGGCTGCCGAACTCCTCCTCGTGGTGTACCAGCCGCATCCCCTTGCCGCCGCCACCGGCGCTGGCCTTGATCATCACCGGCAGCCCGATGGCGCGGATGATCTCCAGCCCCTCGGCCTCGCTGCTGATGATGGTCTTGCTCCCCGGGATCAGCGGCAGACCGGCGCGGCGCACCATGTCCCGCGCCGAGGACTTATCGCCCATCAGCTTCATGGCGCGCGAGGAAGGGCCGATGAAGCCGATCCGGCAACTCTCGCAGACCTCGGCGAAGTGGACGTTCTCGGCCAGGAAGCCGTAGCCGGGGTGGATCGCCTCGGCACCGGTGATCTCCGCGGCGCTGATGATCGCGGGGATCGAGAGATAGCTCTTGGCGCTCTCGGCAGGACCGACGCAGACCGCCTCGTCGGCCAGGCGCACGTGCAGGCTCGGGGCATCGACGTCGGCGTAGATCGCTACCGTGCGAATGCCCATTTCGCGGCAGGCCCGGATGATCCGGACGGCGATCTCGCCGCGGTTGGCGATCAGGATCTTGCGGTACATGGCGCCCGGGCCTAGTCGGCCGTCTCGATTTCGAAGAGAGGCTCCCCGAATTCAACCGGGCGCCCGTCCTCGGCGAGCACGGCCCGCACGACGCCCGCCTGCTCGGCTTCGATCTGGTTCATCAGCTTCATCGCCTCGATGATGCAGAGCACCTGGCCCTTGCGGACGCGATCGCCGACCTCGACGAAGGTGGCGGCGTCCGGTCCCGGAGAGCGATAAAAGCGACCGACCAACGGCGCGCAAACGAGCACCACGTTTTCGGGGAGCGCGGCATCGGCGGCCGCGGCGCCGGCAGCGGTCGCGGCTGGGGCGGCTGCCGGTTGCGACACGACCGGCGGCGGCAGCGCGAAGGTCGGCACTGGGGATTGGGAGTTGCCGTCGCGCCGAACGCGGATCCGGGTGCCGGAGCGCTCGACCTCGACCTCGACGACATCGGTCCCGCTGATCAGGTCGATCAGGTCCTTCACGTCCTTGATATTCATCATCGTCATGCCCTCGATACTATTTCTCATCTACAGATCCAGGAGCTTCGGGATCCGGCTGCTGAGGATCTCACGCCCTGTCTGCGTCACCAATACCATATCCTCAATCCGCACTCCACCAAAATTTTCGATGTAGACCCCCGGTTCGACGGTGACAACCATGCCGGGACGAAGCGTATCCCCACTTCGTGGCGACAAAACCGGCTTCTCGTGGACTTCGAGCCCCACCCCGTGCCCAGTGCCGTGGCCGAAATGCTTCCCGTGGCCTGCTCGTTCGATGACTTCGCGCGCTGCGGCATCCACGTCGCTGCCTTTGACCCCGGGACCAATGAGCGCCAATGCTGCGCGCTGGGATTCGAGGACGAGCTGATAGACGTCTCGTGCATTTCTGTCCCACTTTGATGGCGAATAGGTGCGCGTAGTGTCGCTGCAGTACCCACTTAGTCGCACCCCAAAGTCAATTACGACAAGTTCGCCACCACCGACTATCTTCTTCGTTGGCTTGGCGTGAGGAAGAGCCGCCCTCGGTCCGGACGCGACGATCGTCGGAAACGACTCTTCGTCACCCCCTTCCTTCCGGATTTCCGACTGCAGCCGTGTGGCGATCGCAATCTCGCTCTTCCCGGCCAGCCTGCGTGTTCCGGCGACAAGCGCACGCTCTGCGACCGCCAGCGCGCGCCTGATCAGGGTGACCTCCCCGGCGTCCTTGACCGCGCGCAGGCCCTCCACGGTGCCGCCCAGCGGGACGAGTTCCACCCCCGGCATCGCGCCCCCGAGATCGGCGTGCGCCGCGAAGGTCATCCGGTCGGACTCGAACCCGAGCCGGACAACCCGTGCGTGTCGCGCCGCCGCGGCGACCACTTCGACGGACCCGCCCGTGTATTCGAAGATCCTGGCGCCGCGCACCTCGCGGCGGCTCTGCGCCCGATAGCGGAAGTCGCAGAAGAAAACCGCGTCGCGCGCCGAGACCAGCAGCGAACCCGCCGACCCGGTGAAGCCGCAGAGCCAGCGCACGTTGGGCAGATGGGTGATCAGGACCGCGGAGAGGCCACGCCTCCTGAGGGCCGCGCGCAGACGCGCGACACGCCCCGGGCAGGGACCGGGGGCGCTCACGAGGCCAGGAGCGCGGTGACCGCCCTCAGGGCGAGCAGGTACCCCTCCGCCCCGAATCCGGCGATGACGCCACGACAGGCGGGGGCCGTCAGTGATGTGTGCCGGAACCCCTCGCGGGCGTGGACGTTCGAGAGGTGCACCTCGACCGTGGGCAGGCCGACGGCCGTGATCGCGTCGCGGAGCGCGATGCTGGTGTGTGTGTAGGCCGCCGGGTTGATGACGATCGCAGCCGCGCGTCCCGACGCCGACTGCACGGCGTCGACGAGAGCCCCTTCGCTGTTGGACTGAAAGAACTCGACCTTCAGGCCGAGCTCGGCGCCAAGCGCCGTCGCGCGGGCCTCGATCTCCTCAAGGGTCGTGTGTCCGTAGAGGCCCGGCTCGCGCTTGCCCAGCAGGTTGAGATTCGGCCCGTTGATGACGAGAACTCTCATGACCGGCGACCCGCCTAGGCGAACTCGTTCGCGAGCGCGTGCGCGGCCCGGCGCAATTCGTACCGACCCCGCCCGATCAGCGCGCCGGGAGCCAGAAACAGGAGCAGATAATAGCCCGGACCGATCAGCCGCAGCAGGCTCAGCCGCGCCCGGCTGGTCACCAGGATTTCGTCCAGTTCGCCGGCCTCCACCGCCATCGTCCCGCGGCGCATCTCGCGGGCGGCGCCGGCGAATTCGGCGCTCGCCAATTCCAGATCGATGCCGGGGTCGACGACGTGGCGCTCCACGATGATCCCGTCTTCCGCCAGGATCACGGCCCCGAGGGCCCCCTCGACACGGGCGCAGATCCCCTCAAGCTCCTGCTGGAAATTCATCGCGGCCGTCCTCCCTTGAACGTCTCGAG
>JANOHV010000234.1:0-21886 GCA_031406795.1 Candidatus Rokuibacteriota bacterium
ATCAGCGCATCATGAGCGTCCAGAGGTTTCGTTTCCGCCAGGTGGATCCGCGGGTCGCCATCGGCACCGCGACCGACCGCTATGCCGGCTGGCTCGGACAGATCTACACGCCGAAGCGCTACGAGGGGCGCATCACGCGACGGACGCACGAAGTCGGCGGCCGTTCGTTCGTCGAGGAGGTCCTCCCGGTCGACAGCGTCGAGGAGTATTTCGAACACTTCGGCGTGCTGGAAATCGACTACACGTTCTACCGGCCGCTGCTCGACGAGCACCTGCACCCGACCGATACCTTCCACCTGGTGCGCACGTATGCCGGCCATCTCAAGGAGGGGGACCGGGTGATCCTGAAGGCGCCGCAGGCGGTGGTGGCGCCGCGCGTGCGCCGGGGCGGCGGATTCGTGACGAACCCCGATTACCTCGACGCGGACTTCTTCACGCACCGGTTCTACGCTCCCGCCGCGAAGCTGCTGAAGGAACACCTCGGCGGGATTCTGTTCGAGCAGGAGTACCGTCGCGCAGCCGACCGGGACGTCCCGGAAGACGAAGCCGCCGATCTCGAACGCTTCTTCCGCCGCATCCCCCCCGACAGGCACTACCACCTCGAGCTGCGCACGGAGCGCTACCTCTCGGGGCCGGTCTTCGAGGTTCTCGCGCGGCTCGGCGTCGGGCAGGCGCTTTCGCACTGGACGTGGCTGCCGCCGCTCGGCGAGCAACTCGCGCGGGCGGGCGGGCGCTTTTTCAACGCGGGTGGCGACGTGCTGATCCGGCTGATGACCCCGCACGGGATGCGCTACGAGGAGGCCTTCGCGAAGGCGCATCCCTTCGACAAGCTCGTGCCGGGGCTGCTCTCCGAGCGGATGCTCGACGAGACCGCGGCGATCATGCATCAGGCGATCGCCGCGGATCGTCAGGTCACCGTGATCGTCAACAACCGCTCCGGCGGCAACGCGCCGCTGATCGCCGAACGGCTCGTGGAGCGGTTTCGGAGCACGCGCCACGAACCGGGTCCCGCGGAACGCGAAACCGGCAAGCCGCTGCCCGCCGCGGATGCGCCGCTGCCGCCGCCGGCTAAGGCCCGAAGAGCGCGGCGCGGCTGAGCCTGATCCGCGGCTGGCCGACCAGCTTCAGGCCGGCGCGCGCGGCCGCCGCCAGTTCGGCGGCGAAGTCCGCCTTTGCGACGTGGAACGCCGGCTCGGCGACGAGCAAGCGTCCGTCGCGGGCGAGCGCGCCGGCGATCTCGCGGCAGAAGGCCTCGGCCGAGGGTGTCTCGTGCAGCATCCAGAAGGCGAGGGCGAAGTCCACCGGCCCGGTGACGCCAATGGAATCGGCGCCGCAGCGCCGGGTCACGATGCGGTCGGCGAGCCCGGCGCGACGGGCGCGCCGCTCGACGACGCCGAGCGCCCGCTGCTGCAGATCGACGGCGATCACCCGCCCGCCCGGGCCGACCATGCGCGCGAGCCCGAGCGTGAAGTGACCGATGCCGCAGCCGATGTCGAGCACGGTCATCCCCGGACGCACCCAGTCCGAAAGGACTTTCTCCGGAGGGTGCAGCAGGCGCCGCAGGGGATTGTCGAAACTGTAGGCGAACCACCACGGACAGACGTGCGTTTCCATCGCTTCTCCCTGGCACCCGGGCCGGCGGATGCGCCGATTATACCCGCGCCGACGCGGAACGGTAATCCTTCAGTGCGGTGCGGTAACTTTTCCCGTTTGTGGTGAGCCTGTCCCGTTCGTGGTGAGCCTGTCGAACCACGAACGGGAAGGAGTCTTCACACAAGCGCCCTTCGACCGTTCGACAAGCTCACGGCTCAGGGCGAACGGTACTGATCGGGCCACTGTTCAGTGAAGGATTATCGCGGAACGTGCGCCCGGCGTGGCGACGGCCGTTGCGAGCTGGTACTATCGGATCCGAAATCCGGGGGGGCGACCGTGGATGAAACCATCACCTTCGGCGTCAACGGCCGGCGGCGCACGCTGACCACCGATCCGCGGCGCACGCTGCTCGAGGTCCTGCGGGAGGACTTCGGGCTGACCGGCACGAAATACGGCTGCGGCGAGGCCCGCTGCGGCGCCTGCTCGGTGCTGATCGACGACCGACGGGCCCTCTCCTGCACCATCCCGCTTGGCAGCGTCAGCGGCGCCTCGGTGATCACCATCGAAGGCCTGGCCGCGGAGGGGACCCTGCACCCGGTGCAGGAGGCGTTTCTCGCCGAGGGCGCGTTTCAGTGCGGTTTCTGCACGCCGGGCATGATCATGACCACGGTGGCCCTGCTGCGCGAGACCCCCCGGCCGGACGATGCGCGGATCCTCGCGGCCTTCGAGGGCAACCTCTGCCGCTGCAACGGCTACGTCAGGATTCTCAAGGCCGTCAAGCGGGCCGCGGCGGGGGGGCGGTAGGTCATGCCGGCAGAAGAGCTACCGGTCGACCGGTTCCCGGATGGCGGCCTCAACCGGCGCGAATTCATCCAGCTGCTCGGCGCGGGGCTGCTGATCACGGTTGGCCCGCCGGCGGCGTTCGCGCAGCTTCGGCCCGGCCGCGCCGGCGAACCCGCCGGCGGGACGATTGCCGCCCGCGTTCACCTGGGCGCGGACGGCGGCATCGCCGTCATGACCGGCAAGGTCGAGGGCGGGCAGGGCGCCCGGGCCGAGCTGACGCAGGCCGCGGCCGAGGAGCTGCGCGTGCCGGTCGCGCGCATCAGCCTGATCATGGCCGACACCGATCGCGTGCCCGACGACGGCATCACCGCCGGCAGCCGGAGCACGCCTTCGACCGTGCCCGCGGTGCGTCAGGGGGCCGCGGCCGCCCGCGAGCTGCTGATCGCCTTCGCCGCGGCCCGCTGGCAGGTGGACCGCACGCAGATTGCGGTCCATGACGGCAAGGCGACTCACGGCGCGAGCCGGCGCGAACTGACCTACGCCGACCTGGCCGCCGACGAAGGGCCGGCAAATGCGCTGCACCAGCCCGTGCCGGTGGGCGTCACCCTCACGCCGGTCAAGGACTGGAAGGTCATGGGCACGCCGGTCCCGCGCCCCGGCGGCCGCGACCTCGTGAGCGGCTCGCACGCCTTTCCCTCGGACGTCGTCCGGCCGGGGATGCTCTACGGGAGAATCCTGCGCGCCCCCTCCTACGGGGCGAAACTCACCGACATCGACCTGGCTCCGGCCCGCGGGATGGAAGGCGTCGTCGTCGTGCGGGAGGGTCCGTTCGTCGGCGTGGCCGCCCCGACGAGCCGCGGCGCCGAGCAGGCCCTGGAGGCGATCGCGCGGACGGCGGCCTGGGAGTCGGCCGCGCACCCCTCGAGCGGCAAGCTCTTCGAGTATCTGCGCGCGGGAGCCCGCGGCGGCGAAGCAAAGTCCTCAGCCGCCCTCGAGCCGGGCGCCGGCAGGTTCGTCAGCGGTACCTACCACGTCGCCTACATCCAGCATGCCCCGCTGGAGACGCGGACGGCCGTCGCCGAGTGGGACGCGGGCAGACTGACGGTCTGGACGGGCACGCAGAACCCCTTCGGCGTGCGCTCGGAGCTGGCCACTGCGTTCGAACTGCCGGCGCAGCGCGTCCGGGTCATCGTGCCCGACTTCGGCGCCGGCTTCGGCGGCAAGCACCAGCCCGACGCCCCCGCGGAGGCGGCCCGCCTGAGCCGGGCCGCCGGCAAACCGGTGCAGGTCCGCTGGACCCGCCGTGAGGAGTTCACCTGGGCCTGCTTCCGGCCGGCGGCGGTGATCGACCTCGAGGCCCGGCTCGACGCGCGGGGCCGCCTGACGAGCTGGCGTCACGTCAACATCAACTCGGGCCGTCCGGCAATCGAGACGCCGTACCGGGCGGGGGCGTCCCGCAGTGAGTTCCTGCAATCGGACCCGCCGCTGCGGCAGTGCTCCTACCGCGCGCTGGCCGCAACCGCCAACAACTTCGCCCGCGAATGCTTCATGGACGAGTTGGCCGCCGCGGCCGGCGGCGATCCGTTGGCCTTCCGCCTGGCGCACCTCGACGATCCCCGGCTCAAGGCCGTGCTGGAGACGGCCGCCGCCCGATTCGATTTCGCGGGACGGCGCAGCCGGCGGCAGCCGGGCACCGGCTTCGGCCTCGCCTGCGGGACTGAAAAAGGCTCCTACGTCGCCGCCTGCGCCGAGGTCGCCGTTCGCGACGGCGGAATCGTCGTCCGCCGGATCGGCCAGGTCTTCGAGTGCGGCGCGATCGTCAACCCCGCCAATCTGGAGGCTCAGGTCACCGGGTGCCTGCTGATGGGCCTGGGTCCGGCGCTGCGCGAGGAGATGCGCTTCGAGAACGGGGTCGTGCTCAACGCGAGCTTCCGGGAGTACCTCGTGCCGCGCTTTGCGGACGTGCCGGAGCTGGACGTGCACCTGTTGAACCGGCCGGATCTCCCCTCTGCGGGCTCCGGTGAGACGCCGATCATCGCCGTCGCCCCGGCGATCGCCAACGCCGTCTTCGACGCGACCGGCCGGCGGGTGCGGCAGATGCCGATCCGACTGACGGACTAGCGGGCTGCCGGGGAAGGAGCAGCCCAGCCTGATTCAGCGGCGGGCTCTCCGTCGAGAACCCCCCGTACCGACCCGGCCAGGTCGGTCGGCGTCAGCGGCTTGAGCAGCAGCCGCTCGCCGTCGTCCAGCAGTCGCCGTTCGTGGACGGCCTCGAACGGGTAGCCGCTCGTGAAAACGATTTTCGCGTCGCCTCTGATCTGCCTGATCGCCGCCGCGGCCTCCTTGCCGCTCTTCCGCGGCAGCACGACGTCCATCAGCACGAGATCCACGCCCCGCCCCTTTTCCCGGAAGACCTCGACGGCCTCCAGCCCATCCTTCGCGCGGAGCACCCGGTAGCCGAGACTCTCCAGATACAGTTCCAGATAGCGCCTGATCGCGGGTTCGTTCTCGACGACCAGGATCGTTTCCGTACCGCCGCGCAACGGGCGGGGCTGCACCGGTGCGCCCGGGGCCGCCACGTCGCCGGGCATCAGCGGTAGCAGGATCCTGAACGAGGTGCCCTGGCCGGGTTCGCTGGAGACGCTGATGTGCCCCTGGTGCTGCTGGACGATCCCATAGACGATCGCGAGCCCCAGACCCGTCCCCTTGCCGGCCTCCTTGGTGGTGAAGAACGGCTCGAAGATCCGCTTCCGGGTCGTCTCGCCCATGCCGCAGCCGGTGTCGGTGACGCTGAGGACGGCGTAGCGCCCCGGCGCGCCATACCCGTTCAGGCGAACGAATTCCGCATCGACCATCAGGACGTCCGTCCCTATGGCCAGCAGGCCGCCACCCGGCATGGCATCCCGGGCATTGCTCGCCAGATTCATCAGGATCTGCTCGATCTGGCCGGCATCGGCGACGATCGGGATGTCCTTCTCCCGGAACGACAGCGTGAGCTTGACGTCCTTGCCGACGACCCTGTCCAGAAAGGTCTCCAGGTTCCGGACGCAGTGGTTCAGGCTCAGCGGCCGCGGCGTGATCGCCTGCAGCCTGCTGAAGCTCAACAGGCTGCGGGTCAGGTTCTGCGCCCGGCCGGCCGCGGCGAGAATCTGATCCAGCAGGCTCAGTTCGGACTCGTCAGTCTTGACCTTCTCGCGCAGCAAGTCCCCGAAACCGACGATGACGGTCAGGATGTTGTTGAAATCGTGCGCGATGCCGGCGGAAAACCGGCCGACGGCTTCCAGTTTAAGCGCCTGGCGGAGCCGATCCTCGAGGCGCCGCTGCTCTTCGACGGATAGCTGGAGTTCCCGGTTGCTCCGCTCCAGTTCGGCCACCTTCTTCTCGAGTTTGTGGAACAACACTTCATTGTATCCCCTGAGGAACTCGTCTTCGCCGGGGCCGGCCCCCGGGGAAGCGCCCGCCGCGACGGGAGCGGGCCCGGCCAGCACCTCGCGAATGATGCCGAGCAGGGCCGCGGGCTCCTGAGGCTTGACGACGAATTTTGCCGCCCCCAGGCTCAACGCCAGATCCTCGTCCTGTTTGTCGGTGTAGGTGGCGGTATAGAAGATGAACGGTCTGCCGCGGAGTCGATCGTTCTTGCGCCACTCCCGGCAGAGCGCAAAGCCGTCCATGACCGGCATCAGGATGTCGCTGACGATCAGGTCCGGCGGGTCGGTCAGCGCCGATGCGAGCGCCTGCGCGCCGTTGTCGGCAGAGCGGACCACGAACCCGTTCCCCGTGAGGAGGGCCTCCAGAAAGTAGCGGTTCTCGGCGTTGTCGTCGACGACCAGCACGCTAGGCATGTTCGCCGCTCCTCTGCAGCGGCAGCACGAACGCGAACGTGCTTCCCGCCCCGGGGCTGCTCTCGACCCGCATGCTGCCATCCATCAATTCCACGAGCTTCCGGCAGATGGAGAGCCCCAGCCCGGTGCCCTCGTACCGGCGGGTCAAGCCGGTGTCGACCTGATAAAACGGCTTGAACAACCGGGCCAGGTCAGCCTCCCCGATGCCGATGCCGGAATCGATCACGCTGGTCACCATGCCCCCCGCCTCGCGCACGCAGGTGACGCGAATCCCGCCCGTCTCGGTGAACTTCACCGCGTTGCTCAACAGATTGAGCAGGACCTGCTCCACCCGGCGCGCGTCACCTACGATAGTCCCTCTATCTTCCATCAAGGCGACCGAAAGATCGAGTCCCTTTTTTTCGGCGAGCGGCCGCACGCTCTGAACGACCTTGAGGATCGTCTCGCGCAGGTCGAACGGCTCGCTGGCCACCGTCAGTTGCCCCGCCTCGATCTTGGAGATGTCCAGGACGTCGCTGATCAGCCTGAGCAGGTGGTTGGCGCTGCCGTGGACCATGGAGAGCTGCTTGGCCTGCTCCTCGTTGACCGGGCCGCTCAGCCCCTGCAGCAGGATGCCGGTGAAGCCGATGATCGAATTCAGGGGCGTGCGCAATTCGTGGGACATCGTGGCCAGAAAGGCGGATTTCAGCCGGTCGGCGGCCTCGGCGCGTTCCTTGGCCGTCTCCAGCTGCCGGTTCGTCGCGCTGACGTCCTCCAGCGAGTGCCGGAGCGCCTGCTGCGAACGCTCCAGATCGTCGGTCTTCTGCCCCAGTTCGGCCGTGCGCGCCGCGACGAGCTCCTCGAGGTGCAGCCGGTGCTGCGTCAGTTCGGCCTCGGTCCGCTTGCGCTCCGTGATGTTGCGGATGATGGTCAGCAGGCAGGGCTCGCCGCCGACCTCGATCGTCTCCCCGGAGACGAGGCCGTCGAGCAGCGCTCCGGCCTTCGTCAGAAAGCGCGCTTCCATCTCGCGGACGCGTCCCGCGGCCCGGATGGCGGCGAGATAGCACTCGCGCTCCCGGGGGTCCGCCCAGAGGCGCAGGCCGATCGTGGACTGCGCCCGCGCCTCCTCGGGCGAGTATCCCGTCTCGCGCAGAAAGACCTCGTTGACCTCCAGCAGCATCCCATCCGCGATCCGGCTGATCACGATGGCGTCCGGCGTGGCGTGAAAGGCTTTCATGAACTTCTGCTCGGAGACCCGCAGCGTCCGTTCCGCCTGTCGGCGCTTGTCCTCTTCGCTGATGATCAGCCAGGCGCGGGCGGCGACGATCGCGAGGAGCATCCCGCCCGCGTAGACCAGGCCGACGACCAGCGCCAGCCGGTTCCTGAAGGCTTTCAGGCTGGCGAGCAGCTCCTCCACGGAGGAGGAAACGACGATGGACCAGTAGGTGCTGCCGAGCCGGATCGGCATGTACACGGCGTACTTCCGCACGGGCGCGGCCGTGCGCTCGCGAATCCAGTCCGAGGTGTAGGTCGCGACCCCTTCGCGGCCCTGGAGCATGTCGGTGAGCATGGCGATGACCGAGGGTGAGGACTTGAACTTTTCGAGCGCCGAACTGCCGGTGAACCCGGGGACCGGGGTGTAGAGCAGCGTGGCATCGCGGCTGACGACCCAGGCGTACCCGGTCGCGCCGATGCTGATCGCGTCGATATAGCGCTTCGCGAGACTCTCGAAGTTGAAGCCGACGGCGATCGAACCCTTGAACGCCGTCCCCTTGAAGACCGGCACGTGCAGCGCGATCGCGTCGAACCCCTGCACCGCGCGGAAGACGTCGCTCACGACCGGCCGGCGATCGCGCAGGATCTCGCGCACGTGCCGCTGTCCGGAGATGTCGCTGCCCTCGGAGTCGCCGAAGGGGAGCGAGGCGAGAATCACCCCCCGTTCGTCCATCCGGGTGATCGACCTGATCTGTTCCCGGTGGGCCTCGAAGAAGAGCCTCATGTAACGCCTGCCGTTGGCGTCGACGTCGGCGATCTCGCTCATGCCGGAGAAGGCCGCGAGAATACTGGTCCACGTCGCGAAGAAGTCCTCGATGCCCCGGGCCGCCTGCCGGGCGTGAATCCGCTGCGTCTCCTGGAGTTGCGCGAGGGCGACCTGCTTGGCGTCCCGATAGAACTCGAGAAAGAGCAGGACGCAGACCCCGCTGAAACCGATCATCAGCGCGGCGAACCGTAGTTTCTTCACCACCGGCTTCTCCCCTGCCTGCGATCTTGTCGCCGCGATAAACCGGCTGGATCGACCCTACGCCGAACCGGAACAGAAGGCAATTACTCCTGCTCTCGGCGCGACAGTTCGAGGTTGGCCCGGAATTTCGCCTCCCCCGGATCGCAGACCACGGCCTTCTCGAAATAGAGCCGTGCCTGGAGCCTGCCGCCCTTGAGCAGGTGGGCGCGGCCGAGGTTGTTCAGGGCCGTGCAGTAGGCCGGGTCGATTTCGATCGCGCTCGCCAGCGCGGTGATCGCCTCAGCGTAGTCGCCGGTTTCGATCAGCAGGAAGCCGTAGTTCTGCAGCGCTTTCGCGTTTCGCGGGTTCAGGCCCAGCAGCGTCCGGTAATCGGCGAGCAGGGCCTCCGGCCGCTCGCCGAGACGATAGCGCGCGATGCCGAGGTTGTTGAGCGCGCGCTGGTGTCGCGGGTTGAGCCGCAGCAAATCCCGCAGCAGATCGGCCTGCTGCCGGATGCGGCCGAGCTCCCGCTCGTGCTCGCTCAGCTGGTAAAGAGCGGTCTCGGATCGCGGGTCCACCGCCAGCGCATGCCGCCACAGGCTGCCGCTGTCCCGCCAGTGTCCCGCCTGGCGGTGGGCGGCCAGGCCGAGCAGCGCGACGGCGGCCGCGATCGCGAGCGACGCCGGGATCCGGGTGTCCGGGCGGCGCCGCGCCAGCTCCGCGGCGCCCCAGACGACGGCCAGGAAGATGCCGATCAGCGGCACGTAGAGGTAGCGGTCGGCGCGCGCCTGGGCGCCGACCTGGAGGATGCCGATCACCGGGAGCAGCGTGATCAGAAACCAGAACCACCCGAAGGCGGCGTAGGGCGCCGCGCGGCGCAGCCGCAACGCCGCGACCGTGAGCGCCGCCAGCGCGAGCGCGGCGAGCCCCGCGCGACCCCAGGGCAGCCCGGCGGACGGATGCGGATAGAACACGCTCAGATCGCGGGGCAGAAACAGCTCCCCCAGGTACGCGACGCAGCTGAGCAGCGCGTTGCCCAGACGCACCGGCAGCGGGAAGAACTGCAGCGAGGCGACCGCGCCGACCCGGGACTGCGCGGCGATCGTGACGAGGCCCGAGGCCAGCGCCAGCGCGAACAGCGGCGCCTTCTCGCGGACCAGGGGGCGGAGGGCCCCGGGGCCGATCCCGGCGCGGCCGCCGCGCCCGAGGGGCCACCAGTCGAGCAGCAGCAGCAGCAGAGGCAGTACGACGAGCATCGGCTTGGCGAGCAGACCGAGGGCGAACAGGACCGCCGCGAGCGCGAGCGATCGGTTCGCGGGCCGGGCGAGGCGCCAGAGGTAGGCCCGCACGCTCAACAGCCCCAGCAGCGCCGCCAGCAGCGTCTTGCGCTCCGCGATCCAGGCCACGGACTCCACCTGCACGGGGTGCACCGCGAACAGCGCGGCGACCGCGGCGCAGCGCCAGAACGAGCCCGTGAGCGCTCGCAGCAGCTCGAAGAGCAGCAGCGTGCAGGCGGCGTGCAGGCTCAGGCTCACCAGGTGCTGGGCGCTCGCGTCGGTGCCGAAGAGGCTCACGTCCGCCATGTGCGAGAGCCAGGTCAGCGGGTGCCAGTTGGCGGCGTGGAAGGCCGTGAAAGCCCACTTCAAGCCGCTCCAGCTCAGCCCGGCGCGCACCGCCGGGTTGCGGGAGACGTACTCGGGGTCGTCGAGATTGACGAAGTCGAACCCGCCGACGCCGCGGTACACGAACGCCAGCGCGCCGAGCAGCAGCGCGGCCAGCAGCAGCGCGCGAACCCGCCTCGGGTCGCGTTGCGGCATCGGCTACTTCTTCAGAAACCGGTCGAGCAGCCCCTTCTCGGCGGTCGGGGTCTCCATCTCGCGGATCTCCTTGAGCGCGCCCGGGTGCTTCGGGTCGAGCCGCAACGCCGTCTCGAACTGTTTCTTCGCCTTGTCGTAAAGGTGCCCCGTCCGGTAGACCTGGCCGAGATGCACGTAGTACTGGGCGTTGTTGTAATCCAGCGCGATCGCGGTCTTGCAGTGCTCCTCGGCCTCGTGCAGCCGTTTCCTGGTGCGCATCAGCGCGACCCCGAGCCAGGTGTGGTAGCGCGGGTTCTGGGGCGCGAGGTTCACCGCCCAGCGCAAGGCCTGGATACCCGACCAGACATCGCCCGCGTTGAGCAGCGCGAGCCCCTTGGCGAACTGATCCCGGGCCAGGTGGGAATCCCCGTCCGGCGTCTTCTCCCGCGCCACCGGCACCGTCAGCTGCAGCACATCGCGATCGTACTCGGCGCGCGCGCTGGCATTCTGCAGCGTCGTGTACGCCTCGCTGACGCGCATGAAGATCGCGTTCACCGCCTCCTGCAGGTCTTCGAACTCGGGGCGGAAGTACCGGTCGGGGTGGTACTCCTTCGCCAGCGCGATGTACGAGCGCTTGATGGTGTCGACGTCCGACTCCGGGGTCACCCCGAGCAGCTGGTAGAAGGAAAGGCTCGGGATCCGGCCCATCAGCGTCGAAATCTTCTCGCGCTGGGCCAGCGCTTCCGCATCGGGCGGCTGCGTGGTCGCCGCGGTCGCCGCCGGGGTCGTCCCCGGGGCCGGCGCCGCGGTCCCCACCGCGGTCCCCGCCGGGGCCGGCGCCGCGGTCGGCGACAGCGGCTGCTCCGCGGCTCGCGGGCGGATTTCGACCAACCCCAGCAGTGCCAGCCCGTACAGCAGGACGTCCGTGCCGCGTTCGTCGAGGTCGATCATCCGCGCCATCTCCCGCGGGGACCGCCCCTGCTCGACGAGGGAATAGAGTCGCCGGGCGGCATCGGGGGCGTCGATCTGGTCAATGGCGAACTGCGGCTCGGCCGCCGGATACAGCTCGGATTGCCGCAAGTCCCACACGCCGCCCCAGCGCACATCGGCGGCGATCTGCGCCAGCCCCTCGAAGATCAGGCCCGCCGGGTGCAGGCGCAGGCTCACGATTTCCTCCTGGGTCGCGAGCCCATCGAGGAACCGCCAGTTGCCCTCATCCCAGGCGCAGAGTGAAACGACGATCTCGCGCACCTGCGCGATCAGCCCGCGGAAGAGGTCCTTCGGCGCCAGCGCGCCGATCTGCACCAGGATGGTCCCCTGTTTGCGGCCGGTGGCGAGAACCTGGCTCGCGGACTCCTCGTACTGGTCGCGGGTGATCATCCCCCGGGCGAGCAGGATGTCGCCGAGCCGATCGGCCGTCAGGCTCGAGGTGGCGTACAGGATGAAGCCGTTCTTGAAAAAGACCTTCTTGATGCTGTCGTCGCGATAGGCCACCAGCTGGCCGGTCGCCTTGCGCACGAGCAGATCCCGCAGCTGCTCGGGCATCGTCAGAAAACCGATCGCCCCGGCGGTCTCGGGGGTTGCGGTCATACCGGCAGCGTGACGATATACTCGGTGCGGTCCGCGGACGGCGCGATCCGCAGCTCGCCGCCGTGCAGCAGGAAGATGCCGCGGATGACGGCGAGTTCCTCGATGGCCAGGCGGTTGATGCGCGGGTGGCTGTCGTCGAGCGGGAAGAGTGCCTGCGGGGGCCAGGGAACGTCCATCGTGTGCGCGCCACGCCGCACGGCGATCACGGTGGTCACCACGCCCTCGTCCGGGCGCGCCGTGAGCGTGACATCGGTGAGGGCGGGGGCCGCCCGCAGCGCGTGGGTCAGCACGCCGTACAGCCCCAGGTAGAGCCAGTGGTAGTCGCCCGAGGTGAACGGCAGGCGCGGCGGAAGTGTCCAGAGCAGGCAGGCGCTGCGCTCGCTGGCCAGCCCCTGGATCTTGGCGGCGAGATCCTCCAGCAGCGTCCGCAGGTCCACCGGCGAGCGCGCCACGCGATTGGGCATCGCGACCTGCTCGGCGGTCTCGAGCAGCTGCACGAAGAGCGTGTTCAGGTCCCTGACGTCCTGGCGCAGCGTCGAGATGAAGGCCTCGCGCGTCGGTTCGCGCTGGCGCAGTTCGGGCTCGGTGATGAATTCGCTGGCGATCCCGACGGAGTTGAGGCGCGAGGCCACTTCGTGGGCCAGGTAGTTGTTGAGGCTGACGCGCATCCGCCCGAACTCGCGCTCCAGGCTGTAGGGGCGCATGATGATCGCCCTGCGCAGCACGGGGTCGTGCTCGGGGCCGAGGCGGCGCGAGACGATCAGCAGCAGGCTGTGCGGGCCCGGGGCGAGACAGTAAAAGGTGGCGGGGAAGGCGCCCCAGAACTCGGACGAGCGAATCCCCGGTCGCAGGATCGAGGCGTCGTTCCCGATGAGTTCGTCCGGCTCCAGACCGAGATAAACACCGACGTTGCCGTTCGCCGCGACGATCGTATTGCCGGCGTCCAGCCCGATCAGGCCGATACCGGAGGACTCGAACAAATCGAAGATGATGCGGGTGCCCGGCGTCTGCTCCATCTGCTGTTCAAACCCCCTGGTTGAGATTTGAAAAACGGTACCAGAGTGCCGCCGCGAGTGTCAACGCGCGGGCGGGGTCAGCTCGCGACGGATCTCCTCGGCGTGCGGCCCGTCCGGCGCCAGCTGCAGATAGCGCTCCCAGGCGCGCCGCGCCGCCTGCGGATTCCCCGGCGGCCGCGACTCCAGGATGCCGAGGTTGCGCTGGGTCAGCGCGTACGAGGGATCGATGAGCACGGCCTGCTCGTAGGCCCGCCGGGCGCCCGCGTAGTCGCCGAGGCGCTCCAGCGCGGTGCCGAAGTTGTTGCAGGCGCGCACGTCGCGCGGGTCCAGCTGGAGGGCCCGACGGAATTCCTCGAGCGCCCGGGCGTAATTCCCCTGGGCGAAGTGGACCCCGCCGACGTAGTTCCAGCTGCGGGCGCGCGTCTGATCGCGCGCCAGCGCCGTGTCGAACTGGCGCAGCGCCTGATCGAGGTCTCCGGCCTTGAAGGCGGCATCGCCGAGCATCCAGAGGCTCTCGATCGAACCGGTCGCGGGGAGCGGCTCCTCGCCGCGCGCCGGCGGGGTCGCCGGACACAACGCGCACAGCAGCAACGCGACGGCCGCCAGCCGCGACCGCCGCCGGTATTTTTTCGGCACCCCTCTTGTTCTCATGGCGCAAAGAGTATACCCGACGTAGAATGCGGCAATGCGCTTCGTCGACGCGGAAACGTTCCTGCAGCACCAGCAGCGTTTCGGGTGGAAGTTCGGGCTCGGGCCGATGCGGCGCGCGCTCGCCCGTCTGGGCCAGCCGCAGCGCTCGTTCCCGTCGGTGATCGTCGCCGGCTCCAAAGGCAAGGGCTCCACTGCGGCTTTCCTCGAGGCGCTGCTGCTGGCGGCGGGCCACCCGGCCGGCCTCTACACCTCGCCGCACCTGGTCAGCATCCGCGAGCGTATCCGCCTCGGCGGCGCCCCGATCGGCGAGCGGGCCTTCGGCCGGCTGATCGGCGAGCTGCGCGGACGCCTCGGCGCGCGGGCCCGGCTGACGCACTTCGAGTGGCTGACGCTGGCGGCGCTCGAATATTTTTCGCAGCACGGGGCGCGGCCCGCGGTGCTCGAAATCGGGCTGGGCGGGCGCCTCGACGCGGTGAACGCGGTCGACGGGGCGCTCAGCGTGATCACCGGGATCGAGCGCGAGCACGTCGAGCTGCTCGGCACGCGCCTCGGCGCGATCGCGCTCGAGAAGGCCGGAGTCATGCGCCCCGGGGTCCCGTGCCTGATCGGGGCGGTGCGCCCCGCGGCCGCGCGGGCGCTGCAGGCGCAGGCGCGCCGGATCGCCGCGCCCGCGGTCTGGCTCGAGCGCGAGGCCGCGTGGACGATCACCGGACATGACACCCGCGGGGTGCGGCTGGACCTCGTCACCTCCCGCGCCCGCTACCCGGGGCTGCGCCTGGGCCTGCTCGGGCGCCACCAGGCGCACAATGCGGCCCTCGCCGTTCTCGCCGCGGAGCGCCTCGGCGAACTGGGTTTCCCCGTCCCGCGCGCCGCGGTGCGCGCCGGGCTCGCGGGCGCCCGCTGGCCGGGACGCTGCGATTACCGCCCCGGCCGTCCGGCGTTTCTGCTCGACGGGTCGCACACCGACGGGTCGGCGCGCGCGCTGGCCGAACTGCTGACCGAACTCTTCCCGGAGCGGCGCATCGCGCTGGTCTTCGGCGCGCTGCGCGACAAGCGCGTCGGCGCGATGGCCGCCGCGCTTTTCCCGCTCGCCGGCACCGTGCACCTCGTGCGCCCCCCCGAGGAGCGGGGACTGGAGCCCGCCGAACTGCTGCGGCGGGTTCCCGCCGGCCTGCGCGCGCGCTGCTCCGCGGCGGGGGACCTGGCCGCCACAGTGGCCGCGGCGCGGCGCTCCGCCGGGTCGCGCGGGCTGGTGGTCGTCGCCGGATCGCTGTTCCTGGTGGGCGAGGTGCTAACCCTTCAATGAACGGTGGCCCGATCAGTACCGTTCGCCCTGAGCCCGTCGAAGGGCGCTTGTATGAAGACTCTGTCCCGTTCGTGGTTCGACCGTTCGTCAAGCTCACGGCTCACCACGAACGGGAAAAGTTACCGCACTTCACTGAAGGGTTACGGCGAGGTGCTCGGGATGTGAGGAAAATTCTCCGGTTTTGTGGTAAAGGATTGCGATGATCGGCCGCGCCGCACTCCTGACCCTGTCCCTCCCTCTGGCTTTCGCGCTTCTGGCGGACCCGGCTGCCGGGGCCGATTCCGGGGCAGCCGCCGGCGCGCCGCTGGCCGCTGCCACTGCGGCAGCGGCGCCGATCCCCGGCGCGCCGCCGGTCGCCCTCGACGGCGACGAGGTCCTCGTCTCGGCGGAGCACCTCGAGCGCAGCAACGAGGACCGCACCGTGATCGGCGAAGGGGCGGTCACGATCCGCCACCGCGAAATGCGGCTGGTCGCCGATCGCGTCGTCTACAACGAGCTGACCAAGATGGTCGTCGCGGACGGCAACGTGGTGCTCGACAGCGGCGCGGACCGGCTGCAGGGCGAGCACCTCGAGTTGAACCTGGAGACGCGCATCGGCTTTCTCGAGCACGCGCAGGGCTTCCTCCAGACCTATTATTTCAAGGGCGAGCGCATCGAGAAGCGCGGTCCCGACCACTACTTTCTGCGTGGCGGCTCCTTCACCACCTGCGAGGGCGTGCTGCCCGACTGGAGCTTTCACGCCACCTCGACCGAGGTCACCATCGACGAATACCTGCATGCCTGGAACCCGACGCTGCGGATCAAGCGGGTGCCGGTGCTCTACTTCCCCTATGCGGTCTTCCCCGTCAAGCGCGAGCGCTCCACCGGCCTGCTGATCCCGGCGATCAGCCTCCGGAGCGCCGACGGCATTACGGTCCGCAACGCCTTTTACTGGGCGCCGCGCGACAACTTCGACGCCACGCTCGGAATCGACTACCTGCAGAAGACCGGCTGGGGCGCCAGCGGCGAGATGCGCTACCTGCTGGCCCCCCGCACGCAGGGGGTCGTCGACGCCTACTACCTGCGCAACACGAGAACCGACGCCGAGCGCTGGTCGCTCGCGACCCGCAACTCCCACGAGCTGCCGCTGGGCATCCACGCCGAGATCGACGCCTTCTTCCAGAGCGACCGCGAGTTCATCGCGACGCAGGCCACGACGATCGAGGAGCGCTCGAGCGAGCGGACCTCCTCCTCGTTCTTCCTCAACCGCAGCTGGTCGGCCTGGAACTTCGCGCTCTCGGGCCGCAACGAGATCAGCCTGATCACCGAACAGCGCACGACGCTCACGCGCTTTCCCGAGCTGCAGATCGACCGCACCAGTACCGAGGTCTTCGGCACCGATCTGTTCCTGAAGGTCGCGGCCAGCGGCGTGAGCCTCAAGCGCGACGACAGCACCACCGAGGTCGAGACGACGCGCGTGAACGTCGCCCCGGAGATGACCTGGCCGCTCTCGATCGGCAGCATCGCGCGCATCATCCCCCTGGCCGGCTATTCGTGGACCAGCTACAGCAAGAACACGCTGGGCGCCGAAGAGACGCGGTCGATCCCCTTTTTCAAGCTCGGGCTCGAGGGGCCGCGCACGTACCGCATCTGGGATCTCTCCGAGGGGGGGCGTTTCACGCGCCTCAAGCACCTGCTCGAGCCGCGCATCTCCTACGTCTACACACCGGAGGTCAATCAGGACACCATTCCCCTGTTCGATTCCCTCGACCGGATCCCGCGGGCGAACCGCCTCGAATACAGCCTGATCAACACGCTCTACGCCAAGGTGCGGGCGACCCCGGCCACTGCGACCACCACCACTGCGACCGCCATCGATGCCGCGGGCGTCCCGCCCGCCCTCCCTCCCGGGACGCCGCCCGGCGGCGATCCTCTCGGCACGGCCCCGGCCGCGCCGCTGACCTCGACGCAGGAGCTGCTCTGGGTCAAACTTTCGCAGAACTACACCTTCGACAGCGGCAAGCTGACCGAAACCGAACCCTCCTTCACCCCGATCGAGTGGGAGGCGCGCACGCGGCCGCTCAAGGGGCTCGAGGTTCTCTGGCGCGGCAACTTCGACGTTTACGGCAAGGGGCTCGGCTATCACAATCTCTCGCTCTCCTGGCAGGTCACCGAACGCTCCTCGCTGCAGGGCGACTGGCGCTCCACCCGCGACTCCGACCAGGACTTCCTCGATCTCGGCGGCAATGTTTCGCTCGGGCGCTTCGACGTCCAGGCGCGCAGCCGCTACAACCTCGCCGAGAAGACCTTCGTCGAGAACCGGGTCAACCTCAAGTACGTCTCGCAGTGCTGGGACATCACGCTCGGCTACGTGAAATGGACGGACAGGTATGAGTACACGCTGCTCTTCTCCCTGAAGGGCATCGGCACGATCGTGAGGATCTGAGCCCGGCCATGAAGCGGGTGCTGCTCCCGGTATGCCTGGTCGTCACCCTGGTCGCCATTCTGGAGATCCTCGCCAGCTGCTACTATTTTCTCGTCGTCCCGCCTTTGAGCCGCGACATGCTCGAACCGCTGATCGGAATCGCCAGCGCGGAGCGCCTTGACCTGCTGCGCTATCAGCCGCACCCGTATTTCAACTACGTCTTCAACCGGGACTACCGGTATCCGGATGGATTCAAGCCCTACAACTCCCGCGGCTTCCGCGCTCCCGAGTGGACGAAGAAACAGCCGGGGACCGTCAGGATCGTCGCCGTCGGCGGCAGCACGACCTACGGCATCTTCTCGCGGGACGGGAAGCACACCTGGCCGGTCTTACTCGCGAGCCGCCTGAACGCCCGCGGCGCCCCCGCGGTGGAGATCGTCAATCTCGGCGTGACCGGGTACACGCTCCCCGAGATCATGGGCGTCGTCGCGCTGACGGTGCCCGAGCTGGAACCGGACGTCGTGCTGATCAACGCCGGCGTCAACGACGCGTTCGCCGCGTGCTATCCGGACGAAGGGGGAGCGGACGGCACGCTCTTCCGCTTCCCGTGGAGCCCCCGGCAGCTCCCCGACATCGCCAAGCGCGGGATGCGCAGGAGCTACACGCTGAGAGTCCTGGGGTATCTGACGATGTCTCTGAACGACTATCTCCCCGGCGACCTGATGACCGCCATGCAGTACACCCGCCCGGACGACGAGGAAGCCCGGCGCAACGCGGCGCAGGCCTCCGGGAAATACTTCCGGAGAAACCTCGCGACCGTCGTGTCGCAGGCCGGGGCCACCGGCGCCGCCGTGGTGCTGTTCACGCAGCCGCTCAACCAGGCCTGGGAGACGGTGGAGTCGCCCTTTTATCAGGGGGTCATCAGCGCGCACCGGCGAATCAACGAGATCATCCGGGAACTCGGGAAGGCGGCCGGCGTCGCCGTGGTCGACCTCGGCGCGCAGGTGCGGGCACCGACGCTCTTCGTGGACGCCATCCACGCGAGCCTCCGCGGGGAGGAGCTGCAAGCGCAGCTGATCGAGCCGACGGTCGCCGCGATCGTCGACGGCCTGCGAAGCCGCCCTGGACCCGGCGCGGCCCGGCCGTAGCCCGCCGCGAAGGCGCGACCCGTGGCGAACCCCGCGCCCCCGGCCGAGCGTCGGCCGACCCGCGCGGGCGGCGCGGCGGCGTTCGTCGGCATCCCCCTGGCGCTGGTCGCGCTGGTGTACGCGCCGCTGCTGGCGGCCGACTTGCTGCTGCGCGCGGTGCCGGTCCCCGCGGGCAACCACCTCGTGGCGCTCGCGTACGCCCCCCCGGGACTCGCGGCCGGCGCGCTGATTGCGCTGCTCGGGCTCGGCGTCCTAGTCGGACTCGCGGTGCGTCGACCGTCCAGCGACCGGTGATGGGGCGTTGTGGGGCGGGGCCGGGTGAGGCAGCTGGGGGGAAAAGCCGGGAATGACAATAATTGTCATTCCGACTGACCAGAATCGTCAGTTTCCGGCTTTCCGGCTCTGATGTGGCTGTCCGCCGGATCGGCGTCATCGTCAAATGTTGCGATATATCCAATAAACACCGCCTCTTTTCGCTGTCGGCGGCGATACACCGGTGATTGGCACGGAAAGTGCTTTAACTATTCGCAAAGGGTGCAAACCCGCAACAACAAATGGAGGGTAGGAAAATGTTACAGCGGATTCGGAACCGGAAAGGCTTCACCCTGGTCGAGCTGATGATCGTCGTCGCCATCATCGGTATCCTGGCGGCCATCGCCATCCCGAACTTCCTGCAGTTCCGCCTCAAGGCCAAGACCTCCGAGGCCAAGTCGAACCTCGGCGCCATCCGCAGCACGGAAGTGGCGTACTTCGCCGAGTGGAATTTCTACGTTGGCAGTCAGACCCCGACGCCCGTCGCCGACCGCTCGGGAAGCGCCGCCAAGGTTGCTTGGGATACGACGACCCGCTTCTCCCTGCTCGGTTTCGCTCCCGAGGGGTCCGTGTTCTATTCCTATTCCCTTGAGTCCACCCTCTCTTACCCGTCCACCGCCGGGCTGACCATGAATGCCATCGGCGACCTTGATGCCGACAGCTCGCTCAGCTCCTTCTACGTCACCGATTCCACCAACGAAATTCTCAAGAAGGGCGGCACGTTCTAGGATCGCGCCCGACATCTCGCCGGCTGGATCGCAGATGTCAACAGTTGCAGGGGGCCCCAGGAAGTTCAGGGGCCCCCTGGTTTTTTTTTCGGGGAACGCGGGGTTCACGCTCGTCGAGTTGATGATCGCCGTCGCGATCGTCGGCATCCTGGTGATGGTCGCCGTCCCGAACTTCATGCGGATGCGCGAACGGGCGAAAATCTCCGAGGCCAAGGCCAATCTGGGCGCCATCCGCGTGACCGAGCACGCCTATTTTTCCGAGTACAACCGCTATGTCGGTAACCAGCCTTTGACCCCCGATCGGACCGCCAACCCGTCCGGCCGTTTCCCCTGGTCGCCGGCCACCCGCTTTTCCCTGCTGGGGTTCGTGCCCGACGGCACGGTCTTCTTCAGCTACGGCCTCTCCGGGGTCGATGCGCCGACCGACACGTTCACCGCCCTGGCGGTCTCCGATCTCGACGGCGACGGCTTGTGGTCGAGCTGGCACCTGACCGGGGGTGACAAAGAGATGTACCACGAAGGCGCAGACATCTGATCGGGGCTGACCGGAACCCGGCGCTGGCCGGCTGGTGGCTGGCCGCCGCGCTCCTGCTGCTGCCCCCTCTCGTCCAGGGGGGTACCCCCCGGCTGCCCGCCGCGGTCGTCAATCTCGGCATCCTCGCGCTGGTGGTGTACTGGGCCGGCACCTGGGCGCGCCTGCCCCGGCGCGAGCTGCGTCTGAACGCGCTCGATGCGCTGCTCGGGCTGCTCGTCTTCTGGTCGCTCTTCTCCACACTCTTCGCTCCCTACTATCATGCGGCCGAGTCGGCGTTCCTCGCCATTGCCTGCTACGTCGCGCTGTACGCCTACCTGTCGTTCAACCCGAGCTTCGCCGGGCTCTCGCTCGCCCTCGGCGCGGTCCGGGCGCAGGCGGTCTTCCAGTCGCTCCTCGTGGTCGGCGCGGCGGTCGGCTTCGGCCAGGACCGCCCCGCGGGGACTTTCTTCAACCCGAATTTTCTGGCCGGCTTCCTCGCCGCGGCGCTGCTGCTGCTCGTCGGCGGCCAGGTCTTCCCCGCGCCCGGGGAACGCCGCCGCCCGCTGCGCGCGGTTCTGGCCCTCGCCGAAGGGGCGCTGCTCCTCGCCGCCCTGTTGACCACCGGTTCGCGCGGCGGCGCCCTCGCGCTGGGCGCCGGGCTGCTGGTGCTGCTCGCGCTGCGCTCCTGGCGGGTCGCCGCTGCCGCTTTCTCGGTGGCGCTCGTCGCACTGCTGGCGATCCCGAACCCGCTGCTGCAGCGGCTGCAGTCGCTGCCGCAGACGGACAACTTCGCCTTCACGCGGCTGGCCATCTGGAAGAGCGCGCTCGCGATGATGCTCGACCACCCCTGGGTCGGTATCGGACTCGGCCAGTACGAATACATCTCGACCCGCTACGCCTTCCCGATCGAGACCCACTGGGCCAGGTATTCCCGCGTCGCCGAGAACGCCCACTCGGAATACCTGCAGGCCGGCGCCGAGCTGGGGATTCCCGGGCTCCTGCTCGCCCTCGGCGCGGTCGCCCTGCTTGCCTGCGCCGGCGTCCGGCGGCTGCGGACGCTGCCGCGCGCCTCGTGGGGGCCGGTCGCGACGCTGCTGGCCGCGGTGGTGTCGATCGCGGTCCAGGCCGTTGTCGACTTCCCGCTGCAGACGCCGCCCACGGCGCTGCTGCTGGTGCTGCTGGCCGCCGGGTTGCGCCTGCACGGCGCCACCGGAGCGGAGTACGTCATCGGCTTTCGCGTGCGCCGCGTCTACGCCGTGTCCGCAGCTCTGGTCGCGCTGGTGCTCGCCGTCGCCACGGTGCGGCCCGTCGTCGGCTTCTGGTACTTCCTCGGCGGCATCGGCGCCCCGCGCAACCTGCTCAACGAGAAGTGGGCGCTCGAGCTGGCGCCGCGCGCCGCGCCGCCGCTCGCGGAGTCCGCGCGGCTGGTCGGGCTGGCCGCGCGCATCGACTTCACCAATGCGCCCTATCGGCGCGCCCTCGGCAGCATGCTCTTTCAATCCTACCTGCGCGGGGAAGGGGGGGGCGACTCCCTGAAACAGGCGCTGTATCACCTCAATTACGCGGCCGAGCTCAATCCCAACCAGTTCCAGTACTCGCTGAACCTCGGCCAGGCGATGACCTCGCTCGCGCGGCTCGAGCCGCCGGGACGCCAGCGGCTCGAGGCGGCGCTCGGCCATCTGCGTCACGCGGCGGAGTTGGCGCCGTTCCAGCTCAGCGTCTGGACCGAGATCGGCCTGCTCTCCGACGAACTGGGGGATCTCGCCGCGGCCGAGGCGGCCTTCCGCCGCGCCGTCGCGATCGAGGAGTACTTCCTGCGCGGCTGGTTCAATCTCGGCACGCTCTACGCCCGGCACGGGATGCTCGCCCCGGCGCGGGAGGCCTTCGAGCGCGGCCGCGCGCTCGCGGAAAAGGCCCAGTCGCTCGTGCCGACCACGAAGATGGAAATCGAGTTGCTTGCCATCAAGCCGGCGGTTTTCTACAACGAACGCTGCACGCCGGCC
>JANOHV010000239.1:0-8528 GCA_031406795.1 Candidatus Rokuibacteriota bacterium
TGCACGGGCACTTCTTCCGCCTGGTGAACGGGCAGGGGGACCACGCGCCGCTCAAGCACACGGTGGACGTTGCGCCGATGTCGACGACGGTCATCGAATTCGCCGCCGACGAGCGCGGCGACTGGTTTTTCCACTGCCACCTGCTCTACCACATGGAGAGCGGCATGGCGCGCGTGCTTCGCTACGAGGGCTACGACCCCGGCCCGGAGCTGGCCGGCAGTCGCCGGGCGGCGCACGAGGACCACGCGCACTCCTTCGCCGCGGCCGAGTTGCTCAGTTCCCGGGCCGCCGGTGAGCTGCACCTGCTCGACACGCGGAACGGCTATCGACTGCGCGCCGAGATGGGGTGGGGCCGCGTCGCCGGCACCGCATGGGAGGTGTCCGCCGCGTACGAGCGCTGGGTGAACGGGTTCTTCCTGCCGTTCGTCGGAACCGAGATCGACGGCGGCGCGGGCGGGGATTCGGCGGCGCGGGGCGTGGTCGGCGCGCGCTACCTGCTCCCGCTGCTGCTGGAGGCGACGCTGCGCGCGGACACCGCGGGCGGGCTCGGGCTCGCCCTGGGGAAGGAACTGCCTCTGCTGCCGCGGCTCGATCTGCGCGCGGAGGCCTCGTACGACACCCGCGAGGGCTGGGACGGGAACGGGGAGCTGCGCTACCTCCTCGCGAGGCGGCTTTCGCTGGTGCTTGGCTGGCACGCGCGCTTCGGCTGGGGTGTCGGCGTTCGGGCGACCTATTAGCACTACAGCGAATCTTTATAAATAACACAGTGAGAATAGTGATAAACGCACAAAGGTTCGTCCCCGATCCGCGCGCACGCGCGGATCCAGCAACAGAGGAAGCATTTCAACCGTCGAAAAAGCCGGACTTATTGCAGGAAGCACGGCGTGGCAGAGGTCAAGCATCGCTTGAAGTATGCATTGCGATCGGATATGAGCAACGACTTGGATAAACCGGACCAGGTGACAAGCCTGACTTTCCTGATCCGCGCGTTACGCGCGGATTTGGGTCAGGCACGGACTCCTTGCAATTGGGGAATCCGGCAACTACAATTTTCTCGCTTATGCGCAACGTGACGAAACCGCTCCTCATCGCGTTTCTGGTCATGCTCCTCGGGAGCACCGCCGCGCGCGCCGCGCAGGAGAAGATCTTCGTCACCGTGAAAGCGACCTCCATCCGCAGGGACCGCCAGTTTTACGCCCCGACCGTCGCGTCCGCGGTCTTCCGCGACCCGCTGCTCGTCCTGGCCCGCGAGAAGGACTGGATCCGGGTGCGGGCGAAGGGGGTCGAGGGCTGGATCCACGCCTCGGCGACCGCCGCGACCGCCGTGTCGGTCAGCGCGAAGGAGGCCGCCGTCGGGGTCTCCGAGGGCGACGTGGCGTTCGCCAGCAAGGGTTTCGATGCCGCCGTCGAGCGTGAGTACGCGAAGGGGAAATCCCAGGCGAACTTCGCGGGCGTCGACCGCATGGAGAAGCTCGCGACCTCCGAGAGCGCCCTGGCGGAGTTCAAGAGGGCCGGCAATCTGCGGGCGCGGGGCGAGAAGCCGTGAACGGGTCGCGGGCGGGGCGCGGTCTGCTCGCCGCGGCGGCGCTGCTGTGGGCCGCCGCGGGGTGCTCGACCGCCGCTCTGAAGGACGTCGCCGCCAAGACCGCCCGCACGGGGGTCGCGATCAAGGACAAGGCCGTCGTGCACGGCGGCGCGCTGGCGAGCGAAACCGCCGCGCACGGCAAGGCGGTGGCGCAGACGACCACGAAGGCGCTGCGCAAGGGGTTTGCGGATCTGACGCCGCAGGAGGAATACTTCATCGGCCGCGCGGTCGCCGCGCGGGTCCTGGGCCTCTACCGTCCGGCGGACAACCCGGAGGCGACGCGCTACCTGAACACGCTCGGCCTCGCCGTGGCGCAGGCCTCCTCCTGGCCCGAGACGTACGGCGGCTGGCACTTCATGCTCCTCGACAGCGACGAGGTCAACGCTTTCGCGGCGCCCGGGGGGTTCATCTTCGTCACCCGCGGGCTCCACCAGAGCTGCCGGACGGAGGAGCAGTTGGCGGCGGTGATCGCCCACGAAGTCGGCCACGTGACGCTGCGGCACGGCCTGGGGGCGATCAAGACCTCGCGGCTGACCGAGGCCTTCGCGATCATCGGCACCGAGGCCGTCAAGGAGTTCACCGGCGCGAATCTCGCGAAGATCACCGAGGCGTTCGCCGGCACGATCGACGACATCATCGACCAGATGGTGTCGCTCGGTTACTCGCGCTGGCAGGAGTACGCCGCCGACGCCGAGGGCGGCCGGATCGCCTACCGCGCGGGCTACAATCCGGCGGGCCTGGCGGAGTTCCTCCAGAGCCTGCAGGCCCGGGCCGCCAAGGCCGAAAAGAAGGGGTTCTTCAGCACGCATCCGCCGGCCGCCGATCGCCTGGAGAAGGTCGAGGAGTTGATCGTCGCGGAGAAGCTCAAGGGCGAGACCGACCCGGCGCGGACCGCACGCTTTTCCAAGACCCGCTGACCCGGGCGGCGTGAGCGAGTTGCCCGTGAGCGGAGCCACCGCGCTGATCACCGGCACGAGGGCGCTCGTTTCGGGCGCGACCGGTTTTCTCGGCGGACACCTCGCCCAGGTTCTCCACGGGCTCGGCTACCGGGTGCGCATCCTGGTGCACAAGCGCCACCGCGTCGAACACCTGCTCGCGCTCGGGATGGAGATCATCGAGGGCGATCTGCTCGAGACGGCCTCGCTGGTCCGGGCCACGGCCGGGCAGAGCGTCGTCTTCCATACCGCCGGCAAGGTCACGGACTGGGGGCCGCGGTCCGAGTACTTCCAGGTGAACGCGGAGGGCACGCGCAACGTCATCGCGGCCTGCCGCGAGAGCGGCGTCGGGCGCCTGGTGCACGTCAGTTCCCTCTCGGTGCTCGGGCTGCCGCGCTCGGGAGTCGTGGTCACCGAGGAGACTCCGTACCCGCGCTCGCTGCCGGATTGGTACAGCCAGAGCAAGAAAGCGGCCGAACTGCTGGTGCGCGCGGCGAACGGGGAGGGCGGCCTCGCGACCACCGTCGTCCGGCCCGGCGTCATCTGGGGGCCCGGCGACATCACCATCCTGCCGCGGCTGGTAGATCTGCTGCGCCGCAGGCAGATGATCCTGATCGACGGCGGCCGCAACCTGCTCGGCCTTTCCCACATCGAGAGCCTCGCCCGCGGGCTGGTGCTCGCCGCCGAGTCGCTCGGGGCCCCGGGGCGGGTTTTTCACCTGACCGACGGCGAGGAGATCACCGCCCGGGAGGCCGTCGACGAGCTGGCCGCGGCCGTGGGCGTGCCGCGAGCGCGCCTGTCGCTCCCCTACAGCGTGGTCTACGGCATCGCGGCGTTGATCGAGGGCGCCGCGCTGCTCGCCCGCCGCAAGACGCCGCCGCGCATGACGCGCTACGGCGTCCGCCTGGTGGCCTGTCACTGCCGCTACGACATCGGCCGGGCAAGGAGCGAACTCGGGTACAAACCCCTCGTGACCTTCCGCGAAGGAATCAAACTGCTCTCATTCTGATCCGCCCACCTTCCGGCTCGCGTGCGGACTGCGGGGTCCTGACGCTGCGGACCTCCATCGTGTTTATGCCCCCCGAGCGGGCACTCACTTCGCTCCGCCGATGGAGACCTCCCCTCCGCGCCACCCCTTCGTCCAGACCGTACTTCACAACAGTCCGTAACCGATACGAGCGAGGCGGCCGGGGCGTCACTGAGGGAAGATGCGCGGAGCCGCCGATCAGCCCGGAGCCGTGCCCGGGGCGGTCCCGCAGGGACGCGGGCTCGTTGTTTGAGCCGAAGGCGAGTTACGAGACCGCGAGCACCGGGCGCGGTTCCGGGCAGGCGGCGCAGACGCACGACCGAAGGGACGATCCAGTCGCCTCGCGCACGCAGACGAGTTGAGTCGCAGTCGCCTGCCTACTCCTCGCCCGTTATAAGCTTGCGCTCCAGGTCGGTGGAGCGCGAGAGCCGCTTCGCCTCCTCCATCGTGATCACGCCCTTGCGGAACAGCGCCAGCAGATGCTGATCCTGCGTCTGCATCTTGTACAGCGAACCGCCGCTCGCGATGTGCCGGTCGATCTCGTCGAGCCGCCCTTCGCGAATGCAGCCCTGAATCGTGCCCGTCGAGCGCATCACCTCGACGACCGGAAGCAGCCGCTCCCCCGTCTTGTCGAGAATCAGCCGCAGTGAAACCGTGGCCACAAGAATGTCCGCCAGCCGCTGGCGGATGATCTCCTGCGCGTCGGGCGGATAGTGGCCGACGAGGCGGTTGATCGTGGAGACCGCGCCCTGCGTGTGCAGCGTCGAGAGGACCAGGTGGCCGGTCTCCGCGGCCTTGATGCACGCGTCGATGGTTTCGCGGTCGCGCATCTCGCCGACCATGATCACGTCGGGGTCCATGCGCAGCGCCGCCTTGAGCCCGGCGCCGAAACTCTCCGTGTCGGGGCCGACCTCGCGCTGGATCAGGCAGCTCTTGCGCGAGGTGAAGAGAAACTCGATCGGGTCTTCGAGCGTCAGGATGTTGTAGTTGCAGGTTTCGTTCAGGTACTGGATCATCGAAGACATCGTGGTGGTCTTGCCGTTGCCGGTCGGGCCGGTCACGAGCACCAGCCCGGTCCGGGCCTGGACGATCTCGCCGAGCACGGGGGGCAGGTTCAGGTCCGCGAAGGTCCCGATCGCGGGGGGGATCGCCCGCATCACCACGCCGAAATGGCGGCGCTGGCGGAAGATGCTGACGCGGAAGCGCCCGGCCCCTTCGGGCAGCGCGTAGGAGGTGTCGAGCTCCCTGATCGTGCCGGACGGGGCGAGGTCGTTGTTCTTGAGGATCAGCCCGACGATGGCCTCCGTGTCCTGCGGCATCAGATTCGGCAGCTTGGAGCGGACCAGCTGGCCGTGGATGCGGAAGAACGGCGGGTTGTCGACCTCGAAGTGGATGTCGGAGACCTTCTTCTGGAAGGCGATCTCGAGGATCTGGGAGAAAATCTTCGGGTTCATCTGATCACCTCTGTTGTGCGGTTCAGGCTTTTTGCGGACGCGCCAGGGCGTCGAGCACCAGCCCGGCGTGACGGGCGAAGATGTCGAGAAGCTCGATCGGCACCGGCGTCGCCCAATCCGCGCCGAAGTCGCCATAGGTGAGCGCGAGCACTTTGCCCGCGGAGGTCTTCAACGGGAGCACCGCGATCTTCGGGCTGTGCGGCTCGCCGATCTGCTCGTACAGCCGCTTGAGCGTCGGCTCTTCGGGCGCCTGTCCGTAAAAGAGCAGGCCGCCGTCGATGACCGTCGCGAGCACCGAGGGCCGGTCGAAGGGCACGTGGGTCTTGCGCGACGGCGCCACCGAGCGGTTCCCGCTCAGCCCGATGCTGCGCTCGACGATCACCTCGGCCCCGGAGACGAGCAGGGTCAGGGAGCGCGGGTAGAGCGACGCGACGAACTGCAGCAGCGAGAGGGAGACTTCGGCCGGCTTCGTCAGGCTGCCCAGCCCCGCGAGCCGCTCCCGGAAATCCGCCAGTTCGACCCGTCCAAGCGGGGCGCTCGGCCGCTGCAGGCAGGCGAGAAACGCCTCGGCGAACAGGATGAAGTCCCGCGAGAAACCCGGCGTGTCCGGCGTGCGTCCCGGTTTCGTGAGCGTCGTCAGCGCCCCCGCGCAGAGCGCCCGAAGCGCGAGATCCTGCTGCCCGGGTCCGACGAGCCGGATGAAGCGCAGCGCCGGGTAGCTGGCGCGGATGGCCTGGATCGTCGCATCCGCGTTCTCCTCGGAGAACACCCCCGGCTCATCGCCCGGGGGGTCGATCACCAGCAGCGGTGTCAGGTCCCGGGCGAGCGACTGTTCGATGATGTGCCTGAGGTCCTGCGGCTCGTCGGTGGCGAAGACGAAGATGCTCCTCACGGCGCAACTGGTCATGACGGTGTGGCTGAAGAGCTGGTCGCGGGTGAACAGGATCACGGCGAGGGAGGAGCCCTCGCCGGCGGCGGCGCTCTCCTCGAGCGCCGGCGGCTCGCCGATGCGCAGCAGGAAAGCGAGAAGCCGCTCCTGGTCCGCGGCGGGGAATCCGTCCAGCTCCTTGCGGATCCTGCGGCGGTGGTTCTCGTCCTCGCGCCGCTCTTCGGGGGCGGTCGCCGGGCTCGGGAGCTTGCGCTTCAGGCTCTCGACGTCGCCGAGCCCCAGGTCGTCGGCGCTGATGACGTCGTCCGCGGCGGGGGCGATCGGCGCTTCGGCAAAAGTCTCCTGCTGGAGCGTGCCGTCGCGCTTGCGCTCGTCGAAGATGCGCAGCGCCTCCATCAGGACGTTCTGCGTGCTCACCTGCGGCGGCGGTTCGTGGTGGTCGGGGAAATAGCGGTACTCGTCCGCCACGAGGATCTGCTCGACGTCGAGCTCGAAGCGGCCTTTCGGCCAGGTCAGCACTTCGACGATCGTCAGCTCGATCAGGGTCTGCAGCCCCCGGTAGGCCTCCTTGCGCTGCACGCGGCCGGTCTCGACCAGCAGCGCGATCAGCGGGGGCGGGTGCGGGCCGCGCGCGGCCTGCTCGGCGAGGGTCAGATCGAGCGCCGCGCGCGTGATGGCCCCGAGTTCGATCAGGATCGACCCGATGCGGAACCCGGTGTTGACGTGGTTGGCGCTGATGATGAACCCGTCGCGGAAGCCGAGCTGGCACTCGCCCTTGGCGCCGATCAGCCGCAGCGTGCCGGACTTGCGGGTCTGCTGGAGCAGGGAAATGACGTCGATGAGGGGGAAGTGCTCCAGATCACCGGAGAAGGACATCGGTCACGCTCCTCCCGCGCCCGCGTCAGTCGCCGGCGCGACCGCGCTCTCCAGCGGCTTGAGATAGCAGCGCCGACGCTTGTGCTGACGGGTCTCGAAATAATCCCAGCTGGACTGCACCCGCAGGTTGGATTCCAGTTCGGGGTTGGATTCCGTGGTGACGATGCCGTGCTTCCCGGCGGACTTCCACATCTCGGAGATGAAGATGGCGTTGACGCCTTTGCCCTGCAGATCGGGGCGCACGGCGGCGACGTACATGTCGAGGGTCTTGCCGTGCTTCATGGCGCGGTAGAGGTGGATGAACCCGAAGGGCAGGAGCCGGCCCCGACACTTCTGGAGCGCTCGGGAGAGCGACGGCAGCGCGATCAGGAATCCGGCGACCTTGTCCTGGGCGTCGAGGACGATCTTGATGTACTCCGGGTTGACGAAGCTGAAATACTGCTTGATGTAGGCATCCACCTGCCGGTCGGTCAGCGGCACGACGCCGTAGAGCCCCTCGTAGGCGGTGTCGAGGACGTCGAACACGCCTTTGGCGTATTTCAGGATGTCTTTCGCCCTGCGCACCTCCAGAACGCGGAGCTTGTAGCGCTTGCGGGCGATGTCGGCCACCCGCTGGATCTTCTCCGGGACTACCGCGGGGTTCTGCGCCAGGAACTCCACCCAATCGGTGTCCTTGCGGTAGCCGCAGGCCTCCAGGTGCGTCGGGTAGTACGGGTGGTTGTAGATCGTCGCGAGCGTCCCGAGTTCCTGGAACCCCTCGACGAGCATCCCCTCCCGGTCCAGGTCGGTGAAGCCCAGGGGGCCGTGTACCGCCGTCAACCCGTTCTGGCGCGCCCAGTCCTCGACCGTCCGCACGAGGGCCCGGCAGACATCTTCGTCGTCGACGAAGTCGATCCAGCCGAAGCGGGCGTAGCGGTTCTTCCACTTCTCGATGTAGCGCCGGTTGATGATCCCGGCGATTCTTCCCACGGGCTCGCCGTCCCGGAAAGCCATCCAGTACCGCGCCTCGCAGCACTCGAACGCCGGGTTCCGGTCGCGCCGCAGCGTGTTCAGCTCGTCGAATTCCAGAGCGGGCACCCAGCAGGGGTGACCCGGGTAGAGCTGGAAGGGGAACCGGATGAACTTCTTCAGCTCCCGGTCGGTCGTGACTTCCCGAATCTCAATCCCCATCCCGCCTCCCTGCGTCCGGCCGAAGAACGTCGGTGATGCTACCACGGCCATTTTTCTAAATCCAGAAGCGCCGCAGCCCCGGCGGTCTGCGCAAATCGGCGCGTAACGCGCGGATCGGGGGTCTGGATGTCGCCCTTTCTTCTGTGCTATATTTCCCGCGATGAACGTCGCTTTCGCCAGCGCCGACCCTGGTCCGGCGCAGTCGTGTGGGTGCCCTGCGTTCCCCTCGTCGAAGACCGTCGGCGACGGGCGGGGCTGACGTGCATTTTACCGCAGCCCTTGGGGCGTCTCTGGTCGCTGGCGTCGCTGCGATGGCCTGGACGGCCCTGACGCTCGCGGAGTTCGGACGGTTCGTCGCGGTGGTCCCGCTGCTGGCCGGCGCGGCGGCGGCCGTAGTCGTCTTCGCGCTGCTCACCGGCGGGCGGATCGTCCGGGAGTCCACGGCCGCGACCGCGCACGACCTGCTCGCCGTGGGCATCGCCGCCGCAACGCTCTTCGTCTCGATCCCGGCGGACGAAATCCTGATCGGCGGGCAAGACCCCGGCGTCTATCTCCACATCGCCGCCTCGGTGGCCCGCACCGGCTCGCTGAT
>JANOHV010000259.1:0-12836 GCA_031406795.1 Candidatus Rokuibacteriota bacterium
CCCTCCCAGACGCGGGCGGTCTTCGGCAGGTACTCCGCGCCGTAGCGCTCGGCCACCAGCGCGCGCGCGGCCGCCACGGCCTGCGTCGAGAGTTTCACGCTGTCGGTGCGCATGTAGGTGATGAGCCCGTTCTCGTAGAGCCGCTGCGCGGCCTGCATCGCCCGCTTGGCCGACAGGCCGAGCTTGCGTCCGGCCTCCTGCTGCAGCGTCGATGTCGTGAACGGCGGCTTGGGCGCGGCGGTGTATTCCTTCTCCTCGACCTTGCGCACCTGCGCCGTGCGGCCGGCGAGGCCCTCGGCGAGCTTCTTCGCCGCGGCCGCGTCGAGCACGACTACCTTGCGGCCGGTGGCGAGCTTCCCCTCGGGCGAGAAGTCGCGTCCGGTGGCCAGCGTCGTGCCGTCCAGCGCGACGACCTGGGCCGGGAAGCGCTGCGCCGCGTGTTCGAGCGTTACCTGGGCGTCCCACCAGGCGGCCGAGCGGAAGGCCATGCGCTCGCGCTCGCGTTCGACGAGCAGGCGGGTGGTGACGCTCTGCACGCGCCCGGCCGAGAGCCGCGGTGCGATCTTGCGCCAGAGCACCGGACTGACCTCGTAGCCGTAGAGCCGGTCGAGGATCCGTCGCGCCTCCTGGGCGTCGACGAGGTGTGCGTCCACGTCGCGGCAGTTCTCGATCGCCTCCTGGATGGCGGCCTTCGTGATCTCGTGGAAAACCATGCGTTTGACCGGCACCTTCGGCTGGAGCAGGTCGAGCAGGTGCCAGGAGATGGATTCCCCTTCGCGGTCTTCGTCGGTCGCGAGGTAGAGCACGCTCGCTTCCTTGAGCCGGGCCTTGAGCTCGCGGATGCGCGCCTTCTTGTCGGCGGGCACGACGTACAGCGGGGCGTAGCCGTTGTCGACGTTGACCCCGAGGCGCGCCCAGCTCTCCGCCTTGACGGCGGCCGGAATCTCGGCCGCGGAGGAGGGCAGGTCGCGCACGTGCCCGATCGAGGCCTCGACCATCCAGTCCTTGCCGAGGAACTTGGCGATCGTGCGCGCCTTGGCGGGCGACTCGACGATCACGAGCGGTTTGCCTTTGGCCGGCGCTTCGACGACGCTGCGATTCTTCCCCATGCTGCTCCTCTACCAGGCCGCTGAAAAAGGACATCTGCTGCGGGAGGGGGTGAACCCCTCCCCTACGCGCACGGCTTCGTCGTAGGGGCGGGGTTGATCCCCGCCCGGATTCTTGTGCGCCTTGTACCGGGACCCTCTCGAGCAGCCTGCGCGTTTCATCTGTCCGTCTGCACCCTGTTCATGTTCACGTTTACGTTCATGGCGTCCGTGTGTCTCTGAGCGTCAGTGGAGGTGGCGGTTGCGCGGTCGCCCGTCCAGGGGGTCCGCCGCCGAACCGTCGCGCCCCGCGGCTTCGAGGACATCGCGCGAGATCGCCCGGATTTCCGCCTCGCCGACTTCCTCGCCGCCCAGCGAGAGCGCGCGATCGAGGATCTCCTCGCGGGTCGCGGCATCGATTACCCCGTCGTGCTCCAGCCGCAGCAGCAGGCCGAAGGCGCCGGGAGAGACGCACAGCAGCTCCTCGGCGCTGCGCGTGCGCAGGCCGGTCGACGTGAAGGGCTCGCCCGGGCCGGCCGGCGGGGCGTCCCGGTAGAGTCCGGCGAAGAAGCGCTCGACCCACGCCAGCGCGAGCGCGACGTCGGCGGGCTCGAAACCCTCGGCGACCAGTTCTTCGAGCAGGGGTGCCGGGTCCTGCTGCAGCTGCCGGTCGCCGAGCAGACGTCCGGTGATGACGTGCAGCAGTCCGAGCCAGCTATCCGACATGATGGTGGTTTCCCGATCAGCCCGCTGGTGCTCGTCAGGCACGCGCGAAAATCTTCCCCGGATGCTGGCGCACAAGGCCCTTGAGCTCGAGCGCGGTCAGCATGGCGGCGGTCGCCGCCGCCGGCCCCGGGGAGACCCGGATGATGTCGTCGATGGGCAGCGGGGCCGAGCCCATGGCGTGGAGCAGGCGCCGCTCCGGGTCGCTCAGGGTGGCAAGCGCGGCCGATTCCGCCTCGGGCGAGGACAAGCGGGCGGCCAGGTCGGGGAAAGACTCGAGAATATCGCGGGCGCCCTCGATCAGCGCGGCGCCCTGCCGGATCAGCCGGTTCGTTCCGGCACTGGTCGGGGAGGTGACCGGACCGGGGATCGCGAAGACCTCCCGGCTCTGCTCGAGCGCCATGTCGGCGGTGCCGAGGGCCCCGCTGCGCACGGCGGCCTCGACGACGGCGACCCCGCGCGCCAGGCCGCTGATGACGCGGTTGCGCAGCGGAAAGTGCCAGGGCTCGGGCTCCGAGCCGAGGGGGAATTCCGAGAGAAGCGCCCCCCGGGCGGCGATTTCGGCGGCGAGACGCGCGTGCTCCGGCGGGTAGATCCGGTCGAGGCCCGAACCGAGCACGGCCACCGTGCGCCCCCCCCCGGCAAGCGCGCCGCGGTGGGCGCAGCCGTCGATGCCGCGGGCGAGGCCGGAGATCACCGTGACTCCCGACGCGGCCAGCTCGCGGCCGAGGCGCTCGGCCACGGTTCGCCCGTAGGCAGTGGCGGCGCGCGCGCCGATCACGGCGATCCCGGCGCCGTCCTGCGGCAGCAGCGTGCCGAGAAGGTAGAGCACGCGCGGCGGATCGGGGATCAGCCGCAGGCGCTCCGGATAGTCCTGATCATCGAAGGTGAGGATCGCGATGCCGAGCGCCCGGGCCCGACGCTCCTCCTCCTCGCCGACTCGCTGCGCATCCAATCCGCGCACCGCGGCGGCCAGGACCGGTCCGACGCCGCGCAGAGAAAGAAGTTCGCCGACGGGAGCAGCGAGTATCCCCGCGGCGGAACCGTAGCGCTCGAAGGCTTCGCAGGCGATCGCGGCGCGAAGCCGCGGCAGCGTGTTCAGCGCGATGGTCAGGGTACGTTCGTTCGTCATGGTCTCCAGGTGGTCCGGCCGAAAATCCGCGCTACTCTACCACCGGGCCTTCGAAAGTCAATCTCTCCGGCGGCCGGTCCACTGCTTGTGGCCGCCGCCGCCGTGGTGGTATCGTTCCGGGATCCATGGGCTCCGTCACAGCGTTCTTCGCCTCCGCGCACGGGCAGTGGGCCCTCGTCGCGCTCTCGGGCTCGCTGGCCGCGCTGTTCACCCACCTGCTGACCCCCGTGGCCATGCAGGTGGCGCGGCAGTACGGCCTGGTGGACCGGCCGGACGGCAAACTCAAGCGCCAGACCGAACCGGTGCCGTATCTCGGCGGCGCCGCGGTCTACCTGGCGTTTGTCGTCGCGCTGGGGGTCACCTACTCCTTCAGCCGCGAGGTGCTCGCGCTGCTTCTGGCCGGCACCATGGTGGTCCTGCTCGGGCTGGTGGACGACATCGGCGCCATCTCGCCGCGGGCCAAGTTTCTCGGGCAGGGGCTCGCGGTGCTCGTGCTGATGAAGGCCGGGATCACGCTGCAGATCGTCTGGCTCCCCTGGTACGTCAGCTGGCCGTTGACGTTCGTCTGGCTGATCGGGATCACCAACGCCGTCAACCTTGTGGACATCATGGACGGTCTCGCCGCTGGCGTCGGGCTCATCATCGCCCTGTCGCTGCTCGCGGTTGCCCTGATCAACGGGAACCACCAGATCGCGATCCTCACCGCCACGCTCGCCGGGGCGCTCGCGGGGTTCCTGCGCTTCAACTTTCAGCCCGCGCGCATCTATCTCGGCGACACCGGCAGCCTCTTCATCGGATTGAATCTCGGGGCGCTGGCGATGATCGGGCGCTACACCGAGCACAACAACCTCGGGGTGCTCGCCCCGCTGGTGATCCTCGGGGTGCCGATCTTCGACACCCTCTTCGTCATGTACATCCGGCGCCGGCGCGGCGTCTCGATGTTCCTCGGCAGCCCCGATCACGTCGCGCTGCGGCTGCGCCGCTGGCGCCTCTCGGTGCGCCAGACCGTCCTGGCGAGCTACGCCACGGCGGCGCTCCTCGGGGCCGTCGGCGTGGCGGTCATGCTGCTGGATCTGCGCGGCGCGCTCGGCGTGCTCGGCGCGCTGGGTGCCCTGGGACTGATCTTCGCCTGGTGGCTCAAGCGCATCGACATGGGGTTGTGACGGCCGCTGAAAAGGGCCCATCTGCTGCGTTGCACTCCTCGCGGCTCCCTGCGGCGGCCACCAGGCCGCCTCAGTCGCAGCTTCGGGGTGCTGCCTTGCACCTGGACCCTTTTGAGCAGCCTCTCCGCGACAGTTGTCCCGGTTCCCGAGCCCAGCGAAGCGAGGGCAATCACCCCGGAACGTGCCTCGGCGTTCCGAGAACCGTCTGCCCGGGTCGATCGGGAGCGTCCTGACGCGTCCCGGCAAGGCAGCGCCGGAGCCCGCGCACGCCCTCCACTCGCTTCGCTCGCAGATGGTAAGGACACCACCGCCGCCGGGGCGCAGCAGGGCCTCCCGAGTGACTCGGGCTAATCCGGGGTAGAATCGGCCTCGTGGGCAAAGGGACGCTGATCATCGGGGGCGGTCTGGCCGGGCTTTCCGCCGGCTGGCATCTCGGACGGGCGGCGACGCTGCTCGAGGCCTCCGCGACGGTGGGCGGCCTCTGCCGCTCCTATCGGCACGAGGGGTACACCTTCGACATTTCCGGCCACCTGTTGCACTTCCGGCGGCCCGACATCCGGCGCTTCGTCGCCGCTCGTCTCCCCGGCGCCCTCGCCCGGCACCGCCGCCGCGCGTTCGTCCACTTTCAAGGGCTCCTGGTGCACTACCCGTTTCAGGCGCACCTGTTCGAACTGCCCCCCCGCGTGCGCGACGAATGCCTGCGCGGCTTCCTCGAGGCGGTGGGGCGGAAGGAGGCCGGAGCGGCGACCCCGGGGGATTTCGAGGGCTGGTTGCGCCACCACTTCGGCGAGGGGATCGTGAAGCACTTCCTCGGCCCCTACAACCGCAAGATGTGGCGCGTGCCGCTGCGGCGCATCGACCCGGCCTGGGCCACGTGGGCGATTCCGGTGCCGACGCCGGCGCAGGTCCGGGCCTCCGGGAGTCCCGGGGTGGATCTGCGCCTCGGGTACAACCCGCTGTTCTACTACCCGCGGTCGGGCGGGGTCGGCGTGCTGGCCCGCGCGCTGGCGCGGGGAAACATGCGGCTGCATCTCGACGAGAAAGTCGTCGGCATCGATCTCGGCCGCCGGCGCGCCGAGACGCTCTCCGGGCGGAGTTGGGAGTTTGACCGGCTCGTCTCGACGATGCCGCTGCCCGAACTTCTCCGGTTGACCCGGGGCCTCTCCCCGGCGATGGCGGCCGCGGCCGAGCGGTTGCGCTGCGTTTCGATCTGCGTCGCGAACATCGGTCTGGCGCGGCCCGCCGCGCACAAGGCGCACTGGTTCTACTTCCCGGAGCCGGCCTATCCCTTCTATCGCGTGGGGCTCACGACGAACGTCGCCCCGGCGATGGCGCCGCCCGGTTGCCACATTCTCTCCGTCGAAGCGACGCTCCCGTTAGGAGGCCGCACGGGCTGCCGCGAGCGCTGGGGCGGCATTCGCCGCGGGCTGGAGCGGGCCGGTCTGTTGGGGCGCGGGGAGGAGCCGGCCGTCGTCGATTTCGTCCACGTTCCCTATGCGTATGTCCTCTACGACCGCGACCGGGCGAAGCTGTTGCCGGGAATCCTGCGCGAACTCGAGTCGCGGGGGGTGCATTCGATCGGCCGGTACGGCGCATGGGAGTACGGGACCATGGAGGACGCCCTGTGGCAGGGGGCGGAGACCGCCCGCCGCATCAGCTCCGAACTGAAGTGAGTTGGCCTCTGTGGAGCAAGACGGCGTGACGGCCTCGGAAAGGGTCCAGATGCAAGGCGCACGAGTCCTGAGGAGTGAGGCGTACTCCGGTACGTCGCAGCGACGAGGGGCGAAGGGGAACGCCGCAGGTGGGCCGTTTGCGAGGCCGTCACCATGATCCGCGTTGTCCACATCATCACCAAGCTCGAACTGGGCGGGGCGCAGGAGAACACGCTCCATACGCTCGCCCATCTCGATCCGACGCGCTTCTCCGGGCTCCTCGTCACCGGCCCCGACGGGGTGCTCGTCGCCGACGCCCTTCGGGACCCACGGTACGACAAACGTTTTGTCCGTTCGCTGGCGCGCGAGGTGCATCCCGGCCGTGATGGCCTCGCGCTCGCCGCGCTCGTCGGGATTCTGCGGCGGGAGAGGCGCACGGCGCACGGCCGCGGCGGGGACGGCGTTCCCCCGCTGATCGTGCACACGCACAGCAGCAAGGCGGGCATCCTCGGCCGCGCGGCGGCGCGGATCGTGGGGGTGCCGGTGGTGATTCACACGGTGCACGGCTTCGGCTTCCACCCGCGCCAGAGGGCGGGCGTGCGCCGGTTCTACGTCGCGCTCGAGCGGCTGGCCGCCCGGTGGACGAGCCACTTCATCGCCGTCGCGCGGGCCGACCTCGAGGAGGGGGTGGCGCTCGGCATCTTCGCCCGGGAGCGCGCCAGCGTCATCCGCAGCGGGATCGAGATCGCGCGCTACGCGGGGAGCGGGCTCGAACGGGAGTCGGCGGTCCGTGCCCTCGGGTTCGACCCGGCGCGTCCGCTGGTGGGGATGGTCGCCTGTCTCAAGCCGCAGAAGAACCCCGTGGATTTCGTCAGGGCGGCCGCGCTCGTTACCGCGAGAGTGCCGGGAGCGCAGTTTCTGCTGGCCGGGGACGGGGTCATGCGTCCGGCGGTCGAGGAGGCGGTTCGACGCTCCGGAATTGGCGGGCAGGTGCGCCTGCTCGGGTGGCGGCGCGACATTGAGACGATCATTCCCTGCCTTGACGTGTTGGTCCTCACTTCGCTCTGGGAGGGGCTGCCGCGGGTGTTTCCGCAGGCAATGGCGGCCGGCCGGCCGATCGTCGCCTATCGGGTGGCTGGCGCGCCCGAGGCGGTGACGGAGGGTGTCACCGGCCATCTGGTTGCGCCCGGCGACTATACCGCTGCCGCGGAGCGGATCGCCGACCTGCTGGTCGACCCGGCGCTGGCCCGGCGGATGGGGACGGCGGGACGCGAACGCGTCGGTGAATTCGACGCCGGCCTGATGGTGCGTCGCCAGGAAGAGTTGTACTGCCGGCTCTGGACTGAGGTCTCGTGACGAGTCACCGTCCCCCCGGCATTCAGATCCCAACCCAAGGCTCGAGAATGTCGAGGAACGTGCGTGCCATGCTGCTGCGGATCATCCTCGCGCTCGGCGCGGCGTTTCTGATGGGCGAAGCCATCGTCCGGATCGCCTCGAGCTTTCTGCCGGACGTGCGGTATCTCTCTTCGGTCCGGGTCAAGTCCCGGCCGCACCACTACCCTTCCCTCGAGGCGTTTCTCAAGGCTCAACCGCATCTCGTCCCCTACCGCGACTGGCGCAACTACTACAACAACTCCCTGGGTTTCAACGATCTCGAGTTCGAAATCCCCAAGCCTCCGGGACGTTACCGTATCGTGGCCTTGGGGGACTCTTTCTGCTTCTCGATGGCCCCGTACCCGGCCGCCGTTCAGACGCTGATCGAGCGGCAACTCGCCAGGAAATGCAACCGGGACCTCGATCTGCTGAACGCCGGGGTCCCCGCGGTCGGTCTCTGGGAAGACCGTGAACTCTTCGAACTGCTGCTGCCGGTCTGGCGACCCGATGCCCTGGTGCTGCACTTCTATCTCGGGAATGACGGCCCGGATCTCTTCAAGCGCCAGGACGACCTCCCTTTTCGTCAGGAGCCGGCGATCCACTCCTCATTCCTGACCTATGTCCGGAATGCCATCAAGGTCGTGCGCTCGCGCGAAATCTCACCCGCGGCCCAGATCCCCCCGAGTCGCAGTCACCCGGATCGCGTCAGGGGAAAGGGCGGCGAGGTCGTCGATCCGACGATCCCTCCCGCCACGGATGAAGATCCCGCGCTCTCCGGCCCCCTCTTTTCGGTCGAGGCCTTTCGAAAGATCATGGCCGACGAGTTCGGACGGCTCTACGTCCCGGAGGAGGGTGTGAGCCGGGCCTGGAAGCCCTTTGTCGGCATCCTCGAAGACATGCGTCGAAAGGCCGAGAGCGCGGGAGTGCGGTTCATAATCGTCCTCTATCCCTCGCGGCTGCAGATCTACCCGGATTCAAGCAAAGAGTTGCTGACCGCGGTCAAGGAACTGCCTGGGTATCAGAATCTCGCGGAGGACCGGATCGACGAGAGGGCGCCGAACCGCTATCTTCTGGATTGGTGCGCCCGGTCCGGGGTGGCTTGCCTTGACCTCACCCCGTTCCTGGCCCGCGAGGCGCCTCTGCAACCCGGGCCGCTCTACAGCGGGCGTGACACGCATTGGAACATCCTCGGAAACAGGCTGGCGGCTGCGGGGGAGGCGGCGTTTCTCGAGCGTGAATTATGCGACCGGAAGGTCGATGGACCGGCATCGGGTCAGGAATGATCCCGTAACACTGCGAGGGGAGGTCCGCAGCGCCGCGAACTCGCAGCCCACACAGGATCCAAAGTTACTCGTTGTCCCAAACGGTCGCCGCCTCGTTCCGGCCTACAGCGGCCGGACCTCGGCCAGCGGCAGGCTGATCCGGCACCAGCCCTTCCCCATCAGGAAATCGCCATCGAGTTGGTAGGCCACCTGACGGAAGATGGCCAGCCGGACGTCCTGGTCCTCCTTGAAGACCTGGAAAGCCGTGCTGTAGAAGATCACGGCGGCGTGCGTCGGCTCCCGCTTCACCTCGATGAGGATCGTCTCGCTGCTCCCCGAACTGCACATGAGGTATTTCCTGAATTCGTCGAAGAGAGCTTGCGCGGCTTCGCGGACGACCAGCACTTCGCACGCCAGCAGCTGCCGGTCGCCGAGGAGCCGATAGCGGGGGTCGGCGAGGAAGAACCGGAGGTGCAGGTCGAGGCGGTCACGATCCTTCCGCTGCCGGCTCGGGAAGAGGAAGCCCACCAGCGCCATGAACGAGCAGAAGTCCTCCTCCAGCCGCCGGGACTGAGCGCAGATCATCTCCGCATAGGAATCGATTCTCTCCGGATCCCGGGTCTTCCGCAGTCTTCTCGCGAAGCCGCCGATGATGGTCAGGGGGTTGCGGAAGAGGTGCGCGTACTCGGCGAGGGCTTTCTGGAGCGTGCGGTGGTTGACCTCGGCGATCTCCTCGCTCAGGTGCAGCAGACTCCGCTCGGTCGCGCTCTTGCAGGTTTCGAGGTGATCCCGCTCCCGCGTGGTGAACCCCTTTCCGCTGGGGGGCACTTTGTCGAGGACGATCAGCCACTGCACCTCGTTCCGGCCGATAGGTACGATCGCGACGGACTGGATGTTCTTGCTCCTGATGTGGCTGGACATGTAACAGGCGACGGCGTCATCGTGCGCGGCGTCGTCGATGGTCACGATCTCGTTCCATTCGATTGCCTGCAGCAGCGCCTTTTTCGGGACGGGGGTGCGGAGGTGACCGACTTCCCCGATGCCGTGGCGCTCGCTGTACGCGGGCATCCCGGTGATGATCTTGTAGCAGTCGTTCGGGAGGAGGCGCTTGATCACGTATTGGGGATTGGCGGGCGTCACCTGGAACGCCATGCTCAATGCGACGTCCTGGAGCAGCACCTCGACATCGGAGAGGCCCGCGTGTGCCGGCTGGGCAAGACCCTCCTCTTCGAGAACCTCTCCTCTTTCCATGAACATGACTCCGCCTCCCCGAGTGTCAGCGCACACCGAATATATTCCGCTTCTCTCTATTCAATCTAGGCTTTTTTTCAGCGGCCCGCCAGCACCGCTTCCAGGCGGGCGGCGATGCGCGCCCGCGTTGGCATCAGCAGGGCGAGGACGGTCAGGGAGGCGGCGCACAGCGCCAGGTGTGTCGCGAGCGTCCCGTCGAGGAGCAATTGCGCGAAGCCCAGCACGGCTGGCAACTCGGCGATCGACCACAGCGCCAGGTGTCCGGCGAGCAGGTGGCGCTGGGCAAAGGAAAGGTCGGGGATCGCCACGACGCTCGCGATGCGCTCGGGGGTGAGGATCGCCCGGTCGAGCCAGATCGCTGCGACCGCGCACAGAGCGCCGAGGGCGGCAATCGCCAGCGCGATCGGTGTGGCCGCGAGGGTGGTCGCCGGAGAGACGACCGGCGAAGCGAACACCCCCAGGCCGACCCACGCGAGGCTGGCGGCAAGCATGAATGACCAGCAGCAGCGCAGCGACGGCAGCACGGATTGAAGGTGTCTTTCGACATCCGGCCGCACGACGGTTAGCCCCTGCGCCGCGGGGGATTGAGCGCTTTGAGCGCCGCGTGCACAAAGCGGCCGTCAACCATGACGGGTTTGCCGTCGAAGCTCACCCGGCTGCCCTTGCCGAAGATCTTCACCAGGTCCCAGTGGATGGAGGAGCGATTGCCGTTGTCGCACTTCGCGTAGGCGTTTCCCAGCGCCATGTGGATCGAGCCGAAGATCTTCTCGTCGAAAAGTATGTTGCGCATCGGCCGGGTGATGTGCGGATTCAGGCCGAAGGCGAACTCGCCCAGAGAGCGCGCGCCGGGGTCGATGTCGAGGATTCTGCCGAGCCGGGCCTCGCCGTCGGCGGCGATCCCGGAGACGACCTTGCCGGCGCTGAAGGTCAGGCGAATGTCGTCGAAAGCCTGACCGCCGTGAATGGTCGGGCAGTTGAAGGCGATGTGCCCTTCTACGGAGCCCTTCACCGGCGCGGTGAACACCTCCCCGTCCGGGAGATTGTGATGACCGTCGGACTTCGCGATGTCGATGCCGCGGATACTCAGGCGCAGGTCGGTGTCCGGGGCTTCGATGTGCACGCGGTCGGTCCGCGCCATCAGCCGCTTCAGCGGTTCCTGGCGCCGCGAGATGGCGGCCCAGTCGAGGTTGCAGGCGCCGTAGAGGTGGTCTTCGAGTTCTTCGAGCGAGAGACCGGCCTGCTGCGCCATGCCGTGGGTCGGATACCGGCAGATGACCCAGCGGGTCCGATTGACCCGCCAGTCGAGCAGGGGGCGCAGGACTTTCTGGTGCGTGAGGTATTTCTGCTGGTCGACCCCGGCCAGAACCATGGTGTTCTGCTCGGCCGCGATGCCGATCGAAACGTCGACCTGCTTGAGGAAGGCCAGGCGGTGCGCAGGGAAATGGGCGATCTGCTCCGCGGTCCCGAGGCGGTACAGGTCGCGGGCGATCTCCGGGAAGGAGAACTGTATCTCGACATAGCGCGCGCCGCGCTCCAGGCAGGCGCGGTGAACCGCCTTGAGCAGCGGCTGACACTCCTCGCCCGAGGCGGTGATCAGGACGATGTCGCCGCGCTTGACGCGCGTGGAGTAGCCGGTGATGATGCCGGCCAGGCGGTCGATACGTGCATCCTGCATCTGCAGCCTCCTTGTAGGTCAGTCCGCCAATCGGTCCCGCAAAGAAATGAGCCCGAACTTGGTGACATAGTTTAGCAGGGCGCTGAAAAACCGGAAACACGATCCGTGAAGGCGCACGCAACCCGGGGCAATTGGCTGGGCGCAGGGGTGGCGCGGAGGGGAGGTCTCCATCGGCGGAACAGAGTGAGCACGATGGAGGTCCGTAGCGTCAGGACCCCGAAGCCCGTACGGGAATGAAAGGTCTCTGGTAGGTCCGGTGAAGAATGAACTTGACATCGCGTCGGAATCAGCTATATTACGCGACGTTGTATCGTTCTTTCTGAGGCGGGGCAGGTTATCCGAAAAAGAGGTTGACAGGGCCGGTGAGCAGCTGGTACTATAAATCTCTTCCCCTCGGGGAGGCTGTTCTTTGAAAACTAGGCAGACGTGCTTACTGACTTTCGGGTTAAGGCTCTGTACGAGCCACAAGATGTAAACCCCTGAAATCAGGGGATTGAATTTTCCAATTGGAGAGTTTGATCCTGGATCAGAACAAACGCTGGCGGCGTGCATAACACATGCAAGTCTAACGGGAAAGTTGGCTTCGGCTGGCAAGTACCGTGGCGAACGGGTGAGTAACACGTGGGTAATCTAACCTCGAGTTTGGGATAACCTTGCGAAAGCGGGGCTAATACCGAATAAGACCACGCTCTGCTCGCAGAGTGCGGTAAAAGGCGGCCTCTTCTTGAAAGCTGTCACTTGAGGATGAGCCCGCGGCCTATTAGCTAGTTGGTGGGGTAATGGCCTACCAAGGCGACGATGGGTAGCCGGCCTGAGAGGGTGTACGGCCACACTGGCACTGAGATACGGGCCAGACTCCTACGGGAGGCAGCAGTGGGGAATTTTGCGCAATGGGGGAAACCCTGACGCAGCAACGCCGCGTGAGTGATGAAGGCCTTCGGGTCGTAAAGCTCTTTTAGTGGGGAAGAATCCCACCCGGGTTAATACCTCGGGTGTCTGACGGTACCCACAGAAAAAGTTCCGGCTAACTACGTGCCAGCAGCCGCGGTAATACGTAGGGAGCAAGCGTTGTTCGGAATTATTGGGCGTAAAGAGCGCGTAGGCGGTTCGGTAAGTCTGACGTGAAATCCCAGAGCTTAACTCTGGAACTGCGTTGGATACTGCCGAGCTTGAGTGTGGGAGAGGAGAGTGGAATTCCCAGTGTAGAGGTGAAATTCGTAGATATTGGGAGGAACACCCGTGGCGAAGGCGGCTCTCTGGACCACAACTGACGCTGAGGCGCGAAAGCTAGGGTAGCAAACGGGATTAGATACCCCGGTAGTCCTAGCCGTAAACGATGGGCACTAGGTGTTGGAGGTATCGACCCCTCCAGTGCCGCAGCTAACGCATTAAGTGCCCCGCCTGGGGAGTACGGTCGCAAGACTAAAACTCAAAGGAATTGACGGGGGCCCGCACAAGCGGTGGAGCATGTGGTTTAATTCGACGCAACGCGAAGAACCTTACCTGGGCTTGACATCCC
>JANOHV010000275.1:0-8942 GCA_031406795.1 Candidatus Rokuibacteriota bacterium
CGAGGGGCTGACGCCATTATTGCTTTGCGCTGCTCCCGACTCAGCGGGCGGTTCGAAGATTTCTGGGAGCGACGCTCAAAATGCGCCGCGTGATCAATGCGGCCCCCGATGGTGCTCACTCAACAATCCTGTCGTGCACCCGCGATGCCCAGATCCGCGCGTACGCGCGGATCCAGCAGAACAGCTGGCATCTCCCCTCACCGGGAAAAGCCTGATTTCGCTCCTCAACTGATCCGCGCGTTACGCGCGAATTTCGGGGTGCGGGTTGAGCCGCGACGCGACCGGGTGTTACGATGAACCCATGAATGTCCCCCTCGTCCCTCTGCTGCTGGCCGCGGCGCTCGCGCTGAGCGCGACCCCGACGCAGGCGGCCTCCCCCGCCGCGCTCGCCAACGAGGCCGGAGTCGCGCTCTTTCGCGCCGGCACCATTGCCGAGGCGCGGGCGAAATTCGAGGAGGCGCTCGCCCTCGACCCCGGTTTCGCGGCGGCGAGGAGCAACCTCGCCACGGCGCTCGCGACGCAGGGACAGGAGGAGCTGCGGGCGGGGAATTTCGACGACGCGCGCTCCCATCTGGAACGCGCCGCGGATCTGGCCCCCGCAGCGGCCGCGCCGCAGCTGCTCCTGGGCGTCCTGCACTCGCGTCGCGGGGATGGCTACGAGGCACGGCGGAGGATCGATCAGGCGCTCGAACTCGCCCCCGGGCTCGCCGAGGCTCGCGAAGTCTCCGGCGACCTGTACTACCAGGAGGGCGCGCTGGAGAAGGCGCGCGCCGAGTGGGAAAAAGCCCTGGCCGACAGCGGAGCCCCGCGCCACTCGCTGAACGAGAAGATCGCCCGTGTCGGACGCGAATTGAGCGCCGCGGGTGGCTTCGAGCGCGACATCAGCAGTCACTTCACCCTGCAATACGACGGTCCGGTGCCCCGCGAGGTCGCCCGCACCGCGCTGCTGATCCTCGAGAAGGCCTATGACCGCCTCTGGCGCGAGTTCGGCAGCTCGCCCCGGCACGACGTGCCGGTGATTCTCTACACCCGCGGGCTCTTCGACGAGATCACCCGCAGCCCGGCCTGGGTCGGCGGAACGTACGACGGGAAGATCCGGGTGCCGGTCGGCGGCCTCCAGACCGAGTGCGACGCCCGGCGGCTCGAGCCGATCCTGACGCACGAGCTGACCCACGCCTTCATCCGCGCGAATGTCCCCGGACGCCTGCCGCTCTGGCTCGAAGAGGGGCTCGCCGGGTACTTCGAAGGTCTCTCGCCCGAGACCGCCCAGCGCACCCTGCGCGCGTCCGGGGGAGGGTTTGCGACTTTGGAAGAGGTGAGCGTGGCGCTGCGCGGCGGATCGCGGGTCGCCGCCGCCTATGCCGCCGCCGCGCTCGCGGTCAGCGAGATGGTGCGCCTGAACGGCTTCTGGCTGCCCTCGCGCACGCTCGATCTGATGGCCACCGGCCGGTCATTCCCCGAGGCCTTTCACGACGTGGCCGGCATGGACTTGCGGGAATTCGAGGAACTCTGGGTCCGCGCGCAGCGCTGAGCTTGCCCGCCGGTTGTTTTCGGCGCCGCAGTTGAATATAATGCCGGCAGCAGTGGGTCGACACACGGGGATAGCCTGCGAAGGAGCCCGCCATGAGCGCCGTCGGTCGTTGGTCTACCCGGGGCAAGGCGCTGGTGCTCCCCCTGCTCGGTACGGCGGCACTGGGGTTGCTGGTTGCCTGCGGGCAGGCGCCCTCCGCGGACAAAGCCCGCCCGGCCCCCGGCCCGGCGCCTGCGGGTTCCTCAATCACGATCGCGCTGCTGCCCGAGCGTAACGTCTTCGAGCAGAAGAAACGCTACCAGCCGGTGCAGGAGTACCTCTCGGCCGCGATCGGGCGGCCGGTCGCCTTCAAGCTCCTCGACAACTACCAGGTGATCTTCTCCGAGATCCTCGAACGCCGCGTCGAGGGCGCCTTCTTCGGCAGCATGAACGGCGCCATCGCCCAGATCCAGGGAGGCGTCGAGTTCCTCGCCCGTCCCGTCGACCTGAGCGGCGTCTCGACCTACTCCGGCGTGATCTTCGCCAAGCACGACAGCGGAATCGGCAAGGATCCGAAAACCTGGAAGGGCAAGCGGATCGCCCTCGTCAACAAGGTGACGACCGCCGGGTATCTCTACCCGCTGAGCCTGTTGCGCGCCTCCGGCTATCGGGGGGATCCCGCGGCCTACTTCAAGCAGGTGACCTTCACCGGCAGCCACGACGCCGCGATCCTGGCCGTTTTCAACGGGGAGTCGGATTTCGGGGCCTGCAAGAACACCGTTTACGAGGAGTACACCCGCCTCCACCCGGAGATCCAGCGGAACCTCACCGTGCTGGCGAACTCCGCGCAGGTCCCTTCCAACGGCCTCGGGGTGCGTCCCGACCTGGACGCGGAACTCAAGCGCCAGCTGCGCGAGGCGCTGGTCACGATGAACACCCGCCCGGACGGGCAGCGCGCGCTGCGACAGTTCCAAGCCCAGCGTTTCGTCGAGACCGGCGCGACCGACTACCAGCCGGTTCTCGCGATGGCCCGGGAGGCCGGCATCGACCTCGCCGCCTGGCCGCTGCGGGAAGTTCACTAGGCCCGGTGCCCGTGAGTCTGCGCGTCCGGGCGCTTCTCGCAACGGTTTTTCTGCTCTGCGTCGCCGGCGCCGGCGCGGTGTTCATCGTCGGCAACTTGCGATTCCTCGTCGCCAACCAGAAGCTGATCATCTTCAAGGACCAGATCTTCCACGACCACGAACGGGCTCGCGAGCTCATTCAGTCCGCCCAGGCGCGCCTCTACCAGCACCAGGCCGGCTACACCCGGGACATCGACCGGCTGATCGAGGACATCGCAACGTTCGAGACGATCATGAGCTCGATCGTCCCGCACTACCGCGAGCACGTCCGCGAGGAGGATTGCCGCAACTGCCACGACGACGGGCTGCGAAAGGTCGAGGGGCTCGAGGAGACCGTGCGCAGCATCCTGCTCAATCTCGACCGTTATCGCGAGAGCGTCAGCATCATCATCACGACGAACGACCGCCAGACCCGCCTGCTGCACAACGGCATCGCGAACGCCCGGGGCGAGGAGATTCTCGCGACCATCCAGCGGGTCAACGCCAGTGCCGCGCTCATGGTCCGGCAGTTGCGCGAGAAGAACCAGCGGCTGCTCACGCGCTCGGAGCGATCCATCCAGGCCTCCGTCGGCGTCGTCGGCATCATTTTCATCCTGACCCTCGCCTATCTGCTCTGGGCCATGAACCGCCTGTTCGCCGCGCTGCTGCGCGGGACCGAGTCGGTGATCCGCGACGATCTCTCCTACCGCCTGCCGATGGCCGCGCGCCACGACGAGATCGGACTGCTGGCGACCCGCTTCAACCTGATGGCCGAGCACCTCCTGGCCCGGGACCTGCAGATCCGCGAGAAAAGCTCCGAGCTGCAAGACGCGAACCGCAACCTTCACGACCTCAACGCGACCCTCGAGCAGAAGGTCGGCGAGCGCACCGGCGATCTGCAGGCGTCCCTCGAGCAGGTCCGTCGCACCGGCGCCGCGCTCGAGGATTCCAAACGGCGGCTCGAGGCCGCCAACCAGGAGTTGGTGCGCGCCAACCAGGCCAAGGCCAATTTCCTGTCGATCATCTCCCACGAACTCAAGACGCCGCTCTCGGTCATCAACGGTTTCCTGTCCCTGATCCTCGACGAGCGCTATGAGAACGACGCGCAGCACCTGCGCGAGGCGGTGCAGATCTCGAAGCGCCGCGGCGAGCAGCTCTCACGCATGATCGACGAACTGATCGATCTCTCCCGTCTTGATGCGCGCTCGATGGTGTTGCGCCGCGTGCCCACCGACATCGGGGCGATCCTGCGCGAGGTCGGCGACAATTTCCAGGAGGAGTTCCGCCGCCGTTCGCTGCGCTTCTCCCTGCGCCTCTCCCCCGACCTGCCGGCGCTCGTCTGCGACCCCGACAAGCTGCGACAGGTCTTCACCAACCTGATCGGCAACGCGCTGAAGTTCTCCCCGGACGGCGGCGAAATCGAACTCGGCGCCGAGAACCGCAGCGACGAAATCCTGCTCACCTGCCGCGATACGGGCATCGGAATCGCGGCCGCCGAGCGCGAGCGGATCTTCGAGAAGTTCTATCAGATCGACTCCTCCGCCACGCGGCGCTTCGGCGGCGCCGGCCTCGGGCTGAGCATCGTCCGTGAAATCGTTCTCCTGCACGGGGGTCAGATCTGGGTCGAGAGCACGCCCGGGCACGGCAGCATCTTCTTCATCACCCTGCCGAAAGTCCAGCCGCCCGCGGGCGGGATAGAGGCCGCCGCACTTCCGCCCTCCCCCCTGGCCTGACTCCGGAAGGACCGCCGCCGATCTACCCGGGTGCAGCGCCTGCGGAGCAGGCCGCTCAAAAGGGTCCAGATGCCAGGCGGGCGAGCCCTGAGGAATGAGGTGGCCTGGTGGCCGCCGCAGTGACGAAGGGCGAAGCCCAACGCCGCAGGTGGGCCCTTTTCAGCGGCCTGCGGGGTCTTCGGGGTGGAGCGCGGCGTGGACCGCGGCGGCCACGCCCGCCGGCACGACCCGTTCGAGATCCGACCGGGTGGCGGTTTTCACGCCGGACAACCCCCCGAACGCAACGAGCAGGCGGGACTGACGAGCCGCGCCGAGCCCCGGTATCCCGCTCAGCGGCCCGGCAAGCAGGCGCTTCGAGCGCAGCGCGCGGTGGTACGCCACCGCGAACCGGTGGGCCTCGTCGCGCACGCGCTGCAACAGCAGCAGCACCGGGGCGCCGCTCGGCAGCGACAGCGGCGTTCCGGCCCCGACGGCGAAGACCGCATCAGTGCCCCGTCGCTCGTTCGGCTTGGCGATGGCCAACAGCAGCCGCGGCTGCCAGGGCGAATCGACCAGAGCCGCCGCTGCGGCGGAGAGTTGCCCGCGCCCCCCGTCGAGCAGCACGACGTCCGGTCCCGTCCATGACCCCGACGCCACCCGCGCGGCCAGCCGTCCCACGGCTTCGGCGAGCATGGCGAAATCGTCGGGTCCCCCGCTGCGGCGGATCTTGAAGCGGCGGTAGCGCTGCCGCCGCAGCGCGCCGCTCTCCCACCAGACCAGCGAGACCACCGCGTCGGTCCCCGACAGATTCGACGCGTCGAGACAGGCCAGTGACCGCAACCCCGCGCCGGCGCCGGCGATCCGTCCCAGCTCTTCGAGCAGGGCGTCGCCGCCGGAGGCTCCGGCCTTCTCCTCCTGCAGCAGGCGCATCGCATTGCGCCCGGCCATCGCCAGCAGCGCCTTCTTCCCCCCCGCCCGCGGCACGGTGAACCGCACCTTCGCCCCGCGCACCTGGCCGAGCCACGCGCCCAAGGCCAACGCCCCCTGCGGCTCGGTCGGCAGGACGACTTCGGGGGGGATCTCCCGCTCGCCGGCGTAGCACTCCCGCAGGAACCCGGCCAGCGCCGCATCGGCCTCCTCGCCTTCGAGCGGATCCCGGAACGAGAAAGCCTCGGTGCCGATGAGTCGGCCCGCGCGCACGCGCAACAGCGCGATGCCCACCCGCTCGCCGAGGCGGACCAGCCCGACGACGTCCAGATCGTCGCCCTCCGGGTCGTGCACCCGCTGCCGCTCGAGCGTCGCGTCGATCGCGGCAACCTGGTCGCGCAGCAGCGCGGCGTCCTCGAAACGCAGCTCCTGCGAAGCGCAGGCCATCTCGTTCTTCAGACCCGCGGCCAGTTCGCCGCCGCGCCCCTGCAGGAAGAGCTCCACCGCGCGCACGAGTTCGCGATACCGCTCGGGGACGATCCTGCCGGCGCACGGCGCGTGGCAGCGCCCCATCTGGAAGTTCAGACAGGGCCGGCCGGGCCGCAGGCGGCGGCAGAGCCGCAGCGGAAAGAGCCGGCGCAGGAGCCGCAGCGTGGTGCGCATCGCCCCGGCGGTACTGTAGGGGCCGAAATACCGCGCACCGTCGCGCACCGGCCGGCGCACGACGGTCAGGCTCGGAAACTCCTCCTGTACCGAGAGCCGGAGAAAGGGGTAGGTCTTGTCGTCACGTTGGCGGATGTTGAAGCGCGGCCGGTGCTGCTTGATCAGCGAGTCCTCCAGGATCAGGGCCTCGACCTCGGTGTCGGTTTCGAACCATTCGACGCCGGCCGCCTGCGACATGAGCAGCACGGTCTTGGGGCCCTGACGCGCGGGGTCGAGGTAGGACCGGAGGCGGGCTCGAAGCGAGCCGGCCTTGCCGACGTAAATCACGGTCCCGTCGGCGCCGCGCATCAGGTAGACCCCGGGGACGGGCGGAGCCGCCCGCAGACGCTCGTCGACCGCAGGTTCAGGCCCGGTTGCCGCCACGCCGCTTTCCGCCCCGCGGGACGCCGGCCCGCGCGGACGCGGCCGGCGCGGCGGCTGCCGTGCCGCCGCCGACCCCGACCGCGAGCTCGAGTTCTTTCAGGCCCCGGACCCGATCGCGCAGCGCCGCGGCGCGCTCGAAATCCAGCCGCGCCGCGGCCGCGCGCATCTCCCGCTCGAGTTCGCGCACGACACGCTCGACATCATCCAGGCTGCGATAGGCGTCGACCGCCTCGGCGGCCAGCGGAACCGTGTCGTACTCGCGCTCGTAGATCGCGGCCAGCACGTCGGAAACGCCCTTGCGGATGCCCTCGGGGGTGATCCCCTCGCGTCGGTTGTACTCCTGCTGGATCGCGCGCCGCCGCGCCATCTCCGCGATCGCGCGCTTGATCGACCGGGTGATCGTGTCGGCGTAGAGGATCACGCGACCCTCCAGGTTGCGCGCCGCGCGCCCGGCGGTCTGGATCAGCGAGGTCTCCGAGCGCAGGAAGCCTTCCTTGTCCGCGTCGAGTATCGCGACGAGCGAGACCTCGGGCAGATCGAGCCCCTCGCGCAACAGGTTGATGCCGATCAGCGCGTCGAAGCTGCCGAGCCGCAGGTCGCGCAGCAGGCGCAGACGCTCGAGCGTCTCGACGTCCGAGTGCAGGTAACGCACGCGCAGCCCGCGCTCGGCGTAGTGCTCGGTGAGATCCTCGGCCATGCGTTTGGTGAGCGCGGTGACCAGCACCCGTTCGCCCTTCGCGGCCCGGACCCGGATTTCGTCGATCAGGTCCTCGACCTGGCCGGCCACCGGGCGGATCTCGACGGCGGGCTCCATGAGCCCCGTCGGCCGGACGATCTGCTCCGTGACGAATCCGGCCGCCTTCTCCAGCTCGTAGGGCGCCGGCGTCGCCGAGATGTAGATGCTCTGCCCGACCCGCTGTTCGAACTCCTCGAAGCTCAGCGGCCGGTTGTCGTAGGCCGAAGGGAGGCGAAAACCGTGCTCCACGAGATTCGTCTTGCGCGAGCGGTCCCCGTGCGCCATGGCCCGCACCTGCGGGAGGGTCGCGTGGCTCTCGTCGACCACGAGCAGGAAGTCCCGCGGAAAGTAGTCGAGGAGCGTCGGCGGCGGCGCTCCGGGCGCGCGGCCGGTGAAATGCCGCGAGTAGTTCTCGATCCCGGAGCAGAAACCGATCTCGCGGATCATCTCCAGGTCGAAGCGCGTGCGCTGCTCGAGGCGCTGGGCCTCGAGCAGCTTCTCCTCGCGCCGCAGCCGGGCCAGCCGCTCCGCCAGCTCGGCCTCGATCGCGGTCAGCGAGCGGTCGATCTCCTCCTGGGGGACGACATAGTGGCTGCCGGGCCAGACCGTCACGGACTCCAGCGCGCCGGTGACCGCGCCGGTCAGCGGGTCGATGCGCGTGATGCGCTCGATCTGGTCGCCGAAGAACTCGACGCGCAGCGCCGCGTCCCCCTCGTAGGCCGGGAAGATCTCGACGACGTCGCCGCGCACGCGGAACGTGCCGCGGTGGAAGTCCAGGTCGTTGCGCTGGTACTGGATGTCGACCAGCTCGCGCAGCAGCCGCCGCAGCCCGTGCTCCTCCCCGACCGCGAGCGGCACGCGCAGCCGCGCGTAGTACTCCGGCGCGCCGAGGCCGTAGATGCACGAGACGCTGGCCACGATGAGCACGTCGCGCCGCTCCAGCAGCGAGCGGGTGGCGCTGTGGCGCAGCTTGTCGATGTCGTCGTTGATCGCGGAGTCCTTCTCGATGAAGGTGTCGGTCTGGGGAAGATAGGCCTCGGGCTGGTAGTAATCGTAGTAGGAGACGAAGTACTCCACGGCGTTGTCGGGGAAGAAGCCCTTGAACTCGTTGAAGAGCTGGGCCGCGAGGGTCTTGTTGTGCGAGATGATCAGCGTCGGCAGCTGCAGGCGCTCGACGACGTTGGCGATGGTGAACGTCTTGCCGGACCCGGTGACGCCGAGCAGCACCTGCGCCGGGCGTCCCCGCCGGATCCCGTCGACGAGATACGTGATGCAGCGCCCCTGATCCCCCTGCGGGCTGAAGGGAGCGACGAGACGGAAAGGGGGCACGAAACCGCTACTTGCCGCGCACCCGGGACCGGAAGTCCTCGTAGGAACCCTGCCAGCCGTCGTCGCCGGCGCCCTCGATCACCAGGACCCTTCCCGGCACGAGACGATGGGGGCTGGCGAGCGCCTTCCGGTTCGTCTTCCAGATGCTCTTCCACTGGCGCGGATCACCGTGGTAATAGCCGGCGATCAGATGCAGATTGTCCCCGGACCGGATGGTGTGCTCAACGGTCCGGTCCGCACTGCGGGCCAGCGCGGGAGCGAGGCACAGGAGGCCTCCCGCGGCCAAGGCTACAGCGAACGTCGACGATCGTTTCATTCCGTCGCCCTCCTCGACGGCCATCTTCCGACGAAGCCCGGGAATTGTCAATGCGCCCGCACAGCCCGCGATAATCCTTCAGTGAAGGGGAGCAAAATCAGTACCGTTCGCCTTGAGCCTGTCGAAGGGCGCTTGTGGATAGGGCAAATTTCCGTTCATGGTTCGACCGTTCGTCAAGCTCACGGCTCACCACGAACGGAAAGAGTTTCCGCGCTTCACTGAAGGA
>JANOHV010000001.1:0-14768 GCA_031406795.1 Candidatus Rokuibacteriota bacterium
CGAGTTACGAGACCGCGAGCCCCGGGCACACTCCCGGGTAGGCGGCGCAGACGCACGACCGAGGGAGAACCCCCGCCCGCCTCGCGCACGGGATCGCATGTTCGCCCCGCCCGCCGTGCATATGCCTAGTCCGAGAAATCACCCGCCGGGCCCTTGTCGACCGTCAGAGCCTTCGCCCGCGCGGCGATCTTCTCCGGCGTCCAGCCCGCCGGGTCCTCGATCCGCGCGCTCTTCGGGCCGAGATCGTGCGAACCCGCCTTCAGGATCGCCTCGATCGCCAGCGGCGCCGTGTCGCGCGCGTTGAAGACCTCGGTCAGCAGGTGGTAGGTGAACTCCTCGACCGCCTGCGCCATCCGCTCGCGCACCTCGCGCGGCTGGCCGAGCAGGATGTTCTCGAAGGGCAGATTGAGCTTCTTGTAGTCGCCCTTCTTCCAGCCCTTCTCCTTCGCGAAGGCGGCCATCTTCGCCCAGACCTCCTCGGTGACGCCCTGGCCCGGGACCTTGATGAACTCGCCGCCCGCATCGAGTTCGGCGTTGCCATAGTCGTTGACCTTGACGCCCCACGAGATCATCTGCAGCGCGGTCGCGACGTTCGCCTTCGTCGTGTGCGTCTCGGCGGCGATGTGCCGGAGTCGGTCGCTGCTGTTGCCCGAAGTGCCGTGCTGCGCCCCCGAGAGCTTGTACGGCGCGACCGTCCGGTGGATCTGGGAGGTCAGGTCGACCTGGATCCCCGCGGAGGAAGCCTCGATGCCGTGAGTCGTTCCGTTATTGAGAGCGATCCAGTCCGGGCTGATCCCGTGCGCGTTGAGGCCCTGGATCAGGAAGAGCGCCTCCTCCTTGTTCGAGAGCCCCTCCTTGCCCTTGATCTCACCCTGCTCGGTCTCGAGTCCGGCCCAGGCCGGCACGTAGTTGTTCAGTTCGATGCTCGCCAGCAGGTTCTTGTCGTCCGGCATGTGGCTCGCGTCGATTGCGATCGACGTCGTGCCCGCGTCGAACATCGACGGGATCTCGACCCGCGCCTTCTCGACGTCGGCGTCGCCTTTGATGCCGTAGTGGTCGGCATGCACGGCCACCGGCACCGTGACCCCCAGTTCGTTGGCGCAGGCGTCGACGAAGGTCGCCAGGTTCCAACTCGAGACCGCGCAGTAGGCGCCCGCCCCGCCCTCGGACTTGGCGATCTCGATGATGATGGCGGCGTTCGCCCGCTGGGCGGCCTTGAGCACGCCGCGGACGATGAAGACGTTGCGGGCATTCGCGGCGATCGTCATCGCCTGGCCCTTGGCGAGCATCGCGCGGTCGATCGCCTTGCCGCTGACGATCAGCGCGCGCGAGTGGGGAAAAAGCCTGATCACGTTCGGGGGACGGCCGACCTGCAGGGCTTTGACGAAGTCCTTGGTGTTCGCCATGAGTTTCTCCTTGCGGCCAGAGGGCCGTCTGCGTTCAAGAATAGCGATTCGCCCGCGAGTCCACAAGGCCGGTGTACCCGTCCAAATCCGTTGCCATTTTTCCATGGTAGATTGACCTGCGTCGCCAATTCGGGCGACGCCTGAAGTTCACCATGGCTACAGGAGGCGCGGGTGACAAACCGGAAAAGAATCAAGGCTGCGACGCAGACCGGGGCGACCCGGCGGGAATTCCTCACCACGGCGGGGACGGCGCTGCTGGCCCTCTCCGCAGCCCAGCTCGCCGACCTTGGCGCGCTCTTCGGCGTTCCCGGCGCGCACGCCGCGGAGTTCAAGGGGACAAAAAACGTCAGCGTCGGCATCATGACCCCGTCCCACTGCGCGGCGCCCTACGTCTATTCGGAGATCAAGGGCCTCTACGAGAAGAACGGCCTGAAGGCCGACATCGTGCTCTACCCGGGGATGCCCGAGATCGCCAAGGACCTGATCGCCGGGCGGATCCAGTTCGGCCAGCTGATGCTGCCGCTCTTTCTGGCGATCCACACCCGGGCCGGCGCCTTCAAGGAGAGCGGCGTGCCGCTGGTCACGACGCAGGCCACCGGGATCAAGGGCGGCGCGATCACCGTGCGCAAGGAATCCGGGATCGAAAACATCGACGACCTCGCCGGCAAGAAGGTCGGCTCGCACAGCCCCTTGAGCGCCCACTACCTGCTGCTGCAGATGTTCATCAGAAAGAACATCGCGCTGAAGTCCCCGATCGAGGTCAAGATCGTTCCGCTCGAGGACATGATCCCAAGCCTGGCCCGGGGCGACATCGACGCCTTCATCATGCCCGAGCCGGTCAACGCCGTGGCCGCGCTCAGGGGGAACGGCCGGGTCATCTTCATGACCAGCAAGCTCTGGGCGAATCACCCGTGCTGCATGCTCTCGACGACCGGCGCCTTCGCGGAGGGCAATCCCGGGACCGTGCGGGCGATGAGCCTCTCCCTCGCCGAAGCCTGCATCTTCGCCGACAAGCCCGAGAATCGCGCGGCGTTCATCGACGCGATCGCGACGAGCCCGGGCTACGCCAAGGTCCCGCGGCCGGTTCTGAACCTGGCGCTCGAGTCGGGCCGCGCCGACCACTTCCCGTTCCCCTACAAGAGCTCGGCGCGGGTGGTGGGGGACTTCATGAAGTCTCTGAAGATGCTCCCCGAGGGGGTGACGCCGGCGCAGATCGTCTCGGGGATCGACTCGACGTATGTCCGCGAGGCGCTCAGGGCCGCCGGCATGAACGCCGACCTGCCGGACTACCGCACCGAACGCGTCCTCGGCGAGGATTTGAAATTCGAAGGGTAAGCCCGTGCTGCCCGAGTGACCCGGGCTGACGGGTTACGGGATGACGACCCGGAGAAGGGCCGCGATGTCGGCCAGTTCCTGGGGCGTGAACGCGCCGCCGGGAAAGGGCTTGCCCTGCTTTTCAAAGTCGCGGACATGCCCGGCCATGCGCGCGGTGAGGGCCTTCCAGTCACGGGCGCCCGGTTTGTCGCCGACCACCCGCGTCAGCTCGTGGCAGCCGGCGCACCGGGTGGCGAAAGTCGAGCGCGCGCTGAGGTAGCGGAGGACCAGCGGACGCTGCTCGGCGTTGAGCGGGGTCCCGTAGGCGACCATCCGCTTGAGAATCGGCTCCCAGGCGGCCGCGTCGCGGCTCGGCGCAAGGGCCCGGTCGAGCCCGTGGCAGAGTTTGCAGGACTTCTCGAACAGTTCCCGACCGGTCTTCATCGCGACGACGGGGTCGGAGACAGCCTGTTGGGCAACAGCCGGCGCAGCCGCGGCCAACAGGATTGCCGCGGTCGCCAGCAACGTTCGTACTCCCATGTGTTCCTTCCTCCTAACTGACGATGGCGGTGGCTTTTTCATCGAAGGGGTTCGTCCGGATCGCCAGCGAAAAGAGATACGGGTAGTTGCGCTTGAGGTGGTGGAGATAATCGAGCCACTGGTGCACCAGCAGTCCGTAGATGCGCTTGACGTCCCCGGCCAGGTGCGCCTGATCGGTTGCCGGCAGGTCCGTCACCTTCTTGCGGTGCGTGAGCTCCTCGGTCAGGTGGAACACCGCCAGCAGCAGGTCGGTGAACAGCTCGTGCTCCTGGAGCGCCGGGTTCTCGAGCAGGCGCAGCATGAACTCGCGCCGCTGGGCGAGGATGGTCCGCAGCCGCTCGAAGTCGACCTGCGCCGCGTCCACCTGGTAATCGTAGCTGCGAATGCGCTCGGCCACGGCCCTGAACTGCGCATCCGTCCAGTCGCCATTGACGACGAGATCGCTCTTGATCTGCTCGACGCGGGTGTCGAGGTCCGAGAAATACACCAGCAGCGTCGAACCGATCTCGGAGAAGAAGGCGCCGATCACCATGTTGAGTTTTTCCCGGCGCACGCTCCGCTCGCGGCGGTTGAGCAGCATCTCGGTCACGCTCGCCACCAGGCCGCCGAACATCCCGGTCCCGGTCAGGATGATCAGGATCGCCATCATCTTGCCGGCGGTGCTCACGGGATGGATGTCGCCGTAGCCGACGGTCGTCACCGTGACGAAAGTGTAGTAGATGGCGTCGATGAAACTCCGCCCCTCCACGGCCATGAACGCCAGCGACCACGCGAGGATCAGCAGTGCCAGCGCAACGACGAAGAACCGCACCCGCACGACAAGGTGATCGGTCTTCTTCCGTCGTGCGCTCTTTGGCCCCATCCCGCCCCTCTCCCGCGATACGCTCAGGCCGGTCGGGGACCGGCCCAAGAACGATACCCGCGACAACCCGCAAAGGGAAGCAGTTGGGGCACGGAAACAACGCGGCGCCGGCGAGGCCGGGGACTCCGCCTGGTCCGTCGAGATACTCAGTACCCCAGCCCGCGCAGCAGATCCTTCGCGGCCAGCAGCTCCTCGCGCGGGACGCTCGGGCGGATCTCCAGAATCTTGATCGCGTCTTTCGGCAGATGGCGCAGGATCGCTGTGAAGTCGGCCTCGCCCGTCCCCGGCGCGAGGTGGTCCTGCCCGCCGCGGATGTCGTGGAGGTGGATGCCCGCGAGCCGGCTGCCATAGGCTGCGAGCCACGCCTCCTGGGTCCCGATGCCGAGCCGCTGGTGATTGAGCGCGTGCCCGACGTCGTGCCAGTAGCGGACCGCGCCGCCGTCGAACTCCCGCAGGATCAGACCCACCTCGTCGTGCAGCGGTATCTCGTGCGGGTGGAAGCGGTTCTCGATCCCGAGCAGCAACCCGCGGCGCTGCGCCTCGCGATTGAGACGCTCGACGGAGCGCAGCACGGCATCGAGATGCGGCTCGCGCAGGCGCTCGCGCGCCGCCAGGACCGCGGCCACCGCCTCCAGCAACTCCGGCGCCGGCGGCCCCTCCGCGCTCTCGAGCCGCCGGTACTCCGCGATCAGCTCCTGCTCGACGGGGACCCGCCCCAGGTGCAGCACGACCGCGCGGGCGCCGACGCGCTCCGCCGTCTCGAGCGTCGCCATGCCAAAGCGCACCGCGGTGTCGCGGTCCTGACGGTCGGGGGAGGAGAAGAGATAGGCATTCGCGCCGCTTCCCTGCGCCCCGGCGCTCACCGGGTTCGGGAAGAAGGCGTGAACGCTCAGGACGGGGACATCGCGGCCGGGGCGCTTCCCCATCTGCCGCAGCGTCTCGGGGCGCACCCGGTACTCCAGCTCGATGCCGTCGAACTCCAGCGCGGACAACTCGTCGAGCAGCTGCGCGCCGTCATCGATCTGCTTCGAGTAATAGACACTGGATATGCCGAGCACGAATCCTCCCTCATTTAATGATGGGAGATGTTATCAGGGTGCCGCGTGGTCCGACAACGGAAAGAGAAACTTCATGGATTGGCTGCCCGAGTCAGTCGGGAGCGTCATGATGCGTTCCGGCAAGGCAGCCGGGACAGGTGCGCGGAGGAGGGCTGGTGCCCACCGCACGCACCCCCCACTCGCTTCGCTCGCAGGTGGCAATGACGGCACCGCCGCCGGGGCGCATCAGGGCCTCCCGAATGACCCGGGCTAGATGAACAGCGTGACCGCGGCTTCGGAGGCGTAGCCGAGGTAGGTCCCCGCGCCGACGCACTCGACACCGTCGATCAGATCTTCCTTCTTGATCCCCATCACGTCCATGCTCATCTGGCAGGCCAGGATCTTGACGCCGGCCTCCTGGCACATCTCGAGCAGCTCGGGGATCGACGGGACCTTCTCCTTTGCCATCCAGCTCTTCATCATCATCGTCGCCATCGCCGTCATCCCCGGCAGCACGCCGACGATACTCGGCACCACCATCGCGCCGCGCTTCATCGCCGGGTTGCCGATCGACGGAACCTGCAGGTGCTTGTTGCCCGTCTTGTGGATGATCTGCAGGCCGTAGAAGGTGAAGAAGATCGCGACTTCCATGTCCATCGCACCGGCCGTGGAGCCGAGGATCATCGGCATGTAGGCCATGTCCAGCGAACCCTTCGAGGCGACAATCGCCATGCGGTTGCGGCGCGGCGGAGCACCCGCCACCAGACCGGCGCTCTTCAGCGCCTCCTGAACGCGCTGATCGACGTACTGCTGGATCTGAGGATCGATAGTCGCCATGACGCCTCCCTTACTGCTTCTTGCGCAGGTAATGCTTGAAGTGCCCGGCCTCCTCGGTGTAGCCGAGGTACTCGTTGCCGGTCTTCTCGGCCCAGCTGGAGAAATCGCTCTTCGAACCGGGGTCGGTGCCGAGAACCTCGAGCACCTGGCCGCCGCCGATGGTTTCGACGGCCTTCTTCGCCTTCAACAGCGGCATCGGACAACCCATGCCGCGCACATCAAGGGTCTGGTCCGGCTTGACGGTCTCTTTCAGCGTGCTCATCGTATGTTCCTCCCTCTTGTTGGTTTCGCCGCGCCCGATCAGCTGCGGCGAATGCAGTGAATGACTTTGACCACGTCCGGATTGGCGATCGAATAGTAGACAAGCGTCCCTTCCCGTCGACTGCCGAGTACGCCACGCATGCGCATCTGACTCAGATGCTGCGAGGTCAGCGGCTGGGTGACGCCGAGCAACTCTTTGAGTTCATTGACACTCTTCTCCCCCGACTCGAGCAGTTCGACGATGCGCAGCCGCAAGGGATGGGCCACCGTCTTGAGAACCTCGGCGGCGCGCTCGATGCGCGCCTGGTCGATCTTCAAGTCGCATTCGTTCTTCGCCATCGATGCCATAATCATGTTATTAATATATTGCAATATGGCATTTTGTCAACGACCTTTTTTCCCACACTTCGCCCCCGCGGGCCGCAGCCAGCGTCCAGGAATCACCGAGAACGGTATAATGGCGGCCGTGAACACCCTGACTGCCGGCCACCTCGCGAAGCTGCCGTGAGTTCCCCGCGCGCGCAGATAGCCGTTTTCTTCCTCGTCGCCACCGCCATCTACGGCGGCGTGCACGCCTACCTCTGGTGGAAGGTCACCCGCCAACTCGGGCTGCGCTGGCCGGCGGCGCTCACCCTCGGCCTGTTTTTCGCCCTGATGGTCGTCGCCCCTTTTCTCGGGAGGTTGCTGCGGGATGGGTCGGCACTCGTCAACGCAGCGGAACTGCTCACTTTTCTCTGGATGGGGGTCGCCTTCTACCTGTTCGCGCTCAATCTTGCCGCCGACTTTTGGAACCTGCTGGCGGCCCTCGCGCGGGCGATCGCCCCGGTTGCCGGCCTTTCGGCCCTCGGCGGCCCGCGCCTTTTCTGGGGGATCGCCGCGGCGACGACGCTCATCGTCGGCTGGGCGGCGATCGAAGCCGCGAACGTGCGCATCCGCCGTGTCCCGGTTCCGACTGCGAGGCTCGCCCCGGGGACACCCCCGATCCGGATCGTCCAGGTTTCGGACGTCCACCTCGGCCTCCTGATCGGCAGGCGGCGGCTCGGCGGCATCCTCGAGCGCGTCCGCGAGGCCCGGCCCGATATGCTAGTGGCCACCGGGGACATGCTCGACGCCGTCGGCGACCACCTGGAACCGCTCGCGGCGATGTGGCGCGAGGTGACGCCGCGGCTGGGCAAGTTCGCGGTGACCGGCAATCACGAGTATTACACGGGGATCCCGGGGGCGCTGGCATTCCTCGAGGGGGCGGGGTTTCGGGTTCTGCGGGATGAGACGCTCGTGATTCCCGGGGTAGCCAACCTCGTCGGGAAGGAATACCGGGCGCCCGGGAGGCTGACCGGCTCTCCGGTTCGACTCCGCCCCCTGAGCGAGCTGATGCGCGAAGGTGACCCCGCACTCTTCACGCTGCTGCTCAAGCACGTGCCGAGCGATTTCGAAGAGGAAGCGGCGCCCCTCGGCGTCGGTCTGCAGCTCTCGGGGCACACCCACGACGGCCAGATCTTCCCCTTCCGTTGGCTGGTGCGCCTCTCGTTCCGCCACGTTGCCGGACTCTACCGGCAGGGGGAGAGCCTGCTCTACGTCAGCCGCGGCACCGGGACCTGGGGGCCACCGTTGCGCTTCCTCGCGCCACCGGAAGTGACGGTGTTCGAACTGGTCCCGGCCGGGCACCCGCCGCGAAACGGGAGGGGCTGAACCCCTCCCCTACGAACGGCCGGACCCGGTGTCACGCGATGGGCGACAATGGGATGTCGTAGGGGCGGGGTTGATCCCCGCCCGAATCCCGATGGAGGCAGGGAACGATGGCCGGGTGAGGACCGGTGGTTATTGCCTGCATTGTCCGGTTGCGGAGGATGTGGTTAGATACCGCAATGACGACTGCCATGCACCAACCCCGCTCCGATGCGGATACCGACCCGCTTGCCGCGCCGGATTACGGCACGTTTGCCCGGCGACTGCGCGACTCGGGCTGCCGGCGCTGCGCCCTCGCCGCCGCGCGCACGAACATCGTCGTCGACCGCGGAGACCCGGCTGCGGGCATCATGGCCATCGGCGAGGGCCCCGGCGAGCAGGAAGACCTCGCGGGACGGGCCTTTGTCGGCCGCGCGGGGCGGGTGCTCGATGAACTGCTCCGCGCCGTCGGTCTCGACCCGGAGCGCCACCTGCTGATCGCGAACGTCGTCAAGTGCCGCCCCCCCGGCAATCGCGTGCCGCACCTCGACGAGGTCGCGGCCTGCCGCCCGTACCTGCACCGCCAGATGGAACTGGTGCGGCCGCACACGGTGCTGCTGCTCGGGGCCACGGCGCACCGCCACTTCGTTCCCGCGCAGAAGTCGTTTGCGATGGAGCGGGAGGTCGGACGCCGGTTCGCGCTGGCGGCCTGGCCGGAGACGAGTTTCTACACCCTGTATCACCCGGCGTACCTGCTGCGCTCGCCGGGCAAGAAGCCGCTGGCGCTCGGGCACCTCCAGCGGGTTCGGGAGCAGATCGAATCGCAGGGGCACTGGCCCGTGGTATAGTAGCCGGGATAGCGATCCGGGCGGCGCGCCGCCACGGGGCGCGCACCGTTGAACGATCAGACACGAAAGGAGATCCACCCATGATGCGCACCATCCTGTTGCTTGCCGCCAGCCTGCTCACCGTCGGCGCCGCCGCCGCATTCGCCGCTCCCAAGGTTTCCAAGCCGACCCCCCCGACCAAGGAGGAGATCGCCAAGTACGCCACCGCCAGGGCGACGATCACCACCAAGTTCGGCAAGATCGTCGTCAAGTTCTTCCCGGACCTGGCGCCGATGCACGTCAAGAATTTCATCTCGCTGGCCGAGGCCGGCTTCTACAACGGGACACCCTTTCACCGCGTGATCCCCGGGTTCATGATCCAGGGCGGCGACCCGAGCGGCAACGGCACCGGCGGTCCCGGCTATACCATTCCCGCGGAATTCTCCCAAACCAAGAAGCACGCCCCCGGCATCCTCTCGATGGCGCGCACGAGCGACCCGAACAGCGCCGGTTCGCAGTTCTTCGTCATGGTGGCGCCCTCCACGCACCTGGACGGCCAGTACTCGATCTTCGGCGAAGTCGTCGAGGGCATGGACGCCGTGAACAAGATCGTGGCATCGCCGCGCGACCGCAGCGACAAGCCGCTGGAGCGGGTCGACATGGTCGAGGTCAAAGTCACGTACTAAGCCCGCGCACCAGGAATCAGGAGGGGGACCCATGCTCAAGAGTTATCTGGTGACGGTCGACGGTTCGGAGTACTCGGCCGCGGCGGTGGGCTACGCCATCGCGCTCGCCAAGCGCGCCTCGGCGCGGATCACCCTCCTGTCGGTCGTGGACATCGTGTCGCTCGAGGGCCCCTTCCTCGCCGACCTCTCCGGGATCGTCGGGGTGGTGCCTTTTCTCGACCTGCAGCAACAGGTGCGCGAGACGCTCGCCGAAAAAGCGCGATTCATCCTCGAAACCCACGCCGCAACCGTCCGCGAGGCCGGCCTCGAATGCGAAAGCCGGATCGAGACCGGCGTGGTCAGCCGCGTGATCTGCGACGCGGCCGCAACCCACGACGCGATCGTCGTCGGCCGGCGCGGCGAGCACGCCACATGGAGCGGATTCCTGCTGGGTTCGACGGTTGAAGAGGTGGTCCGCGGGTGCTCCAAGCCGGTGCTCGTCACCCCCGTGCAGGAGCGCCCCCTGACGCGCATCCTGGTCGCCTACGACGGGAGCCGCACGGCGAATCGCGCGCTCGGCCTGGCCGCGACGCTCGCCGCTGGGCTCGACCTGCCGCTTGTGGTGGTGTGCGTCTCCTCCGACGAGCACGAGGGACGCACGACTCTCGCCGAGGCCGAAGCCTACCTCGAGCCGCACCGGCTGCGCGTCAAAGCCGTCCTCGAATCCGGCTCGCCGGTCGAGGGAATCCTGCAGGTCGGGCGGCGCGAAGCCTGCGATCTGATCATCATGGGCGCCTTCGGGCACAGCCGGATGCGCGAACTCTTCGTGGGGAGCACGACCGACGGGATCCTGCGCACCGCCGAGATCCCGGTGCTGCTCTACCGCTGATCTCGCGAAGCCAGAAGTGGCCCTTTCCGCCGCCATCCGGCCGCTCCTCGAGGAGGTTCTCGGCCCCGGTGGCGTCGTAGCCGCCGCCGGAGCGCTCGAGCCCTACGGCCGGGACGAAACCCCGGGGCTCGCCGCCGCGCCGGATCTCGTGGTGCTGCCGCGCACCGCCGCGGAAGTCGCCGCCGTTCTGCGGCTCGCCACCGAACACCGCTTTCCCGTCATCCCGCGCGGCACCGGCACCGGCCTCGTCGGCGGCGCCCTCGCGATCGGGGGAGGCGTCGTGCTCTCCGTGGAGCGGATGAACCGCATCCTCGAAATCGACGCCGACAACATGATGGCCGTCGTCGAACCGGCGGTCATCACCGGACACCTGCAGCGCGAGGCGGCCGCCGCCGGCCTGTTCTACCCCCCCGACCCCGCGAGCATCGACTCCTGCAGCATCGGCGGCAACGTGGCCACCGGCGCCGGCGGCCCGCGCGCCGTCAAGTACGGCGTGACGCGCGATTACGTCACCGGCTGCGAGCTGGTCGTCCCGACCGGCGAAATCCTCACGCTCGGCGGCAAGATCGTGAAATACGCCACCGGCTATCACCTGCTCGACCTGGTGATCGGCTCGGAGGGCACCCTCGGGGTCGTCACCCAGGTCACGGTCAAACTGCTGGCGCTTCCCGCGCACCGGACCTCGCTGCTCGTCCCTTTCGCGACCCTCGAGGCGGCCTCGGGCACGGTGGCCGAGATCATCCGGCGGCGGCTGCTGCCGGCGGCACTCGAGTTCATGGACGCCGGCGCCATCGAGGCGACCAGGCGCTTCCTCGAGTGCGAGATGCCCTTCCCCGATGCCGGCGCCCACCTGATCATCGAGGTTGACGGCTACACCGAGGAGGCCGTGCGCGCGGATTACGAGGCGATCGGCGAACTCTGCCTGGCGCACGGGGCGGCGGACGTGCTGGTTGCGGACACCCGCGCCGCCCAGGAATCACTGTGGAAAGCCCGCCGGGCGATCGGCGAGGCGGTCAAATCCCAGAACCGCGACGTCGCCAAGCAGGATGTCGTGGTCCCTCGCATGGCGATCCCGGAACTGGTGGCCCGCCTCAGTGCGATCGGCGCGCGCGCCGGGGCGCCCGTGATCTGCTTCGGCCACGCCGGCGACGGGAACGTCCACGTCAACATCCTGCGCGCCGGACTTGACGACGCCGCCTGGAAGTCAGCGAAAGATATCGTCTTTCCGGCCTTGATCGACGAGGTCTACCGTCTCGGCGGCGTACTCTCCGGCGAGCACGGCATCGGCTGGCTGAAGAAGGAGCACCTGGCGCAGGTGCTGCCGCCCAAGCACCTCGAGCTGATGCGCGGAATCAAGCGCGCGTTCGATCCGGCCGGGATTCTCAACCCCGGCAAGATTTTCGATTCCCTTTTTCCTGAGAGTTGAGTATCTTTGTCGCGATGAGCTCGCTGCCGCCGCTGACGATTAAGGGCAAGCGCCTGCCTCTGCCCATTATCCAGGGCGGCATGGGAGTCGGTGTGTCCCTGCATCCCCTCGCCAGCGCAGTCGCCGCGGCGGGGGGGCTCGGAATTCTCTCGAGTGCCTGTCTCGACCGGCTCGTTTCGAAGCGGACCGGGAAGAAGACCTCCATCTACGATGCCGTGTACGAAGAGGTCTCCCTCGCGAAGGCGGCCGGGGGGTTCGCCGGCATCAACATCATGGTTGCGCTCCAGCGCGACTATGAAGCCTCGGTGCGCGGCGCGATCGACGCCGGGGCCGACGCCATCATCTCCGGCGCGGGGCTGCCGCTTTCGCTCCCCCAGATCCAGAAGCCGGGGGACACGGCGCTGATCCCGATCGTCTCGTCGGCGCGGGCCCTGGAATTGATCTGCCGCCGTTGGGAGCGCCAGGGACAGCGGCCCGACGCCGTCGTGCTGGAGGGCCCGCTCGCGGGTGGGCACCTGGGTTTTCGCATGGATCAGGTCGATCTGCCCGAGAACACGCTCGAGGCCCTGTTGCCCGCGGTCAAGGAGTCGGCAATCGCCCACGGCGACATCCCGGTCATCGTCGCAGGCGGCATCTACACCCACGAAGACATCCTGCGCTTTCTCGCCCTCGGCGCCGACGGCGTGCAGATGGGCACGCGCTTTCTCGCCACCGAAGAGAGCAGCGCCACGGCGGCCTACAAGCAGGCGGTGGTCGATGCCACGGAGGACGACATCCTCGTCGCGAACGACCCCGGCTCCCCCTGCGGCCTGCCGTTTCGCGTTATCAAGCAGTCGCCGATGTACGTTTCGGCGCTCGCGCGCCGGCGCAAGCCGAAGTGCGACAAGGGGTACGTGCTCCTCAAGGACGAGAAGGGCAACTTCACGCGCTGCCTCGCCAAAGAGAGCAATTTTCACCACTTCTGCATCTGCAATGGCCTGCTGAGCTCCGCGGGGTACAACCCCGAGCAGGAAGAGCCGATCTACACGGTGGGGGCTACCGCCTCGCGAGTGGACCGCATCCTGAGCGTCAAGGCCCTCATGAACGAACTGGCTGGGTTCTGACACGGGCGGGGATTAACCCCGCCCCTACACCGTCACGAACGTCAAACTGTAGGGAAGCGGTTCACCCAGACGAGGTGCCGGACGCCGCATTTATCGCGCGCACCCGTCACGAACGTCAAACTGTAGGGGAGGGGTTCACCCCCTCCTCCCGCGCTCAAACCGAAACGACTTCCTTGACCTCCGGGATCTGCTGCTTCAGGTAGCGCTCGATCCCCTGCTTGAGCGTCATCTGCGACATCGGGCAACCGGCGCAGGCGCCGACCAGCCGCACCTTCACGATACCGTCAGCCCCGACTGAAACGAACTCCACGTCGCCGCCATCGGCCTGGAGAGAACCGCGGATCTGATCGAGCGCTTTCTTCACCTTCTCTTCCATGGCACTTCCTTTCTCGTGAGCATTGATTTCTGCTACTATCGGTCGTGGTGAGAAGGATGTCAACATTGACGATCAGCGCCGGATTGCCCCGCGTTCTCGCCGTCGCGCTGCTGCTCCCGTCCCTCGCCGGAGCCTGTGCGACGACCGCAGCGGTCCGCGGTGGCGGCGGCGGGGATGTGAACAGCGCGCGCCTTGCGCCCTACGACGGCCCGCAGGCGCGCATCGCGGTGGCCTCCTTCGAAGACAAGACCAGGAAGGGCAGCGCCGAGATCGGCACCGGCATGGCGACCATGCTCACCACGGCGCTCGTCAACAGCAACCGGTTCATCGTGCTCGAGCGCGACCTGCTCGAAGAGGTCCTGCGCGAGCAGGATCTGGGCGCCAGCGGCCGCGTCCGCGGCGGCACCGAGGCCCCGATCGGCGAGATCGAGGGCGCCGAACTGCTGGTCATCGGCGCGGTGACGGCGTTCGAGCCCGATTCCCTCGGGATCGGCGGCGGCATTCTCGGGCTCGGGACGCTGATCGGCACCGCGGTGCTGCACGATGCCAACCGCAACGTCCCGATCAGCGCCGCGACCTACACCGAGTCGCACATCTCCATCGACGTGCGCGTGATCGACGCCACCACCTCCCGCGTGCTCTTCACCACGGCGATCGACGCCCGGGGCTACGACATGGGCGGCGGCCTGATCGCCGAGGTCGGCGGCGGCCGCTCGCGCCTGCCGCTGGCCTTCGGCGGGTTCCAGAAGACCGCCACCGAGGAGGCGGTGCGCAAGGCGATCAACCTGGCCGTCGTCGAACTGGCCCGGCGCACGCCGGCCGAGTACTTCCGCCACGCCAGCGAGGACTTCGCCTCCGGCCGCATGGCGGCCTTCGCCTACCTCGACCTTCCCGGGTTGACCGGGGAGCGCTTCGAACAGGCTGGCGTGCGCGTCGCCGCGAACCCCGCCGAGTGGGCAACGCTGGCCGCCGAACTCGGGCTTCAGGGCGCGGCCGCCGCCCCGCCGGTCGATTTCTCGACCCAGCGCGTCGCCGCGGTGTTCGCCGGGGCCCAGGCCGGCCCGGGCAAGTCGGTCTCGGTGGAGAAAGCCGTCGCCTTCTCCGACCGCCTCGAACTGACCGCCGTCCTGCTCGCGCCCCCGAAAGACGCCCCGGCGCTGCAACCGACGCCGGCGCAGCTGCACCCGATGGCGCTGGTGCGGCTCGACCGGGGCGCGCCGGTTACGGTTGCCTGGGAGAGTCGCTGAGGGGAGCAGTCAAGCGCTATTGCATTGCCCAAATGCGGACAATATACTGTCTATATGCAGGAGCCTTACCCCGCCCAGCAAGTCAGCGGCACACGCTGAAGGAGAAAAACACGATGAGTACCACGATGGCAGTTTCCGCCACCGATCCTTCCGAACTTGGAGCAGAGATCGTACGTAAGTCCTCGCCCTACCCCGACTGCACATTTTCCTCGTCGGCAGGCGTCTTCGTGATGGCCGCCGGGTCACGGTCGAGCGCCGGTCCGGCCGGGCGGTCTACTGCAGGGTGTTCTTCTTCAACTCCGCGGGGAGGAAG